>NVVU01000008.1 GCA_002733485.1 Robiginitomaculum sp.
TAAATACCGTCTTTCAAGGAGGCCAGAATTTCATCCGGGTCATGCTCGCCGTTTTGCATGAAGGTGTTGGTCATGCGGGGTAAAGGCGGACAGGAAAAGCTTTCTCGCCGGCCATTGCCCGTCGGCTCCATGCCCATCAGGCGGGCGTTTTGCCGGTCCTGCATATAGCCAACCAGTATGCCATCCTCGATCAGGGTTGTGGCGCGGGTTGGCGTGCCTTCATCATCCACGGTCAGCGAGCCGCGCCGTTCTGCAATGGTGCCGTCATCTATGACGGTGACGCCCTTGGCGGCCACGCGCTCGCCAATCTTGCCTGAAAAAGCGCTTTCGCCCTTGCGGTTAAAATCGCCTTCCAACCCGTGGCCAATGGCTTCGTGCAGCAAAATACCGGGCCAGCCGGGGCCTAGCACCACGTCCATTTCGCCCGCCGGACAGTCCACAGCCTGTAAATTGACCAAAGCCTGACGCAAGGCCTCATCGGCCAGGTTTTTCCAGCTTTGCGGGGTGATCCATTGTTCGTATGTGGTGCGTCCACCGGCACCGGCATGGCCATTTTCGCGTCGGCCATTTTCCTCGACCGTGACCGCAACACCAATCCGAACCAAAGGGCGGCAATCAAACACCGGGTCCATGCCCGGGCGCAGAATAGAGATTTGGCGCTGTTCGCCGGCCAGGCTGGCGCTGACCTGAATAACCCGCGCATCCTGCGCACGCACATAGGCGTCGATTTGCGCCAATAATTCCGTTTTCTCGGTAAAGCCAGGCGAATCAGCCGGGTCAGCATCGCCATAAAGCACCGCATTGGTGCGCGTCGGGCCATCGGCCCAGATACCACTGGCCCCGCCATCGGCGGCGCGGACAGCATTGGCAGCACGTTTCATGGCGGCAGGGCTAAGCTCGGTCGAGTGGGCATAGCCGGTTTTTTCACCCGTTACCCGCCGCAGGCCAAAGCCGAGTGTGGCGTCATAGCTGGCATTTTTCAGACGCCCGTCATCAAATACAAAACTCTCCGAAACGCTGCGCTCGGCGAACATTTCGCCATCATCAGCGCCCTGAAGGGCATTTTCAGTCAGGGAGCTTGCTTGCGCAAGATCCAGATCGGTCTGGTCAAATACTGGGTGAGTCATACCCCGTAATTAGGACATAAGTGCTGGCGCGTCACCTGTCTTTTGCTGCTGTCTTTGCTGCGCATTTTTTCTTTTTCATTACTGGTGGTGCTATGAGATAAAATACTTGGATAACAGAACGAGGTAATAGGAATGCGCTTAACAGCAGGCATTTTATTTTTAACGGTATTGATGGGGAATTGGCCTGCTTTCGCGCAGGACAATGAAAAGCCAGAGGCCTTGCACTATGCGGTTTCTCCGCGTGCAGGGGACCCGGCCAAGGGATTGGCAATTGCGGTTTCTTTTTTGGGTGATGCGGATGGGACAACCACAATTATACTGCCCAATCACTGGGCCGGACAGGAAAATCTGTGGGAAGACATCCGCGCACTGCGGGTGAGCAAGGGCAAGGCTCAATTGCATGAAACAGACACGCCCCACATTTATTTGCTAACGCATGAACCCGGTGTTCCAATAACGCTCACCTATAGCGTTATTCACCCAATGGACAGTCCGCCACTTCCCTACGGAGGTGCGCTTTATCGGCCGCAATTGACGGCAGACTATGTCCATTTCATCGGATCAAACGTCTTTGTCATCCCCGAATATGGAAACGACAGTGGGGAAGCAGATGAGGAAACACCTGAGCGTTTGATCTCGTTTGAATGGCGAAACTTTCCACCGGATTGGAAATTTACCTCCAGTTTTTCTACCAAAGCCAGGCAGGAACCAGAACTCTTGCAGGTTTCCAGTTTTAAGCAGGCCGTCTTTGTGGCTGGCGATGTACGCCTTAGGCAGGAAAATATCGGCGGTGCGACGTTAAATCTGGCCCTTCGTGGGGCATGGGCATTCTCTGACGACGAAGTTGTGCAGTCCTTGCGCCAGACCTTAAGCGCAGGAATGGCACTGTGGCAAAACCAGCCTTTTAAGCACTTCACTGTGACCTTGATGCAAGATGCCAGTGCTAGCGGCAGTATTGGGGGCACAGGGCTGACCAATTCCTTTGCCACTTATGCTTCGTCGGATGCTACTCTGGCGCAATTACAAAACGTCTTAAGTCATGAATTTTTGCATGAATGGCTGCCGGGTGAAGTTGGTTCCATGTCTGTTGCCAAAGGTCTGGGGCCAAGCCTTTATTGGTTCAGTGAAGGGTTTACGGACTATTATACCGGAAAAATCCTGCGTGCAGGCGGCATGATTGATGATCAGGGTTATGCTGATCGCCTGAATAAAATATTGAGGACTTATTGGTTTTCGCCTTACCGTAACGCCTCAAACAAAAGCATTACAGAAAAGTTTTGGACTGTCGCTGAGATTGGCCAGCTACCCTACCAGCGTGGCATGTTGTTGGCGCTGAAATGGGATGCAGAAATATCGGCTGCCAGCGATGGACGGTTTACATTGCTTGATGTGTTGCACGCCATGATCAAGGAAAACCTGCTCTCCAAAGCTAATGGTGACAAGGCTTTACCTTTTACGCCTAAACGGCTGCAACAGGCCATTATGGCAAAAACCGGGGTGGATATATCGAAAGACTTAGAGGCCGTGGTGAAAACCGGGGAAACCATAGATGTTCCAGACCGATTATTTTCGCCGTGTTTAGTCAAAACCATTCGCAATCTTGGGACGCTGGATTATGGTTATCAGGCCAGAGAAAGTCGGCTGGCTGGCATCATCCAAGGCGTTGATCCAAAAGGCGCAGCGTATGCGGCAGGCCTTCGCGACGGACAGGTGTTTATAAAATATATCGATCCGGCAACCGACCTTGCAAAGCCATTTCGTTTGCTGGTCCGGCAAAATGACAAGGAAATAGAGATCAGCTATGTGCCTATGAGCAAAGTCACGCGTCCTGTGCCACAGTTTGAACTGGCTACAGAGCTTTGCCAATAAAGACTGATCACACCATTAGCCCTAGGGTCCAAACCATTTGAATGAGTTTGGACCCTAAACCGTCAACCAAGCGCGTTACTGTTGCGCGCTAACCGTAAAGCGTTTCAGCTCATCGCGTGGCCAAGGCCATTTGGGGTTTAGCTCGGCAGCTTTTTTGAAATTCAGATAGGCTTCTTTGGTATTGCCAAGGCCTTCCTGAGCAATGGCAATGTTAAAATAAACATGAGAGGGTTTGGCCAGGTTGTCATAACTTAAAGCCTGAGCCAATTTACCCAGGGCGTCTTCATAACGTTCAGCGTACAAATAGGCTGAACCCATGTTTGCAAGTGCATCACCCAGGTTTGGTTTAATTTTTAACGCGGTTTCATAATCGTCCAATGCGCCTTCTATATCGCCACGGTTGGCCTTGACGATACCGCGATTAACATAGGTAGCGGCCAGGTCTTTTGTAATCAGTAATTCTTCATCTATAGCCCGATTGCACACTTCCAAAGCCTGAAGGTTACTACTCCCCCATGTCGCTTCGTCAAAACAAGAAGAGCTCAGACTCTGGCCAATGGATATATTGGCAGCCGTTGCAGGGAGCGTTGCAAGCAGGTAAGCGCCTAAGCCAGCAAGGATTTTTGAAATTGTATTCATTGAGCCTCTCCTAGATTATATTGTTGGATTACGAACTCAATACACCTGCGTATGCTACCCATTGAATCGGCTTGTTTTATGTGGGTGTGCCCAAAATAAATAGCATAAAAGTGCAAAAAACGCGAGTGAATATACGGTAATGCTGAAATTGACCTTGCAAAACCGGGGGAGACTCTGCGACAAGGTGTCCCATGTCGATCACGCCGGGGGGGTGTGGGCCTTCTGCCATCATCTTCCGGGCACCAGTATATGAGGGTAGGATGCGTTTCCTGTCAAAATTTACCGCTAGTCTTTTTCTGACTCTGACGGCTTTGCCGGCTTTTGCGGATTTACCGCAGCATGTTCCACAAGATAAAGCTTTTGGTTTTCAACCTGCGGCTACCGAAGTCGCCCGTCAAATTCATATTTTTCACAACCTTTGGCTAATGCCTATCGTTACCGCCATTGTGGTGATTGTGACGCTGTTGATGTTGTATATTTTCATCCGTTTCAACCGCAAGGCCAACCCGGAACCCATGCGGTTCAGCCATAATAGTGTGGTTGAGGTGGTCTGGACCCTGGTGCCAGTACTGATTCTTGTGATCATCGCGGTGCCCTCGTTTCGCCTGCTATATCTTGAGGATGTGATCCCCGATGCAGATTTGACGGTTAAGGCGGTCGGCTCGCAATGGTATTGGGATTATGAATATACCGATCCAGCCGGTGATCCCGACAAAACGCTAAGTTATTCCTCGATCATGCTGAATGCGGATGAGGCCAAGGCTGCGGGCAAGCCGCGCCTGCTGGGTGTGGATAATCCCATGGTGGTTCCAGCCGGGAAAATTGTTCGGGTTGTGGTTACGGCCACTGATGTGTTGCACAGTTTTGCCATGCCGGCCTTTGGCGTTAAAATTGATGCGGTACCGGGACGGTTAAATGAAACCTGGTTCAAGGTGGATGAGCCTGGCATTTATTATGGCCAGTGTTCTGAGTTATGTGGCAAGCGCCATGCCTTTATGCCAATCGAAATTCATGTGCTGCCTCAAGCCGACTATGATGCCTGGTTCGTAAAAACACAGGCGGAATATGCTTCTTATAACGCGCTTGAAGGCGCCAAACTGGCGTCAGCCAATTAGAGTCCGGGGAAAAGAATGACTGTTCAAGCTGTAGCCCACGACGAGCATAAGCCAGGCTTTATTACTCGTTGGCTGTTTTCTACCAACCACAAGGATATCGGTACGCTGTATATCATTTTTGGTTTTATTTCCGGCCTGGTCGGTGGGGGCCTTTCCTGGGCCATGCGCTTTGAGCTGGCAGAGCCGGGAATTCAGTATTTTTCTTCCGCACAAACCTATAATGTGTTTGTCACCGGCCATGGTCTTATCATGGTATTTTTTCTGGTGATGCCCACGCTGATCGGCGGTTTTGGCAACTGGTTTGTGCCGTTGATGATCGGCGCGCCGGATATGGCCTTTCCCCGGATGAATAATATCTCATTCTGGCTGTTACCCTTTGCGCTGGCATTACTGGTGGCATCAATGTTTGTACCAGGGGCTGCCGGTGAGAACGGCTTTGGTGGCGGCTGGACAGCGTATCCTCCATTGTCTTCCACCATTGGGCACCCTGGGCCGAGTATGGATCTGGCGATTTTTGCCTTGCACCTTGCCGGGATCAGCTCGATCCTCGGGGCAATCAATTTTATCACCACCATTTTCAACATGCGCGCCCCGGGCATGACCATTCACAAAATGCCGCTGTTTGCATGGTCCATTCTGGTCACCGCCTTTTTGCTGCTTCTGGCTTTGCCGGTATTGGCGGCGGCGATTACCATGCTGTTGACCGATCGCAATTTTGGCACGACCTTCTTTGATCCTGCCGGTGGCGGTGATCCGATCATGTTCCAGCATCTCTTCTGGTTCTTTGGTCACCCCGAAGTGTACATCATGATCCTGCCGGCCTTTGGCATAATCAGCCACATAATTTCGACCTTCAGCCGCAAGCATATTTTTGGTTATCTGGGCATGGCTTATGCCATGGTTGCCATTGGCTTTGTCGGCTTTATCGTCTGGGCGCACCACATGTATACCGTGGGCATGCCGGTTGATCTGAAAGCGTACTTTATTGCGGCCACCATGGTGATTGCCGTGCCAACCGGCATTAAAATCTTCTCGTGGATTGCCACCATGTGGGGCGGTTCCATTGTGTTCCCAACCCCGATGTTGTTTGCACTGGGCCTGATCTTCCTCTTCACTATTGGTGGGGTCACGGGCGTGGTTCTGGCCAATGCCGGGGTCGATATTGCCATGCACGACACCTATTATGTGGTGGCTCACTTCCATTACACCCTCTCTATGGGCGCGACCTTTGGTATTTTTGCGGGCTTTTATTACTGGTTCGAGAAGATGACCGGCCTGAAATATAATGAAATGCTGGGTAAAATTCACTTCACCCTTACCTTTATCGGCGTGAATTTGATCTTCTTTCCTCAGCACTTTCTGGGCCTGCAAGGCATGCCGCGACGTTATATCGATTACCCGGACGCCTTTGCCTTCTGGAACCATGTATCCTCCATGGGCAATCTGGTTTCCATGGCCGGGCTTGCTGTTTTCATAATCGTGCTGATCGAGGCCTTTGTGCGCCGCCGTCCCGGTGTCGCCAATCCCTGGGGTGAAGGTGCCGATACGCTGGAATGGACTTTGTCCTCTCCACCGCCTTTCCACCAGTTTGAAAAACTGCCTGTCATTAAATAAGGGCACGCATTGGCCCCGGCAATATAACCCATGCGGGGGCTTACGCTTTTTGAGGTAAGACTGTGAGTGATACAGGACTGACATACACAGCGGGCCATGATTTGGCAGAGCCCCGTGATTTCATCCAGTTGATGAAGCCGAGGGTGATGTCCTTGGTGGTCTTCACCGCGTTTGTTGGTCTTGTTGCTGCCCCTGCGGACATGAACCCCATTCTGGCGCTGGTCTCGGTCTTTGCCATTGCGCTGGGGGCTGGGGCTTCTGGCGCGTTGAACATGTGGTTCGATGCCGATATTGACGCTAAAATGCGCCGCACCAAATTGCGCCCCATTCCATCGGGCCGGGTGCGCGGGCGCTCTGCGCTGGCCTTTGGTCTGATTATGGCCGTAATCTCGGTGGTAAGCCTGGGGGCGGCGGCTAACTATATGGCGGCCATGTTTCTGGCCTTTACGATTTTCTTTTATGCCGTGATTTACACGATGGTGCTGAAACGCCATACGCCGCACAATATCGTTATTGGTGGTGCCGCCGGAGCATTTCCGCCCATGATCGGCTGGATTGCTGCCACCGGCAGTGTGGATATGAATGCTGTCATTATGTTCGGCATTATTTTTCTCTGGACACCCCCGCATTTCTGGGCGCTGGCGCTCTATAAGGCTGGCGATTATGAAAAAGCCGGTGTGCCGATGTTACCTGTGGTGGCCGGTGCCAAAGTGACCCGTCGTCAGATTATGTTCTACACGCTGGCGCTAAGCGCCATGGCGCTGGCACCGGCCGTGACGGGCCTTGGTGGCCTGCTCTATGCCGTGGTTGCTGGTGTGCTCAGCCTGGCCTTTGTGGCGCTGTCCGTTCGTGTATTGCGCAGCCGCGCTGGTGATGGAGATGAGGAAGCCGCCGCCGGAGGAGCAGACCTTTATGAGGTGCGCAAGGGTGACAAGGCGGCCCGTGATTTGTTCGGGTTTTCCATTCTGTATCTGTTTGCCTTGTTTTCAGCCCTTTTGGCGGAACATGGCTTGGGGTTGTATAAGGGCATCATCATCGGAAGTGGCTTATGAGCAACGAAAAAATCGAATATATCACCCCTACCGAGGCGCAAAAATCCGCCCGGCGCAATCGTAATATTGCTATCGGGCTGGGTCTTGCCGCCTTTAGTGCGCTGGCCTTTGTGGTCACGCTGATCCGCATACACGAGAATATCAATGCCTCAATCTCCTGATAAATCCTCACGAAACAAGCGGTTTCTGATCGGCTTTTCCGCTTTGGCTTTGGCCATGGTGGGGGCTGGTTATGCCTCGGTGCCGCTTTATAATATTTTCTGCAAGGTCACCGGCTATGGTGGTACTACGCAAACGGCGGATGTTGGCGCAGACGAAGTGCTGGACCGTATGGTCACCATCCGCTTTGACGCCACCGTGGCCCATGGGCTGGACTGGGAGTTTCGTCCCGAACAGCTGGAACAGAAAATCCATATTGGTGAGAACAGCCTGGCGAAATATCGTGCAGTCAATCATTCAGACAAGCCGATAACGGGCATGGCCAGCTATAATATTACACCGCAAAAGGCGGGAGTGTATTTCGTCAAGCTGGAATGTTTCTGTTTTACTGAACAGACCCTGCAACCTGGCGAAAGTGTGGACATGCCGGTGATTTATTTTGTTTCGCCGGAAATTGCCGACGATCCGCGTTTGGATGATATCAAGACGATCACGCTGTCTTACACGTTTTTTGAAAAAGAGAGCGCAGAACCAAAAAAGAGTGCGAGCCTTAAAACCGATAGCGGGAAAAGTTTGCACTAGGACCATGGCGGCTGGTTGCCGCAGCTTTAAGAGACAGCTATGACTTGGCTGTTATGTGTTTACCGGGGATTGATTCCTCAAAGAGACCCATAGGGGGCAACCTTGTCTAGCCACGCGATTGAACATGACTATCATCTTGTGAATCCAAGCCCATGGCCCATTGTCGGGGCCATATCCGCTTTTTTGCTTACCTTCGGCGGCGTGATTTGGATGAAGGGCTTGTTTGGCATTCCCGCAGGCACTCCCTGGATCGCCGTCCTTGGGGCGCTTGGGGTGATTTTTACAATGATTGCCTGGTGGGCTGATGTGCTGCGCGAGGGGCGCGAGGGTGATCATACGCCCGTGGTTCAACTGGCCATGCGTTATGGTATGATCCTCTTTATAGCCTCCGAAGTGATGTTCTTTGTCGGATGGTTCTGGATGTTCTTCGAAGGTGCCCTGTTTCATCAGGCCCGCATTGCCGCCGGTGTCGTGCAAGGCTTTGAGACCTGGCCGCCCGCCGGGATCGAGGCCTTTGATCCCTGGCATTTGCCTTTGGTCAACACGATGATCCTGCTGCTTTCGGGCACTACGGTGACCTGGGCGCACCATGCGTTGCAGCATAACGACCGTAAAGGCGCTAAAATTGGTCTGTTGCTGACCGTTTTGCTGGGGATGAGCTTTACCTTTTTCCAGGTGGTGGAATATTCCGAAGCGGGGTTCCATTTCGCCGGCAACCTTTATGGCGCTACGTTCTTTATGGCTACTGGCTTTCACGGTGCTCATGTGGTCATCGGTACGATTTTTCTGGCGGTCTGTCTGTTCCGCCTGATGGCCGGTGGGTTTACGCCTAAACAGCATTTTGGCCTCGAGGCCGCCGCCTGGTACTGGCACTTTGTTGATGTGGTATGGCTGTTCCTGTTCACCTTTATTTACGTGATTTTTGGATGAACAAGGCGAATATTTCGCCCATAAGCGCCGGGGTTAAGTGTGTCTGCCCGCGATGCGGGGAGGGAGCCCTTTTCAAGGGCTATCTGAAGCTCGCCGATGAATGCGAATGTTGCGGCCTGGACTATCGTTATGAAGATGCTGGTGATGGTCCGGCCAGCGTGGTAATTTTGCTGGTCGGCATTTTGGTGGTGTTTCCAGCGCTACTGGTCGAAGTTGCCTTCAAGCCTCCCCTCTGGGTGCATATTATTTTATGGTTGCCCCTGGCGACCGTTTTRACTCTGTCGGTGTTGCGGCCTTTCAAGGCCTTCTGGTTTGCGCTGATGTATCGCAATAATGTGGTGCAGGGGCGCACCGGATCGTCGGGGCCCACAGACAATCAATCATGATCCGCTTTTCGCCTGCTCCTGGCCTCAGCCTGRCGCTTGTGCCKGTGTTGGCAATATTATTGGCGCTGGGGGTGTGGCAGGTTAAACGGCTGCACTGGAAGACGGACCTGCTGGCACAGATCGAACAGGGCCAGGCGCTGCCGCCAACACCTTTGGTCAAAATACTGGCCGATAAAAAGCAGGGAAAGGYTATTGCCTGGCGTAAGGTTGAAGTGCGTGGACATATCGCCGACGAGCCGGTGCGATCCCTTTATGCCATAAGATATGGCAAGATCGCCCAGCGCGCTTTGGCCCCCTTTATCAGCGATGATGGCATTATCATTGCCTTGGATTTTGGCTTTATTGATAAAATCGTAAAGCCGGATTATCGCTTGCCTCGCACCGGGCAGGCCATGACATTGCAGGGCATTTTAAAGCCAGTGCGTAAAGTGGGGCGCTTTACGCCGGCCAACCAGCCTGACGGGTTATGGTACTGGCCCGATACGACAACAATGCTATCGCCGTTTTTCGCCAATAGAGTTGTGGAAAGTTATATTCTGGATCTGGAGGCTCCGCGCCTTTACCCTGATTGGCCAGTGCCGGCTCCRGCCCATGCGGAAATCCCCAATAACCATCTGGATTATGCCCTGACCTGGTTTGGCCTGGCGATGGCGGCGCTGGGCATTTATTTTGGATGGCATGTGCGCGCCGGGCGCCTGCGCTTTGGCGCAAAACACAGTTAAGCGCACTTGCTCTCCTTTCAGAATACGCATTCAATGACAATGCATGGATTTGGGATATAACCAGATGGCGCTATTTCGTTCTGATTTTTCTGATTTGCCAGGCGGCGAGGTCGTTGGCATGGGGGTGGTCCTGCGTCACCCTCAATTGGAAGATTATGACGATTGGGCACGCCTTCGCGCCCAAAGTCGTGACTTTCTGACCCCATGGGAGCCAAGCTGGGCCCGGGACGAGCTGACCCGGTCAGCCTTCAAGCGCCGTTTGCGTCGCTATGGTGAAGACCGTCTTTCGGGRTGTGGATTTTCATTTCTGGTTTTCAAGGCAGACACCGAGCGCATGGTTGGTGGCTGTAATCTTTCCAATGTACGCCGTGGTGTCGCCCAAGCCGCCAGTCTGGGGTATTGGGTCGGYCAGCCCTATCAAAGACAAGGCCTGATCAGTGCCGCCGTAGAGGCCGCGTGCACCTTTGCCTATACCGAATTGCGCCTGCACCGGGTTGAGGCCGCCTGCATTCCTGAAAATGCGCCCTCGCGCGGCCTGCTGGAACGAGTGAACTTTACCGAGGAAGGCATGGCGCGATCCTATCTGAAAATAAACGGGCAATGGCGTGACCATGTCACCTATGCCCGGATCAACCCTGATCCCGCTTAAAGCTGCCCAAGCCGGGATTTAATCTCGGTAATGGCGGTTTCGATATCCGCGTCCGCCGTGCGCCATGAAGAAACACTAAGGCGAAAGGCTGCCCGGTCATTCCAGCGGGTACCACCAAACCAGATAACCCCATTATCCTGCACCGCCTTGACCAGCGCCAAGGTGTGCTCGTCCGTGTCCAGCSGGGCCAGCACCTGGTTGAGCACCACCGTGTTCAGCACCTCAATCCCGGCTTCGCGCAGGCCTTCGGCAAGGCGCAGAGCCTGTTGATGGTGGCGGGTGATCATTTGATCCAGCCCGTCCCGGCCCAGGGTGCGCAGTACCGCCCAAATGGAAATCCCTCGTGCCTTTCGGGAAAATTCCAGGGTCAGGTTTTTCTGCGCATCCGGCTCGGCGCTGGCATAAACCGCATCCGAATTCATGCACGCCGCCATCGCGCCGGCATCGCGGCAAATAGCCATGGCGCTGTCATAGGGGGTGTTCAGCCATTTATGGCCGTCCGTGGTCCAGCTGTCGGCATTTTCAATGCCTTTGGTGAGCGGGCTCAAATCCCGGCTTGCCCGCGCCCACAACCCAAAAGCCCCATCCACATGCACCCAGGCCCCGGCTTTTCCAGCCGTTGCAATCAGGGGTATGAAGGGATCAAACGCCCCGGTATTTACTTCGCCAGCCTGCAGGCACAAAATAGTGTGGTCATCCAGAACCGGTAGTCGTTCAGGGTCAATACGGCCCTGATCATCAACGGGCGCATAAACGATATTCTGCAATCCAAAGCCCAGAACGCGCAACGCCTTGATGATGGTAATGTGTACCAGTTTGGAAACCACCACCCTGATTTTTGGCGCACCCGTCAGGCCGTTTTGATCCACATCCCAGCCTAGTCGGGCCAATAATTCGCGCCGGGCAACGGCCAGACAGGATAACCCACAGGCAGTGGCGCTGGTGCCAAAGCCAATGGCCGCATTTTGGGGCAGGTCCAGGGCTTGCAAGACCAGCCGGGTGGCGGCTTTTTCAATGGCGGCGGCGGCCGGTGAATTAACGTGGGATGACGCGCACTGGTCCCAGCTTTGCGCCAGACGATCCACCGCAGCGGCAATGGGCAGAGTGGCTCCGATGACAAAGCCAAAATAACGTGGGCCATTGGAGGCGACCGTGGCGGGTGAGCCAATTTCATCCATCATGTGCAGAGTTTCTTGTGCATCGAGCGGGTGTTGCTGAAAATCTTCGCTAAACACACCCAGCGCATGCAAGGCATCCAAATCGGGAAAAACGCGCCGGTTCTGGACAGAATCCAGATAGCGGCTGGCGCGTTGGTCAGCATTGCCAATCAACGCCTGTTCATCGTTTTGGCTCATTTATGCCTGGCCCATAACATCGGCAAAACGCGCCGGATCAACGCCGATTTTGGCCATGGCCCGATCCCATTTGCTGCCATAGGCATCATCAAAAATCAGCTCTTCATCGGCATCACAGGTAAGCCAGGCATTTTGCGCCATTTCGTCTTCAATCTGGCCGGCCCCCCAATTGGCAAACCCCAGCGCCAACGCACTGTGGCGCGGCGGGTGGTCGGAATTAATCGCCAGCAAAATATCCTTGGAGGCGGTCAGGCCAATTTTATCCGAGATCGGCATGGTGGCGTCTTCGGTGCGAAAATCCAGACTGTGCAACACAAAGCCACGCTCGCGTTCCACTGGCCCGCCATAGAGCACTGGCTGGTCCGGCACCTTAATATCGCTCTTGATGTCGAGCTGTTCCAAAAGATCCGGCAGGCGCAATCCTTCCAGCGGATGATTGATCACCAGACCCATGGTCTGTTCATCCGAATGACCACATACATAAATCAGCGATCGGGCAAAACGCGGATCGCCCATATTGGGGGCCGCGATCAACATACGACCGCTAAGATAGCCCGCATGCGGCCCAAATGGATGTTCACTCTGCATATTCTCTATTTTGGGGCTTTGGACCAAAAACGCAAGAGGTGTGTGTTTTTGGTCGCGCTTTTGTCACGCTCGCGCTAAACTGTGTGCTTGGAGAAGGAGAATCGCATGGCGATCAAAGTTGGTGACAAAGTACCCGGTGGCAATTTTATGACCTGGGGCGCCGGGGGGCCGGAACCCAAAAGTGCGGATGATGTTTTTACAGGAAAAACCGTGGCGCTGTTTTCCCTGCCCGGGGCCTTTACCCCAACATGCAGCGCCAAGCATTTGCCCAGTTATAAAGGCAATGCCGCTGCCCTGAAAGAAAAAGGCGTAGACAGTATTGTTTGCACGGCGGTGAATGATGTTTTTGTTATGCATGCCTGGGAAAAAGACCAAAACACAGAAGATAGCATCACTATGCTTGCCGATGGCAATGGAGAGTTTGTCAAAGCGCTTGGCCTTGACTTTGATGGCTCTGGTTTTGGTATGGGGAGGCGCGGTCAACGCTTTTCGCTACTTGTAAAAAATGGTGAAGTTACCCATATTAATATAGAAGAGCCGGGCGAATACCGCGTTTCATCGGCGGAATACCTGCTCGAACAACTCTGATCCTGTCCGTGCCGGGGGGCGCCAGATAAGGGAATAGGGCGGCATTAAAGCCGACCCGTCCCTATGGAGAATGCTATGTCAGAACTTGCCATTGGAGTGATTGTGCTCCTGGTTGTTGTCTTTGGATTCAGCGCCTTTAAAACGGTCAATCAGGGCATGGAATATACGGTCCAACGCTTTGGTCGTTATATCAAAACCCTGAAACCCGGCTTTCACATCATCATCCCGTTTATTGATAAGATTGGCTACAAAATGAACATGCGCGAGCGTGTCATTGATGTGCCCAACCAGGAGGTGATCACCAAAGATAACGCCATGGTTAGCGTCGATGCGGTGGTGTTTGTGCAAACCATGGACGCGGCCCGCGCCGCCTATGAGGTCGACAATCTGGACTTTGCGGTTATCAATCTGTGCCTGACCAATATCCGTACCGTGGTTGGCTCTATGGATCTGGACGAGGTGCTCTCTCGCCGTGATGAGATCAATGGCATGTTGCTGAGCGTGATTGATAGGGCCACCAACCCCTGGGGCATGAAAGTAACCCGCATTGAAATTCGTGACCTGACCCCGCCGGTGGACATTACCGCCGCCATGGCCAAGCAGATGAAGGCCGAGCGGGAAAAACGCGCCGAAATTCTGATCGCCGAGGGCGAAAAACAATCGGCTATTTTGCGCTCGGAGGGCGAAAAACGCGCCGCAATTCTGGATGCCGAAGGGCGCAAAGAAGCTGCTTACCGCGATGCCGAAGCCCGCGAACGTCTGGCACAGGCCGAGGCCAAGGCCACCGAAATGGTCTCTGAAGCCATAGCTAATGGCGATGTGCAGGCGATCAATTATTTCATCGCGCAGAAATATGTCGATGCCTTTGGCAAGCTGGCGGAGTCTGATCRGCAAAAAACCGTGATCATCCCGGCCGAGTTCACCACACTGGCCTCCACTGTTGGCGGGCTGGGTTCGATCATCAAGGCGGCCGGGCTTTCCAAAGATGGTGGGGCGTAAGTCATGGGTGTTCTTTATGACCTGCTGATGCAGATGACGGCCTGGCACTGGCTGATTTTTGCGGCGGGCCTGTTGGTGCTAGAGCTTCTGTCCGGGGGCACGACTTATGTGCTCTGGCCCTCGGCGGCGGCCTTTATTATTGCGCTGTTGCATTTCATTTTCCCGATGAACTGGCAAGTAGACTGGAGCCTGTTTGCCTTGTTCACTCTGATTTTGACCGTGGTCGGTAGTGCCTATCTCAAGCCCTTGTTAAACAAGGGCGGGCAGACCGATCTGAACGACCGGGCCGCGCGTCTGGTCGGGCAAAGTGCGGAAATCGCTAGTGATTTCACTAATGGTATTGGTCGGGTGCGCCTTGGCGACACGCAATGGCAGGCCGTCAGCACAGATGGTGACAACCTGAAAGCGGGCGTAAAGGTCGTGATAAAATCTGTGAAAGGCGTTACCCTGACAGTAGCGCCAGCCTGATTTTCGGGCCATAACACCACCGTTATGAAGCCTAAACCTCATACCCCGTTCACGCCGCCAAAACGGGCATGGCAACGCATGCTCAGCGGGCGGCGACTGGACATTCTGGACCCATCCCCTCTGGACATTGAGATCGAGGACATCGCCCACGGTCTGGCCCGGGTAGCCCGCTGGAACGGCCAGACCATGAGCGCTCATGCATTTTCCGTGGCCGAGCACTCTTTGGTGGTCGAGCAGATCGCCCGACATTTAAAGCCGGACCTRCAAACCCGGTGGTGTCTTGCCGCCTTGCTGCACGATGCGCCTGAATATGTCATTGGCGATATGATCAGCCCGTTCAAAGCGGCGCTGGGCAACGCCTATAAATCCATAGAACACAAACTTGAAGCGGCCATCCATTTGCGGTTTTCTTTGCCCACTTCCCTGCCGGTGGGTATTTCCCGGCTGATCAAAAAGGCTGATCGGTTAAGTGCCTATTTTGAGGCGGAACAGATCGCCGGGTTTTCGGACGAAGAATGCCATAAATACTTTCTTACCCCGCCGACGGATCTGAAAATTATAGTTAAACCCATGCCGGTGGCCAAGGCCCAGATTGCCTTTATGGCGCGCTTTGATGTGCTGAATACCGCGCTTGGTAATGATCATCGTGGCTGAGCCGATCGTCGAAATCTGTGCGGTTCTGGCTGCCGCCGATCCTGATAGCCTCTATGTACTCACCCTTGCGGGACGTCAGAAAGGGCAGGAGCATATGCGTTCATTGCCTGTGGCACCTTTTGATCCGACCCGTGCCCAGAGCTTTGAAGATCGCCTGCGGGATTGGGCCAGCGTCCATACTACGGCGCAGATCACCTGTATCATGCAAATCGGGGCCAGTACCGACCGTGGCCGTATACGCATCACCTTGCTGGCACTGGTCAGTGACCGCAATGCCTTTATGCCCAGAGGTGCACGCTGGACCCCGATTGGCGAAATATTCCCCTGGGAAAACTGGCAATCGGGCGAACCAGACAGTCTGGCCAAGGTGCTGCGGCCTGCCCTGAACGAATGGGCCGGTTCGGGCAATGACAGTAAAGCCCAAAACCGCCAGGCGCGATTGCGCGTTTTGTTTGCGCCTACGCTGGCGGCCTGGTCACCGGGGCTGAGTGCAGCACGTTTTGACACTTTGTACAGGGCGGGTCTTTTGCCCGAGGCTTTGCGGGATCGTTCCGGTGCCATGGTGTCCATGCGCCGCCGCCATGCTGYGGTTTATGGGCAAATCATGCATGCKCAGGATCGCCGCGCCATTGCCCAGGCACTGACCTTGATGCGTGTACAGCTTGCGCACACGCACAACTTACCGGCGCTGTTGCCATCTCCATTTACCCTGGGGGTGCTGCAAAAAACGGTTGAGGCAATGATCGGCTTGCCCCTGCACACACAGAATTTTCGCCGCGATTTGATGCGCTCCGGCATGGTCAGCCAAACTGGCGAGCGTGGCCGCATTGGCAAGTCCCGCCCGGGCACGTTATGGGCGTGGGCGCAAGGGACCAATGATGGTTTTTCTCCCCAGGGCATGCCCTTGCCACGCAAGGCCATTGGCTAAAGCTCAGCGTCTATTTATGGGCCTGCATCGGACAGGTTTTAATGCCTAGAATGGCATAGGCCGGGCACCAGCCAATTAGTCCGRTGACCAGCGGCACCAGGCCAATCCAGCCCCAGGGGTTTAGCCAGCCCAGGCCGATGGGTGATCCAAAAAATACACCGAGCAATAAGGCAGCACCGACAATAATTCTCAGCAAGCGGTCAAAACCACCTTCATTGGTTTTCATAATGCAGTCCTCCTTTGYGTGAAAAGAGGTGCAGAATATACTGCTTGCAGGGCGGCGTCTGTGACAAGGTCACATAGCGGGCCGGGTCAGTGCCGCCAGCCCCGGTTTRTCGCACAGCTCAATATGACCCCGCCCAAGGTGCACAAGCCCTTGTTTTTGCCATGCACTCAGCCGCCGGTTCACGGCTTCGCGGGCGGCCCCCAGCTCGGCGGCCAGACGGGCTTGTGTCAAATTTACCCTATTGCCGTCGCCGGCATGGTCCAGTAAATGCCGGGCGAGTCGCGTCTCCAGACGTTCAAAAGCCAGCTCGGCCAACAGGCCCATCATTTGCGCCATGCGTTGTCCATAGGTGGCAAAAACCGATTGGCGAAACGCCGGGTTTGCGGCAAAGGCCACCTCAAAGGCGGCGCGAGGCAAAAAGGCSGCCATCGTTTCCTCTTCGGTAATGGCTTCCACTGGATAAGGCTCTGACGAGAGCAGGCACGCCGTGGTGATTACGCAAGATTCGCCAGCATGAATTCGATAAAGAATCAGCTCCCGGCCTGCCTCGCTTAGCTGTTGCACGCGCACCTGTCCGCGCAATACCATGATAAAGGCGCTGCATTCATCCCCCATATGAAATACCGGGGTATCGGCAGGCACCATAACGGTTTGCCCGGCTTGGCGCACCTGCTCGGCAATCGGGGCAGGGAGTAAAGACAAATCGCTCATTCGTTCTGCCGCGTCTCTTTGTAAATTGACGATTATAGCGCCCACTATGGGGGCGGGGATTACCCTACCTTATCCCCGTTATCCATAGGGACCAAGAGGGGTAAAAAGGGGTGATATTGGGTCGGTTTTGTATTTTTGAGAGGCAATTATGGGATAATTTCAGGGTGGTCGAGGGATAAGGCTGGTCCCTTATTGACCCTGGGGTGCGCTATGGGTCCCGGATCAAGTCCGGGATGACACATTTGGTTTTGAGGTGGGGGTAAAATCATCCCCCCTCATGCTGAGGTGGCGCGCAGCGCCCTCGAAGTATGGAAAATCAATAACGCCTATTTCTCTTTGCGTGGATCATAAGCCAGAATGGGGGAGAGCCATTTTTCCATTTCGGCAAAGCTCATGCCTTTGCGTGCCGCATAATCGCGCACCTGATCACGGCCAATACGCCCGACGGCGAAATAGTGCGATTGCGGATGGCTGAAATAAAACCCCGACACACTGGCCGGCGGGGTCATGGCACAACTTTCGGTCAAGCTTACGGCGATGCGTTCTCTGGCTTTCAATAGCTTAAACAAGGTGCGTTTTTCGGTATGGTCTGGCTGCGCCGGATAACCGGGGGCAGGGCGGATACCCCGGAACTTTTCCGAAATCATCTCTTTATTAGAAAAGCTTTCATCGCTGGCATAACCCCACAATTCGCGCCGCACCCGGGCGTGCAGACTTTCGGCCAGCGCCTCGGCCAGCCGATCCGCCAGGGATTTTACCATGATGGACGAATAATCATCCCCGGCGCGGGCAAAGGCGGACGAGCGTTCGGCCTCGCCATGGCCGGCAGTAACGCAAAAGCCGCCAACATAATCAGGGAGCAGACTTTGGGTGGGGGCAACAAAATCCGAAAGGGCATAGTTTGGCTTGCCGGTATCCTTGGCCATTTGCTGGCGCAAAGTGTGCAGACGGTTAAGCTCGCGGGCGCGGTCCTGTCCCTCCCACAAAATAATGTCATCGCCATCAGCATTGGCGCGCCAGAACCCCACCAGCGCGCGGGGTTGCAACCAGCGCCCGGCAATAATCTTGTCCAGCATCACCTCCGCATCGGCAATTAGGGAGCGGGCTGCTTCGCCTTTTTTGGGATCATCCAGAATTTGCGGATAACGTCCCTTCACATCCCAGCTGGAAAGAAACGGCGTCCAGTCAATATGACGGCGCAAATCGCGCAAATCCCAGTCATCAAAAGTGCGCACCCCTAAAAATTGAGGCGCTGGCGGGGTATAGTTCTTCCAGTCTGGTTTGAGCGCCCGGGCGCGGGCCGCCTCCAGCTTCAGGCGCGGTTTGGCATTGCGCCCCCCGGCGTGGGAAACGCGCAGACGTTCGTAATCATCGCGGGTATGTTTCACCAGTGCATCGCGGTTTTCATCCGAGAGCAAAGTACGGACTACACCAACGGCCCGCGAGGCATCCGAGACATAAAGCGTCGGCCCGCGCTCATATGCCGGTTCGATTTTCACCGCCGTGTGCATGGGCGAGGTGGTGGCCCCGCCGATCAGCAGCGGCATGGACCAGCCCTGGCGCTCCATTTCGCTGGCCACATGCACCATTTCGTCCAAAGACGGCGTGATCAGGCCCGATAACCCGATCATGTCGGCGTTTTGCTCTTTTGCAATGCGCAGGATTTTATCGGCAGGCACCATGACGCCTAGATCCACCACATCATAGCCATTGCATTGCAGCACGACGCCGACAATGTTTTTGCCAATATCGTGCACATCGC
Source organism: Robiginitomaculum sp. (assembly GCA_002733485.1). Classification (GTDB taxonomy): domain Bacteria; phylum Pseudomonadota; class Alphaproteobacteria; order Caulobacterales; family Maricaulaceae; genus Robiginitomaculum_B. The sequence continues at coordinate 19,124 of NVVU01000008.1, forward strand.
CTTTGACCGTGGCCATGACGATCTTGCCATTCGATACGCCTTCCATGCCGGTGCGGCGCTTTTCTTCTTCCAGATAGGGGACCAGATGGCCCACCGCCTGTTTCATCACCCGGGCGGATTTGACCACTTGCGGCAAAAACATTTTGCCTGCACCAAACAGCTCGCCCACCGCATTCATCCCGGCCATGAGCGGGCCTTCGATCACTTCCAGTGGTTTATCAGCCTCCAGGCGTGCCTCTTCGGTGTCTTCAACAATGAAATCGGTCAGGCCATGGATCAGCGCGTGTTTCAGGCGCGCCGCCACATCCCCTTTGCGCCAGGAAAGGTCCGCCGCCTTGGCCACCGCGCCGCTCTGGCCGCGAAACTGGTGGGCGATTTCCAACAGTCGTTCGCCCGCATCCTTGCGCCGGTTCAGGATCACATCTTCAGCCCGGGTGCGCAGGTCTGGCTCTATATCGTCATAAATGTCCAATTGCCCGGCATTGACGATGGCCATATCTAGGCCGGCGCGAACGGCATGATACAAAAACACCGAATGCATGGCCCGGCGCACCGGCTCATTACCACGAAAGGAAAACGACAGGTTCGACAGCCCGCCCGAAATGCGCGCATGGGGCAGGGTTTCCTTGATGCGGCGGGTGGCGTTGATGAAGTCCACGCCGTAATTGTCATGCTCGGGCAGGCCGGTGGCGACGGCAAAAATATTGGGGTCAAAAATAATATCTTGCGGCGGAAACCCCGCATTGGTCATCAGTTTGTAAGCCCGGGTACAGATTTGTACCTTGCGCTCTTCGGTGTCGGCCTGTCCCTTTTCGTCAAAGGCTATCACCACCACGGCGGCGCCATAGCGCATGCAATCGCGGACACGGGCCAAAAACGGCTCTTCGCCCTCTTTCATCGAGATGGAATTGACCACCGCCTTGCCCTGTACGCATTTCAGGCCGGCCTCGATCACTTCCCATTTCGAGCTGTCGATCATCAGGGGGACGCGGGCTATGTCCGGCTCGGTGGCGATCAGGCGTAAAAACCGCGTCATGGCCTCAGCCCCGTCCAGCAGGCCATCATCCATATTCACATCAATGATCTGGGCACCATTGTCGATCTGCTGGCGGGCAACGCTGAGCGCTTCTTCATAATCGCCTTCGACAATCAGGCGCTTGAAGCGGGCCGAGCCGGACACATTGGTCCGTTCACCAATATTGACAAAGCGGGAAAGGGACGCGGTCATTGGGCCTCGCTCGCCTCCGGCCGGGTCAGGCCCGGCAATCCATCCAGACTGGTTGCATTGGTATTAAAGCGGTGCTCGGTCCAATCCTCGAAGGTGCGAAAGTCCACATTGCGGCGCAATTGATCACGCTCGCCCTTGAAGTCGAAAAACGGCACGCCCCAGCCACACGAATCCATCACATGGTCAATATCAATGATAATAATCGCCCGGGCGCGCTGGTAATCAGGAAAGCGTTTTAGAAGGTCGGCAAAGCGTGGGTCAGTAAAGGGAACCGCTTTGCCACGCCCAAAAATGCGCACAATATTGGCCTTGCCTTCAAAGGCACAGAACATCAGCGTGATGCGCCCGTTTTCGCGGGTGTGCGCCTGAGTTTCAATGCCCGAGCCGCCAAGGTCCAGATAGGCCACGGTGTGGTTATCAATCACGCTCAGGCTGTCATACCCCTTGGGCGATACATTCACATGACCATTGGCGGCCAAAGGGGCAGTGGCTACAAAAAAGATCTTTTGCGCCTTGATAAAGGTGATCAGATCACCGTCCAGTTGATCGAAGGATTTTCCCATAATCTATGTGCTCATGCTTGAGAGTTCAAAAGGTTCCAGGCCCGATAGCCGCAGCGCGATGGGCCGGGCGGTGACGGGCCGGGGGTTCACCCCGGTAACGGCGGCTGCAATGGCGCGGATATGGTCCGGCGTGGTGCCGCAACACCCGCCAACGATATTGACCAGGCCGTCGCGCGCCCATTCGCCCAAATGCCCCGACGTGGTGTCCGGGGTTTCGTCGTATTCACCAAACGCATTGGGCAGACCCGCATTGGGATAGGCAATGATCATGCAATCGGCGGCGCGGGCCATATCGGCAATAAAGGGGCGCAGCTCGCTGGCCCCCAGGGCACAGTTCAACCCCGCCGCCCAAGGCCTGGCATGGGCGATGGAGTTCCAGAAGGCCTCGGTGGTCTGGCCGGTCAGGGTGCGTCCGGAATTATCGGTGATGGTGCCGGAAAGGATCAGTGGCACCGGGTCATCACACCCCGCATTTACATCCATGCAGGCGGCAATGGCTGCCTTGGCGTTCAGGGTATCAAATACGGTTTCAATAGCGAAAAAATCCACATCTTCCGCCATGGCGGTCGCTTGCGCGTAATAGCTGTCATAGACCTGATCAAAATCCACCTCGCGATAGCCCGGGTCCTCAACCTTGGGCGAGAGAGAGAGGGTCTTGCTCAAGGGTCCAATGGCCCCCATCACGGCACGGGGGCGCTCTGGTTCTGCGGCTTCGGCGGCGTCGGCGGCGGCCCGGGCCAGCTTCGCTCCGGCCCCGGCAATTTCGGCGGCCACATCCTGCAGGCCATAATCGGCCTGGCTGATCGACGTGGCGTTAAAGGTGTTGGTCTCAATGAGGTCCGCCCCGGCGGCCAGATAATCATTATGAATGGTGCGAATAGCGTTCGGTAAAGTGAGGCTGAGCAGGTCGTTATCACCGCGCAACGGCACAGGCCAGGTGGCAAAGCGCTCGCCATGAAAGGCCTTGTCGGCCAGGCTCAGTGCCTGAATGGCGGTGCCCATGGCCCCATCGGTGATCAAAACGCGGGTTTTGGCCAGTTTGGTCAGTTTTTCGCGGCGTTTCTGGCGGAGCGTACTCATGGGGTTTCTCCGGTGTTGTGCGGACGCAGGCCCAGAACGCGGCAGGTGGCATAGGCCAGATCGGCGCGGTTCAGCGTATAGAAGTGAAAGGCGCGCAGGCCCTCTTGTTGCAAACGGGTGCAGTAATTGGCGGCGATGCTGGCGGCGAGCAGGCGACGGGTCGGCTCGTCATTCTCCAGCCCCTCAAACATGGCGTGCATGCCGTCCGGCACCTGGGTTTTACACAAAGCGGCCATGCGTTTCAGGCCTGTAAAATTGGGTTGCAGCATAATGCCGGGAATAATCGGCAGATTAATTCCGGCGGCACGCACCCGTTCGATATAGGCAATCAGGGTATCGGGATTAAAACAGAACTGGGTAATGATGCGGCTGGCCCCGGCATCTACTTTGCGTTTCAGGTTTTCAATCTCGGCGGCCCAGTCTGGGGATTCGGGATGCATTTCGGGATAGCCCGCCGCCGATATATCAAAATCGGCAATGCGTTTCAGACCCGCAATCAGGTCGCTGGCATAGGCATAGCCGCCCGGGTGCGGTTCATAGCATGCGCCGGCCCCGTCGGGCGGATCGCCGCGCAAGGCCACAATGGCAGTGATGCCGGCCTGATGATAGGCGCGAGCCACCGCGTCAACATCCGCCTTGCTGGCCCCGACACAGGTCAGGTGCGCGGCGACGTTCAGACCGGTGGTTTTGGCCATGGAAACCACGGTGCGGTGGGTGCGTTCGCGGGTGGAGCCGCCGGCACCATAGGTGACCGAGACAAAGCCGGGTGCCAGCGGGGCGAGTTTTTGTACCGCCGCCTTCAGATTGGCTTCGGCCTGCTCTGTTTTGGGCGGGAAGAACTCGAAGGATACTTCGATGTCGCGGGTATCATTGGGGGATGAAAACGCGAGGCTCATGCGCTGGCCTCCTCTGGCACAGGGGCGGTTTGGCGCTCGCCAGTCCAGATTTTGACAGTCAAGTGATTGGCATCGGCGTCTTGTATATCCGGGCGCAGGGCCTGATGGGTGACGTTTTTCAGGCCGGAAACCTGCATCCAGTTTTCCATTTCCGCATCAGTAAAGCCAAGGCGGCGGTGGGCGTGTTGCTCGCGCAGAAATTCCAGCTGGTGCGGGGCAAAATCCACAATGGTGATCAGGCCACCGGGTGCCAGTACCCGCACAGCCTCGCTAAGGGCGGTACGTGGCTCGTCCAGATAATGCAGAACCTGATGCACGCAAACCAGATCAAACCGGGCGTCTTCAAAGGGCAGGTTGTAGAGATCCGAATGACGCACGGAACAATGGTTCAGCCCCGCTTTTTCAATATTCAGGCGCGCCAGATTCAGCATCTCATGGGACAGATCAATACCCAATGCGCGTTCGGTGTGTTTACCAAATACCTCCAGCATGCGCCCCGTCCCGGTGCCGATATCCAGCATGGATTTGAAACGCCGCTTTCCTGCGGCCTCGCGCAGGGCGGCCTCCACACTGCTTTCCGATAAATGCAGTGATCGAATATGCGCCCAATCCTTGGCCACTTCTGAAAAATAGGCATTGGCGGCATTGGTGCGGGCGTGCTTAACCGCTTCCAGACGTTCCAGATCACGCGCCATCACCCGATCGGTGTCCTCAAAAAGCGAGATCACGCTTTGGGCAATTTTCTGGCCCCGGCCATGATCTGCCAAACGGTAAAATACCCATGTGCCCTCGGGCAGGCGTTCAATAATCCCGGCGCTGGCAAGCAGTTTTATATGGCGGCTGACCCGTGGCTGGCTTTGGCCCAGCACGCTAACCAGCTCGCTGACCGTCAGTTCGCCCCGGGAAAGCAAGGACAATATGCGCAGGCGTGTTGGCTCTCCGATTGCCCGCAAGGCGGTTACTAACTGCTCCATAATCCGTGTCCTTTTAAGCGAGTCCTGAGGCTTGTATCATTATGCATTATATAAAGATATATTTATATCATTATTATTAAAAAAGACACACTCACAAAAAAGCGATCAAGTGTGTCTTGCAGGAAACAGCGAATATCCCCAGATTGCTTCATTCTGTGTTCATGAACATGGAAATAGAGATTAGCATGTGACTGTACCTGAGGCCGTTAAAGCGCCACATTGTAGAGTTCATATATTGATATCGTCTTGCGGCGGTGATGTGGAGAGAAAAATGATGCGAATGGTATTTCGCACCTTTACCCTGATTAGCGCAGCTTTTGCAGCCAGTGCCTGTGGCACAACGAGTTCTGCGCACCAGGATGATCCGCTTTATGTATGGAACAAGGGCGTATTTGCATTTAACAAAGCCGCTGACAAAGTCGTGGTGGAGCCCGTGGCGCGCACCTATCATAATATAGTCCCTAAACCTGGTCGGGACGGTGTGCGCAATGCGCTGGGCAATCTGCGTAGTCCGGTGATTTTAGGCAATGACCTGTTGCAGGGAAAATTTGGCCGTGCCAGCAAAACCCTGGCGCGCTTTGGCATTAATTCAACCTTTGGCATTGTGGGCCTTTTTGATGTGGCCAAACGCGCAGGCATAAAAGGCCATACCGAGGACATGGGACAAACCCTGGCCGTTTGGGGAATCAGCAGCGGCCCCTATGTCATGCTGCCTATTCTGGGGCCATCAAATTTTCGCGACACCACCGGGTTTATTCTGGATATCGGGTTGGAGCCTCTAACCTATATGCGCTTTAATGGGCGTAATGCCATTTTGACAGGTCGCTTTGGCGTCAATGGGGTTTCCGTTCGCGAGGTTAATCTGGATACCATAGAGGCTTTGCGCAATGCCAGTATTGATGAATATGCCAGTCTGAAAAGCGCTTATGAACAATTACGGGCAAATGCCATATCGGATGGCAAGGTCAATATTGATGACCTGCCCGATTACGATGAATATGAGGATGAGAAATAATGCTGTTTATCAAAAGTATAATCGTGGCTGCCTTTTTTAGCTTGCTTTTTGCCGGGTCTTCGATCGCGGCCCCTGCGGATGAGGCATTTGTACAGCAAAAGGCCAATGAAGCCCTGGCCATTCTTCGCGATGACAGTCTGGACCCGGCGGCTAAAACCGCCCGGTTTGCCGATTATGTGGATAACGTTACTGATGTACCGCGTGTAGCGCGCTTTGTGCTGGGCAAATACGCTCGTGGTGCCGACCCGCAAAAGCTGGCCAGTTTTACTGAGGTTTTTCGAGAGTATGCCAGTGGGGTTTATGAATCACAGCTTGGCAATTTTGGCGGTGAAACCTTGAAAGTTCTTGGCTCTCAGGACCGTAAACCCGGTGATTCCGTGGTGACCAGCGTGATCTCCGGCGGAAAGATTGAAGAGCCGATCAAAGTGAATTGGCGCATCCGCACCCGCAATGGTCAGCAAACGGTTCTGGATGTGCAGATTTTCGGGATTTGGCTGGCGCTGCAACAACGCAATGAAATCACATCGGTGATTGCCAATCATGGCGGTGATATTGAGGCGGCGATTGACGTATTGCGGGAAAAGGTGGCCAAGGGGAATTATGGCGAAAAAGACGCCAAAGCCGCCAGTCATTAAAACAAAGCCTGAACGTGTGAATCCTGTTCACTTTTCCACTTTCCCTGACGTTGCATTGCCCTTAGTGTCCGCCCTCACTGATCCTGATGTGAATGCGACTTGATGCTTAAACACCTATCCAACAGTGCTGATGCCTGTCCTGTGACTGGTCATGATGCGCCCTTGCGCATCCTGCTGGCCAGTTACCGCTCGCACCCCCATGTGGGCGGGCAGGGGGTGTATGTGCGCTATCTCAGCAAAGCCTTGCTGGAACTGGGCCATAGTGTTGATGTGGCCTCCGGCCCCCCATACCCGGAACTGGCGCCCGGGGTTGGGCTGGTGAAGCTGCCCTCACTGGATCTCTTTGCAGAAGACAATGCTTTGTCGGCAATTCGATCAAAGCATTTTGCCTCCTGGTCGGATGTTTCCGAATGGCTTTCCCATAATTCCGGGGCCTTTGGTGAACCCTATGCCTTTGGCCGTCGTCTGCGCCGTTTTGTGGAGAACAATCCCGGGCGCTATGATGTTATCCATGACAACCAGACCCTGGCGCGGGCCTTGTTGAAAATTAGAAAAACCGTGCCCGTGGTCACCACTTTGCATCACCCGATCAGCATTGACCTGAAACTGGCACTGCAGTCAGAAAAACGATGGTGGATGCGAATGTTGATCCGTCGTTGGCACCGTTTTGTGCAAATGCAGGCGCGGGTGGCGCGTAAACTTGATCCGATTTTGACTGTGTCCGAAGCCTCTAAAAATGCTGCCATGCGTGATTTTGGCGTGCCATCAAAGGCCTTTCACGTGATTCCCAACGGGGTAGATCAAAATATTTTCAAGCCGGATTCAGGTGTTCGCCGCGATGAAAACATGATCGTCACCACTGCCAGCGCCGACACACCGTTAAAAGGCCTGCCTGTATTGATCAAGGCGTTTGCGCTGATCGCCGGGGATTTTCCCAAACTGCGGCTGGTGGTGATCGGCCGTTTGCGCAACGGCCCGACCAAAGACGCCATTGCGGCGGCGGGGCTAAGCGATCGCATCGAGTTTCGCGGCGGCATTACACAGGAAGAAATTGCGGCCCTGTTTTGCCAGACCGCGATCATGATTTCGCCATCCCTGTTTGAAGGTTTTGGCATGCCGGCGGCCGAAGCCATGGCGTGCGCCGCACCGGTGATTGTCAGCACCGGCGGGGCCTTGCCCGAAGTGGCCGGTGATGCTGGCATGATCACACCAAAAGGCGATGAGGCGGCGCTGGSTKMSGCCATTGCCGGTTTGTTACGCGACCCGGCAAAACGAAATGCCATAGGCGAGGCATCGCTGAAACGTGCCCGCAAGGTATTTTCCTGGCCCCGTCATGCAGAGGGCGCCGTGGCGCTTTATCGCAAAGCGCTGGAAACCCATGCACACCATTGATTTTGAACGTCTGGCGCTGTGCGATGGCATGGCGGTTCTGGACCTTGGCTGTGGCCAGGGACGGCATATTCACGGGCTTTATTATGCCGCTGACATGACTTGCCTGGGCATGGATTTATCGTTTGAGGATGTGCTGCATACCCGTAAAGGTTTTGATGCCTATCCGGACCTCTCCAATGATCGTGGTCAATCCTATGGGCTGGCCTGTGCCGATGCCCTGCATCTGCCCTTGCCCGATGCTTCGCTGGACCGGGTGATCTGTTCCGAAGTGCTGGAACATCTGCCAGACTATAAAACTGCTCTGGCTGAAATCAGCCGCATTACCAAGCCCGGTGCAATTTTTGCCATGAGCGTGCCGCGCGCCTGGCCGGAGCGTATTTGCTGGAACTTAAGCGAAGAATACCACAATACTCCCGGTGGTCATGTGCGTATTTTTGACGCCAAGGTTTTGCGCCGCGATATTGAAGAGACCGGCTTTCGTTATCTGGGTAAGCATTATGCCCATGGATTGCATGCCCCCTATTGGTGGTTAAAATGCCTCCTTTGGGCGCGCCGGGATGACCATCCGTTGATTCTCGCCTATAAGCGGTTTTTAGAATGGGATATCATTTCCAGGCCGTTTTTGACGCGGGCGCTGGAGGCGGTGACGGCACCGCTTATGGGGAAGTCTGTGGTTATGTATTTTGAGCGCGTGGATAAAGATGGAAGTTAACGCCAACCTTTCCCATAGCGCCAATTGGATTTTGCAGGTGCAGCGCCCCGATGGCGCCATCCCGTGGCTGGAACGGGGCATTTTTGATCCGTGGAACCATACTGAATCAGCCATGGCGCTGGCCGTGGCTGGCCATCTGGACGCGGCGCGGGCTGCCTATGCCCATCTTTGTGATATTCAGCGTGCCGATGGGGCTTTGCCGGGTGAGTGCGGCGCCTCGGTGCCCATGGATGCGCAAAATCGCTATCTGGTGGCCGAAAAGGCCAGGCCGCTGATTGATACCAATTTTACCGCCTATTGCGCGCTGGGGGTCTGGCATCTTTATCAGCTAAGCGGGGACCGGTCCGATCTGGAACGCTTTGCCCCGCTGGTCGAGGCGGCCATGGGTTTTGTGCTGGCGCACCAGTCAGAGCATGGGGAAATTGCCTGGCGTGCCTGTGATCCGGGCGAGGCTTTGGCCGATGTAGATGCGCTGCGCACGGGCAATTGCTCAATCTACAAGAGTCTGGAGGCGGCGGCCCTGATCCGCCAGACGCTGGGCCGTTCAGGTGCTGATTATCTGGAGGCCCGCCGCCGCATTGGTGTGGCGCTGTTACAACGGCCGGCGCGCTTTGATCGCACCTGGGCACCCAAAAGCAATTTTGCCATGGACTGGTATTATCCGGTGTTTTGCGGCCTGCTCAATGGGCAGGAAGCCCGGGAGCATTTGCTGGCCCGGCGCGGTGAATTTATTGACGACGGGCTAGGGTGCCGATGTGTTACCGAACAGCCCTGGACCACAGTTGCCGAAACCTGTGAACTGGCCATGGCGTTAATGGCTATTGGCGAGGACGTGCGGGCGAAAACCCTGCTTGGCTGGTGTGCGCCGCTGCGTGATGACCGGGGCGGGTTTGCCATGGGCTGGCAATCTGAGGAACAGATTATCTGGCCGGATGAGCGCCCGGCCTGGACAGCCGGGGCCATGGTGCTGGCGCTGGATGCGGTGCATCAAATCACATCAGCGCACGGCGTTTTGTGCGGGAAACTCAGCCCAGACGACGAAGAAGCGCCAATGAGTGCACAAGGCTGATCTGTTCAAATAGGCCTGACTTTAAGGCCATCTGGTAGACCTCAAAAGGCGGGCGGCCTCCATCATCGGGGTTGGGAAAAACATCGTGAATGGCCAATATGCCGCCAGGCAGCACTTTGCTGGCCCAACCGCGATAATCACCCAGTGCCGCCTTCATGGTATGACCGCCATCAATAAAAGCCATACCGAGAGGGGTGGTCCAATGGCGCGCGATAATGGCAGAATGGCCGACCAGCGCGGTGACGCAATCCTCCAGGCCGGTACGGGCCAGCGTGGCGCGAAAGGTGGGCAGGGTGTCCAGCGCGCTGGCCTCCTCGTCCCAAAACTGCGGATCATGCCAGGCCTCGCCGCGCTGGTTTTCCTCGGATCCGCGATGATGATCCAGTGCATAAAGCAGGGTGCCGGCCTCACGGGCGGCGGGGCCAAGATAGGCGGTGGAGCGCCCACAATAGCTGCCGATTTCGAGGAGCGGCCCCAGCGCGCCGCCTTGCAGCGCCGCGTTATAGAGCGCTTCGCCCTCTTCGGGGGTCAAAAAACCGGTAATGGTTTGCGGGTCCACGCCGTTTGTCTGAGCGAAGGACTTAGCCAATGGGGTGGTCCTGCAGGCGTAGATCGTTCAGGGAGTCGGCCAGGGCCTTCATACGCGTAATCTCAGTGGCGTTGCGCTCTATCTGTCCGGATAAATCCGCACGCAATATCAGCTCCAGCGATGGAGAAATGCGTTTGATTGTTTCTTTAAAAAGGGATTGTGCCTTGCGTGCGGACAATAGTGCCCGTTCCAGTTCCATGACATCGGCGCGCATGATCTCGGGCGCGCGGGTTATCTTTTGGGCTACCAGCGGCTTTGCCAGCTTGTTTAATTTCGTCATGGCAATATAGGCATCCCCGACATCGCGCTGGATACGAGCGGCCAGAGCGGCGGGATCGTCACTGGATTTGTCTTCCAGGCGGGCCAGATACAGCGATACAGCATCTCTCGGTTTGGCATTGTGTTTTTTCTTATCGTCGATAACGCCGGACCAGCCTTTGCTGAGGATGGACATAAAGGCCTGGGTGCGGCTTTTGCTCTCTTCTTCACGCAGCCAGCCGGCTTTGCTGAACTGATCCTGATAGGCAATGGCCCCACGACGAAAGACGGCACTCTTCGAAGAGCCGTTTTGTTGTACGATGGTGTCTTCTCTGGACAARGAAAAGGTAGTGCATCCTGTGACCAGAAATGCCGCGCTGAGTGCTATGACCATAGCCTGCAATCGCATGTAGATACTCCAACAGACTTGCCACTGGCCCCGGGTCGCGCAAAGTTAGATCCGGGTGCAGAAAAACAATAGTTCTTTCTTCACTCAGGCTTAAAATGACCCTAACAGGAGATTGCACCATGGACAATCAAACACACGTACGCCGGGGCCTGTACCCGGAAATAACACCATTTGATTGTGGCACAATTCCGGCAGGATCTCTGCATCAGCTGTATTATGAGCAATGCGGCGATAAAAATGCAGCGCCGATTGTGTTTCTGCATGGCGGGCCGGGGGGCGGCTGCTCGCCCGATATGCGCCGTTTTTTTGATCCAAAACTCTGGCGCGCCGTGTTGTTTGACCAGCGCGGGTGCGGGCGCTCTACACCGTTCAGCGAATTGCGTGAAAACACGGTCGAGCATCTCGTCGAAGATATAGAGCGCCTGCGTGAGTATTTAGGCATTGAACGCTGGGTGGTGTTTGGCGGCTCGTGGGGCTCCACTTTGGCGCTGGCCTACGCGCAGGCGTACCCGGCGCGGGTTAGCGGCCTGATCCTGCGCGGCATATTCCTKTGCCGAAAATGCGATATTGACTGGCTTTATCAGGACGGGGCCAGCGCGCTTTTCCCTGATGCGTGGGAGGGGTTTTTGGCACCCATCCCCATGGCCGAACGTGATGATATGGTGGCGGCCTATCACAAACGTCTGTTTGGCGATGATGAAAAGGCGCGCCTGATCGCGGCCCGGGCCTGGTCTCGCTGGGAAGGCGATACCGTTACCATTAAGGGGCCAGAGGGCCGCGCCGATGATTTTGAAGATGATCGTTTTGTCGATGCCTTTGCGCGTATTGAAAATGCGTATTTTGCAAATGGTGGTTGTTTTAAAACGGATAATCAGCTTTTGGACCATGCGCATATTATTGCTGATATTCCCTGCGCCATTGTACAGGGCCGCTACGATGCGGTGTGCCCGCCGCGCGGGGCGTGGGCCTTGCACAAGGCCTTGCCCAAATCAAAACTGGAAATTATTGGCGATGCGGGCCATTCTTCTATGGAGCCGGGCATTATCGACGCGCTGGTAAGGGCGACGGATGACTTTGCGCGTGCAGATCATTAGATTATAGACTCAATAAAGTGATTTAATTCCATGTATCTGGAAAGCTATTGCTGCGCCATCTAGTCTACACACATTTCGATTCCCATCGCACTATTTGCATATTTTTCGATTCAAGGATTGATTTTTAATGTCAAAATGAGTTATTATAATTCGATGCTTGTAAGAAAATTATAAAAATATTCGATTAATGTGGAGGGTTTTCGATAAATGACTATCAGTGCGGAATCGCTAAAATACTTCCAGGGTGAGTTATTACCAACAGACACGGTTCTTGTTGGCTGGGCTGCTCTGGTTCAGGCGTTATGTCTTGAAGCACCCGTACACAAAATGAGCTGTATATCAAAAAAGCACATAATGGGTTCTCAGAGGCAAGAAGGCCTATGGCGCATATATGACAAAAGGTACGCCCCGCAATCCGGCCCCTTAGGCCATATTGTTTTTGCCTTTAAACACGAAAATATTGATTTGTTACTCCTGAGACGTGCCTTTGTAAAAATTCCACAAACAGACGTTGAAGTTTTTATAGCGGCAACACCGACAGGGTCAATTTCTCGACGTATCTGGTTCTTTTATGAGCTTCTCACCGGGAAAATGCTTGATATTGACGACGCACCCAAAGTTGGTGCTGTCGATGCTCTGGACACTACTCGTTATTTCACAAGCAAACCCAAGTTATCCAAGCGCCACCGTGTCAGAGACAACTTGCTCGGGGGAGCGGGGTTTTGCCCTGTAATCAGACGCACAGACAAGCTGCAATCCTTTATCGACCTGGACTTGGCAAACAAAGCTGCAAATATCGTCGGGCAGACAAGTAGGCACCTGATCTCGCGCGCAGCAAGTTTTATGCTGTTAGCTGATAGCCGTTCAAGTTTTGCCATTGAAGGGGAACGCCCACCCCGTAGCCGCCTTGAACGCTGGGGGCAAGCTGTTTTGCAAGCGGGGAAAACGCCTCTCAATCAAACCGAGATATATCGGCTACATCGCATTCTGTTGGGTGACGATCGTTTTACCCAAGTCGGTTATAGAAAAGACGGAGTTTTCCTTGGGAAAAGGGATCATAACCATGATCCTTTGCCTGAGTTTATCGGTGCCCGTTACAGTGATGTGCCTGAATTGATGACAGCACTTAATGTTTGTAATAACCGGATGCGCCCCCAAGTCATTGATCCAGTCATACAAGCGGCTATTATTGCCTTTGGTTTTGTCTATATACATCCACTTGAAGATGGAAATGGACGGCTGCATAGATGCCTAATCCATCATGTATTGACTGAGCGTAAGTTTTCGCCTGCAGGAATGGTATTTCCAGTCTCTAGCGTAATGTTGGATCGAATTGAGGATTATCAAACAACATTGCAAAATCACTCAGCCCCCCTCATGCCCTTCATTGAATGGCAAGCCACAGAGGAACATAATGTTGAGGTGTTGAATGATACGGCTGACCTTTATAGATATTCCGATTGCACGAGAGAGGCTGAATTTTTATATGAATGTGTCAGGACAACAGTTGAAACCGATTTGCCCCGTGAAATAGCCTACCTCACCGCGCATGATGAGGCAGAGGCAAGCATTATGGTATGCGTGGAAATGCCAAACCGGCGAGCACAGGATTTAATTATTTTTGTTCGCCAGAACAACGGTGTAATACCGAAGAAACGTAGAGAAAAAGAGTTTTCAGCCCTGACTGATATAGAAGTTGCCAACATTGAAAAAATAATTGCGGATGCTTTTAAAGGTTATAACGAAGCATGCGCACTGATTGGTCGAACACCATAAGCAAGATATGGTGCGGCAGTTGCAGCCTCAGGGCCATCTGTATATTAAACCGGCAAAGCGGTGCGCCTGAACACCCGGCGGATGGCGAAGTTTGAGACCACCCGGGTAACGCCGGGCAGGCGGGTCAGGACTTTGTGGTGTACGTGTTCGTAGTCTGCGGCATCGCGCACCAAAACCCGCAAATGATAATCCGCCTCGCCGGTAGTCAGATAACACTCCATGATCTCCGGACAGGCGGCGACGGCCTCCTCGAAATGAGAAAGGTTTTCCGTGCGCTGGTTGTCCAGCGTTACTTGCACAAACACCGATGAAGTGCGGCCAAAGGCGGCCTCGTCCAGCAGGGCTACATAATCGGCAATGATGCCGGCACTTTCCAGCGCCTTGACCCGGCGGTGACAGGCCGAAGGGCTGAGGCCCACCTTGTCTGCCAGGTCCGCATTGCTGAGCCGGCCGGCGGCCTGCAACAGGGTCAGGATCTGACGATCAATCGCGTCCAGTTTCATCATGGAAATTTCTTTCATAAAAATAGAAAAAATTAGAACAATMTTCAGAATAATTGATAATATGCGCTGATAAGGCAAGGACATTTTGTGTATGACGCGCTATTTTTGCGTTTCAAAATTATCGAAATATGCATAAATAAAGGCACAAACCATGCGCATTGGCATTCCCAAAGAGATCAAAGTCCATGAATACCGGATCAGCCTGACCCCGGATGCGGCGGCCGAACTGGTCCATGATGGCCACGAGGTGATGGTGCAAACCGGCGGCGGCGAAGGCGTTGGCTTTGCGGATGCCGATTATCTCGCCTCGGGCTGTACCATTGGTGCCGATGCAGACGAGGTTTTTGCGTTTGGTGAGATGATCGTCAAGGTCAAGGAACCACAGCCGGTTGAATATGCGCGCCTGCGTCCTGACCAGACCCTCTTTACCTATCTGCATCTGGCCGCCGACAAGCCACAGGCCGAGGGCCTGATGCAATCGGGGGCAACCTGCATTGCCTATGAAACCATTGTTGGGCCAAATGGCGGTCTGCCGCTCTTGCAGCCAATGAGTGAAGTTGCCGGGCGTATGTCTGTGCATGTGGGGGCGCACTGTCTGGAACGTAATGAGGGCGGGCGCGGCATATTGCTGGGCGGTGTGCCTGGCGTGGCCCCGGCCAAGGTGGTGATCCTGGGCGGCGGCGTTGCGGGCACCAATGCGGCGCAAATGGCCATGGGCCTGCGCGCCGATGTTTCCATTTTCGATATTTCCGATACCCGCCTTAACGAGCTGGACGCGCTTTATGGTGGCCGAATCAAAACCATTTATTCCACCAAACAGGCCGTCGCCAAAGCCTGCATCGAGGCCGATCTGGTTATTGGTGCGGTTCTGGTGCCGGGCGCTGCGGCCCCCAAACTGGTAAGCCGGGAAATGGTCAAAACCATGAAGCCGGGCGCGGTGCTGGTCGATATTGCCATTGACCAAGGCGGGTGTTTTGAAACCTCGCATGCCACCACCCACTCAGACCCGACCTTTGTGGTCGATGGCGTGGTGCATTATTGTGTGGCCAATATGCCGGGCGCGGTGGCACGCACCTCGACCTTTGCTTTGGTCAAATCCACGCTGCCGTATATGAAGCGGCTGGCGGGTATGGGCGTACACGCGGCGTTAAACGCCGATGCCGGTTTTGCGCTGGGGCTGAATGTTGCCGGTGGCAATATCACCCACGAAGCCGTGGCCCGTGATCTTGATCTGCCTTACGCCAAGGTTGACTGGCTGGGTTAGACGACAAATGTCATTACCCGATTTATTCGGGTAATCCAGAACGCACCTTTAGGCAGAATGCTGGATTGCCGGGACAAGCCCGGCAATGACWAAAAATTAGTGAGGCGTTTTGTTGCGGCCAATCCACACAAACACCACRCCGACAATGGCCCAGATCAGCAACATGCCCCATTCTTGTGGCCATTTTAATGCCGCCGGGGAACCCGGCAGATAAAGCACAAAAATGGCCAGCCCCAGGATAAAGGCGGCAATGCCGGTGGCCATGCCGCCGGGGGCCTTATAGGGCCGGTCCATGTCGGGGTCGGTGCGACGCAGACGGATGAAGGATGCGGCCACATAAAGATAGGCAATGACAATGCCAAAGCCGCCGGCATTAACGATCCAGACCAGAGCATTGCGTCCCAGCATGGGGGCCAGCACGGAAAAAATCCCAATCAGGATAATTGCCGGCCAGGGGGTGCCGAAGCGCGGATGCACTTCGCCCAGTATCTTGGGCAGCTGCCCAGAGCGGGCCAGCGCAAAGACGGCGCGACTGCCGCCTATGAGAAACGCATTCCAGCTGGTGACAATGCCGCCAATGCCCGCAATGACCAAAAACGCGGCTGCTTTTGTGGAATGCCAATAGGCCCCGGCCGCATCGGCAGCATAAAGCGTTGAATTGGCTTTATCAAAGGGTGCATAGCCAACCGTCAGCACAATCAGAAGATAAAATGCCACTGCCAGCAGGATAGAGCCAACCAGTGCCTGGCCAATTTCGCGCGGTGGCATGTTCACCTCTTCGGCGGATTGCGGGATGACATCAAAGCCGACAAACATGAACGGCACCATGATGATCACCGCAAAGACACCGGAAAAGCCTTTCCACATGGGTGCAGAGGTATCCAGCGCATCCAGATTGACCAGACCGCCGCCCACCAACAGAGCGCCCGCCGCCAGTATAAAAAACACAATGCCAATCTGAATGCGCGCCGCCAGCCGCACCCCCAATATATTCAGACCCGTAATCAGAATACCGCTCAGCGCGCCCAGCGCCACCTCGCTGCCATAGACCTGATAACCGGCAATGCTCCACAGGGGCATCATTTTAAAGGCAGGGAAAAGATAGGTAACGGCAACCGGCAAGGCGATGGCCTCGAACGCTACCACCGATATATAGCCAAAGATCAGTGCCCAGGTGCAGATAAAGGAGTGCAAGGGACCAAAGGCGCGCTCGGTATATTTATGTTCGCCGCCGGCCACCGGCATGGCCGAGGCCAGCTCGGCATAGGTAAAACCGATAACGGTGATGGCGATGCTGCCCACCAGAAAGGCGAGGCCGGCGCCCAGAACTCCGGCCTTGGCAATCCACAAACCGGCCAAAATCACCCAGGACCAGCCAATCATGGCCCCAAAGCCTAAGAAGAATGTGTCAGCCCTTCCCAATACCTGTTTCAAACTGCCGTGCTTCATGCTCTGCCCCTTATTGCTTTTGGGCAGTTTCACGAGTGGGTCCGGGCTTGTAAAGGCAAGATGTCGCTCTCATCCTTTGAGTTTTCTGAGGATAATCTCTTTGTGTCATTGCCCGGCTTGTCCGGGCAATCCAGAGCGGCGTTAAGACAAAGGCTGGATTACCGGGACGAGCCTGGTAATGACACGCTGTACGTTTGAAGTGGCCCTGTTCGGGGGTGGCTCAACGCTGAGGCTACCCTAATGTTCAAAAACCGGGACTTCGGCTTTCAAGGTGGCTGGTTTTTCCTGCACCATGGCAGCCGATTTCAGCAATGCTTTCATTGGCGGAGAATCCACCAGTATATTGAGCCGGGCCACGGCTTCGGCGGTGTCCGTTGAAATGCCAAAATAGCGCTTGAGCTGTTGTATCGGGGATTTCGGCGTGGGGTAGCGTTGTATTTTGACTTTGGCATCTTCGGCCAGACCTGCCAGTTCGCGGGCCTTGGCGATGGCATCACGAAGACCCCCCAATTCGTCGACCAGGCCGTTTTCCTTGGCCTGTGCGCCGGTCCAAACCCGGCCTTTGGCAATCTCCAGCACCGTTTCCAATGGCAATTTGCGCCCCGTCGCTACGATAGAGGTAAAATCCTCATAGGTTCTGGCCATGGCATCGTGAAAGTTTTTGCGCTGCGCCGGGGTAAAGCTCTGAACGCTGGAATAGGCCAGCGTAAACTCACCACCCACAGCAACCGGCTCTACATTATAGCCGACCAGATCAAAGGTATCATCCAGAACGATCTTGCCGCCAAGTACGCCAATGGATCCGGTCAGGGTGGTGGGCTGGGCAAAGATATAGTCCGCACCTGCGGCATAATAATACCCGCCAGAGGCAGCCAGCTGGCCCATGCTGACAATCACCGGCTTGCCGGCCTTTTTGGCGCGCTCGACCGCATACCAGATCTGGTCAGAGGCAATGGCAGAGCCGCCGGGCGAATCAATGCGCAACACAATGGCCTTGACGTTTTTGGCATTGGCCGCCGCCATAATGGTTTGCGACATGGTGTCCGAGGCAATGGATACGGAATTGCTAAAGGGATTATCGTCGGATTCGCCGGTTACAATTTCACCCTGACCCTCGATCAGCGCAATCACCGGGTGTTTACCCGACAGGGATTTCAGTTTGGCCTTTTGCTGGGCGTAATCCATAATCTCAACCATGGCGCCCTGATCAGCTTTTGCCAGCGCTGCTTCGCGGGCCTCGATCACTTGCCCCAGATGATCGGCCAGTCCTTTTTTAACGGCTATTTCAGCACTATAGGGCCCGCTTTCGATCAGGTTTTTCAATACCGCTTTATTCAGGCCGCGATCTTCGCTGATTTCGCCAAGAGCCGAATCATAAATAGAGCCGATATACGACATCACGCTTTCGCGGTGCGCCGGGGTAAAGGTTTTTTTGGTGTAAGCATTGGCCGCGCTTTTGTATTCGTAAAACTGTTCAAACTCGGGCTTGGCCTTGATTTTTTCCAGTACGCCGCCATAAAACTCGACCTGGCTGCCAATGCCTGAGGCTGAAAAGCCCGAAGATTTTTGCATCCAGATCTCGTCCGCCGCACTGACCGAGAGATATGAGGTTACCGAGGTGCCCTCAAATCCCTGGGCATGGGCAATGACAAAACGGCCCGTTTGCTGAAAACTTTTCAAGGCATCACGCAGCTCTTCAGCCTGTGCCGGAGGCATGCCAAAGGAATTGGCACGAATAAAGACGCCTTTTACGCGCTTGTCGGTTTCGGCCCGTTGCAGGGTTTCAACCAGTTGCAGAAGCGATGGGCGGTTACCGCCGAGAAGGCTGCGTCGGGACTGGTCCAGCATGGGAATGCGCAAATCCACCCGCAAGACAATGTGATCGGCCTTGCTTTTGGCTGCTGTGACGACTGCCTTTTGAGAGCCTGATGCAAAAAGACCAACGGCAATAAGCATAACAATCGGGATCAGTATCAGAAGAAAAAAGGCGGCAAATACCCCGGCCATGGTCAAAAAGAACTGTTTCATCATTTCCTCAAAACAATTACGCGCCGCCCAAAATAGCGACTATCCCGGCGAATATAGCGAAACTTTATCGAGAAACAATATGAAAAGCGGGAAACCTCAGTGTATCGTAAAGAGATGGTAGGCTGGCACCCTCGTTGACGCGGCCGGTAACGTCCCAAAAGAACAAGGGACTGGGGTCTGGTTTGAAAAAATGGTCGGAGTAGCAAGATTTGAACTTGCGACCCCCGCCTTCCGAAGACGGTACTCTAACCAGGCTGAGCTATACTCCGACGACGCGCGGTATATATCGGTTGGCCACCGGGGTTGCAAGCAGGCTTTTCATTTTCCTGCTGCACATTATATGTCAGCCACATGAGCAAGCAAAACTATGACGCGATCATTATTGGTGCCGGGGCCGCCGGCATGATGTGCGGCGCGGTGGCGGGGCAGGCGGCGCGCAAAATCCTGATCCTTGATCATGCACGCAAAGCGGGCGAGAAAATCCGCATCTCCGGCGGCGGGCGCTGTAATTTCACTAACCAGCATTGCGGCCCGCAAAACTTCATCTCGCAAAACCCACATTTTTGTAAATCCGCTTTGGCCGGTTTCACGCCCCAGGACTTTATAGATCTGGTCGAGGCGAAGGGAATCCGTTGGCACGAGAAAATCTTGGGGCAGTTGTTTTGCGATGGCCCTTCCACCCAGATTGTACAGATGCTGTTGGATGCCTGTGCCGCAGGCGGCAATGAAATGCAGCTGAACACCAAGGTGCTGGAAATCATTAAAGAGCAGGACGGGTTTGCGGTGTTGACCTCTGCGGGGGCTTATAAGGCCAAAAATGTGGTGGTGGCCTGCGGTGGACCGTCCATTCCCAAAATGGGGGCCAGTGGATTTGGTTACCAGATTGCGGCCCAGTTCGGCATAAAAGTTATTGCGCCCGAACCCGCTCTTGTGCCGCTGACCTTTGCCGGTGATCTTAAAGAGCGTATGCAGCAACTGGCCGGTATCAGCGTGCCGGCGCGCGTCCGCTGTGGCAAAACGGTTTTTGACGAGGCGATACTCTTTACCCATAGGGGCTTGTCCGGACCGGCAATTTTGCAGATTTCCTCATATTGGTCGGCGGGGCAGAGCCTGCATATCAATCTGGTTCCCGATGTGGATATCATTGCCGCCTTGAAAGAAGCCCGTAAAAATAACCCCAAACAAAGCCCGTCCGGATTTTTGTCCACTCTTTTGCCGCAAAGACTAGCGCAGTCGATTGCCCAGGAGGTTTCCCAATCCCGTCTGGCCGACATGAGTGATTCGGTTTTGCAAAAACTGGCTGGCCGGATACAGGACTGGGAACTTTATCCAAATGGCAGTGAAGGGTATCGCACTGCCGAAGTAACCCGTGGCGGTGTGGACACCAGGGGGCTGTCCTCAAAGACCATGGAAAGCAAAACCGTGCCCGGTTTGTATTTCATCGGCGAGGTGGTGGATGTCACCGGGCATCTGGGTGGGCATAATTTTCAGTGGGCCTGGGCCAGTGGAGTGGCCGCCGGAAGCGCATTGACCGCGTGAGCTGCAGAAAAATAGCAGTTAACGGTTTCGCGTTCTGGCTATACTCTTTGGGGTGTAACTGCACCATGTACAAAAGAGCGCAGAGGAGGCGTTGCAATTAACGGGGCGAGGCGTTATTACCCTGCTCCGCCGGGCTGGTCCCGGAAATGTTGTTGGGGCGTGGCCAAGTGGTAAGGCAGCGGTTTTTGGTATCGCCATTCCCAGGTTCGAATCCTGGCGCCCCAGCCATATTTCCCTCTACAAGCGAGTTTTTTTACTTTGCATGGTTCTTAACTGAAATTCTTGCATGCACAGTATTGATTGGTGACGCGGATCAGTGTTAGCGTTCCTGACAAGAGACACGTGAAGTTTTCTTCAAAGTGCCCGATCTGATGGCGGATCAACCGCCACTGAGCAGAAGTCAGCGGAAGAACCGCTGCATGTAGAAGGGGGATAGCTGCAGTTTGCAGTTGGAGTCTCTTCCAACTTTGCCGCCAGGAGGCGGGGTGCGACGTGCACCATTTGCGGGGTAGTTGGCATTCTTGTCAGACCTTATTTTTGAGAATTTACGGCGCGCCTGTTTCGTCTGGTCGCGGCAGGGTCCTTTTGTGGAGCATGGTATGACGAAGTTGAAATTAATGACGCGTATCAGTGTCGCGGCTCTTGCAGTCGCAGCATTTGGTGTAGCGGCTCAAGCGCAGCTTTCATCTGCGATTAAAACAGCAGAGCGCTCAACCGCATCCGGTGCGGCCGCGCAAGCGCGTATTGATCGTATTGATGATAAGGTTGGTGAGGTTGTGCGTGAATATCGCGCCGCCTTACAGGAAAAGGAGACGGTTGCTCTTAACGTAGATCAGCAGAAAATTTTCCTGAAATCGCAAGAAAACGAAATTGACTCATTGCGTAGTCAAATTGATCGCGTTGGTGAAATTCAATCGCAATTGCTGCCGATGATGTTGCGCATGATCGGTTCGTTGGAGGCATTTATCGCCGACGATGTACCTTTCCAGCTGGAAGAACGTGAAGGGCGCATTGCCAAACTCAAAGAGTTGGCTAGCGATCCAAACCAGTCTCCTGCTGAATTGTATCGCCAGATCATGAATGCTTATCAGATTGAGCTGTCGTACGGTAATCAGACAACCTCTTATTCTGAGAATGTTCTGATCAATGGCGAGCCGCGCAAGGTTGAATTCCTTCGTGTTGGTCGTGTGATTCTGATTTATTCAGACAGCAAGCAGAAAATGCACATTTTTAACAAGTCCTCAGGTTCCTATGATGATCTGGCTGACGGCTTCAAGCTGGATGTTCAGACCGCGATACGGATTGCACTTGAGCAGAAAACCCCTGAAGTCTTCCCCGCACCGTTGCCTGGCGCAACAAAAGTGCAATAAGGTTAGTGANNMRRRAMRMMGCAATGWWRWTTRWKMYKAAWWCSMWWMKRGGTGCCGTCGCTATCAGCGTCGCAACCCTGATCGTTCCTGTTGGCCCTGCCTTTGCGCAGAATACGCCAGTCAAATCCATTGACGAGCTGATTGCTCGCGTTGGTCGCGATAGCCGCGAAGCCAATGCCGAGGCCCAGCGACGGGTGCAGGAGTTCACACAGAAAAAAAACCAGCAACAGCGTTTGCTCAATAAGGCAAAATCGCAATTGAAGGGGCTTCGGTCGCAAGAATCTTCCAATAACACCAAGCTGGACGCCAATAAAGAGATGGTTTTGAAGCTGGACAATGACCTACGCGTTGCGCAAGGCTCGTTCGGTGAGTTGTTCGGTGCGGCCCGTCAGGCAGCCGGTGAAATCAAGGCCGTTGTCGACGTTTCTTTCATCTCCGGTCAGTATCCTGGCCGAGGGGATGCCTTGGGTGATGTCGCTAATAGCTCTAAATTGCCTGAAGTTTCCGAGCTGGAAAATATTTACAAGACCATTTTGCAAGAAGCCAAGGCCCAGGGCGATGTGGTTACGTATAAAGGCACTATCCCGGACGTGAATGATGGGAAGCCGGTTGATATTACCCGCGTTGGCCCCTTCACCTCCTGGTTGTCCAAAAGTTCCAGCTTCCTCAAAGTTGATGATGGCGAGCTGGGTATGCTGTCGCGTCAACCTTCGGGTCGTCTGCGTGGTCTGGCCCATAATGTCAGCAATGGCAGCCCCGATAAAGTGGTTAAGGGTCCGGTTGACCCGACACGTGGTGTGCTGCTCAGCCTGGTTGTGCGTACGCCAACCCTGATGGAACGTTATAATGCTGGTGGCAACATCGGTTATGCGGTGAGTGTGATGGCGGCTATCGGTGTTTTCATCGGTGTATGGCGTCTGTTTGCCCTCTTTACCACCTCTATGGCGGTTCGTGCGCAAATGCGTCGCTCCAAGCCTGGCAAGGGTAATCCACTGGGCCGTATTATGGCTGCTTATGAAAGTTCCAAGGACCGGGATATTGAAACCATCGAGCTGAAACTTGATGATGCCATTCTCAAAGAGACCGGCAAGCTGGAGTTTGGCCTGAGCCTGATCAAGGTGCTGGCTGCGGTTTCCCCGCTAATGGGCCTTTTGGGTACGGTTATCGGGATGATCAAAACCTTCCAGGCGATTACCCTGTTTGGTGCTGGTGATCCTCAGCTGATGGCTGATGGTATCTCCTTTGCTCTGGTAACCACGGTTCTGGGTCTGCTCTCTGCTATTCCGCTTCTGCTGCTGCACAGCTTCTGCTCTTCAGCGAGCCGTAGTCTGCAACAGGTTTTGGAAGAGCAGGCAGCTGGTATGGTTGCGGCGAATGCCGAAGCCCGTTCCAGCGGCAAGTAGTCCTCTTGCAATCCTAAGGCTGAGAAGGAATACATTATGCCTGTTTGGCTAAACCCGATGACGGCTTTGGATAATCTCCAGCAGTTTCTGGAGATGGGTGGGAACGTTCTCCTGCTGATCATGGTCGCCACCTTCTTCATGTGGGCGTACATTATCGAACGCATGGCCTACTATCAGTTTGCGCATGGCAGTGTTGTCAAAAAGGCAATCAATAAATGGGCCTCCCGAGGGGACCACAAGTCCTGGTATGCCCATGCCATTCGCGAGCAACTGATTTCTGAGGTTCGTCAAAAAACCGAACAGAATATCAGGTTGATCAAAACTCTGGTTGCTATTGCACCATTGCTGGGACTTCTTGGCACGGTGACCGGCATGATCGAAGTGTTTGATGTGATGGCGGCAACCGGATCGTCCAATGTGCGGGCTATGTCCGCCGGAGTGTCCAAGGCAACCATACCGACTATGGCTGGTATGGTCGCTGCACTTTCTGGACTTATTTTTACAAACCGGCTCGAGCGACGGGGTCTTCGGGCCACACAATCTGTCGCTGATGCCATGGAACTAGGGTAGGGCCGGACCATGCGTAGAGGTGGACGCCATCGGGAGCAGGAAGAAGTCGAAGTCGATATGACGCCGATGCTGGATATTGTTTTTATCCTCCTGATCTTCTTTATTGTTACGGCTGTTTTTGTTCAGGAGCGCTCCATCTCTCTGGTGCCGCCGCCCCCGTCTAAAAATGACGAACCGGAAAAATCAAATCCGGTTATCCTGATCCAGATCACGGATCGCAATGTGATTTTTGTAAACGACCAGCTTACGGATGTTCGCCGTATCGGCCCCGCGATCGAGCGCTTCCGTGCAGACAAGGGTGACAGTGCGATTTTGATCGTACCCGATAATGAGGCAAGTCACGGCGTGGTCATTACGGTATTTGATGCCGCCAGAAACACAGGGGCGCCAACCATGATCCAACGTAAGAAAGACGGCGCCTGATCCACAATCGTGGTTTTACAGATTAGCGGAGTTAAGTGATGGCAAGATCACGCACAGTAAGTAAGGCAGAAGAAGTCGAAATGGATATGACGCCCATGCTGGACGTTGTCTTCATTCTACTGATTTTCTTTATTGTTACAGCAGTTTTCGTCAAGGAACCTGGTGTAGATGTCAACAAGCCATTGTGGGGCCCTGAAGTTTCAGCAGAAAAACCATCCATTATGGTGGCCGTGGCCAGCGACAATCAGATATGGATCAATAAGAAAATCGTTGCCAAAGCCGCTGTTGGTGCCGTTCTTGAAAAAATGAAGGCAGAAAATCCAAAAGCGGAGGGCGTTATTCAGGGCGACCAGTTGGCAAAAATTGGTACCGTCCTTGATATTCAGGACATSTTTTTATCGGTGGGAATTCCCGTTAAAGTATCCATTGAAAGACGCTAGTTCTACTGGAATGTAAACGTTAATACAGGCAAGTCGTGTGCGTTTTACGAGGTCTGTTTTTTATTCTGTCCAGCTATAGTCTGGAAATTGTMTGGTTGTATTTTGGTTTTATTGCTCGCTCTACATAGCTTGATATTCCTTTAGGTTGTGCGCGGAGTCGTAAAATCGCCCCATTGTTGTGTACACTACAGAAGTATGTGTGGTTTGCCGATGATTTGCACATTCAGACAGAAAAAAGGCTATTCGTGCAGGATTCTAGTGGGTAAAGTATAAGAAAACACCGGCCAAATTCGGTGATTCAGGGGGAGAGGGCCAGGCCCCATTTGATTGGATCTCCATTGGATTCGGCTCGGTTAGTTGCAACAGGAGKTTTTTGATGCCTCGTTTTATTCTCAGCTTACCAATTGCTGCAGTTATTACGATTCTGCTTTTTTTGCTGATGCGGTTCTTCATTACGGGCGATTTTACATTGGCGGATAAAGAGGAATCGGTTCGCTTTGATATTAATCCCAAAGTGCAGGAACTTGAAGTTCGTCAACGCGAAGCCAAGCCAGAGCGGACAAAGGACGTCAAACCGCCACCCCCGCCGCCAGCCATTGAAAAGCAAAAAGCCGTGCAACCCAATGAAGGCATTGCTTCTGTGTCAGGTTCCATTCCGGATTTTGAACCTCCACAGCTGAATCGCGGTAATATTAACTTCCAGGTTAGTGACCGTGATGCCCAGCCTTTGGTACGGATCGAGCCGATTTATCCGCCGCGTGCCGCCGAACAGGGCCGCGAAGGCACTTGCGAAGGACAGTTTGATGTGAGTGCAACGGGTAAACCCTATAACATTCGTGTTTCGTGTTCATCTTCCCTGTTCGTACGGTCCGCAACGCGCGCCATCGAAAAGTGGAAGTACAACCCTAAAATCGTTGATGGAAAGGCCGTGAATCGCCGTGGTGTGATCACGCCGTTCAAGTTTCAACTGGCTGACTAGGGGCCCTGACCCTGGAGCATTGCTGGTATGACACAGATGTTACACCAGGGCCAAAGACAAGATAGCGCCAAGGAGATAAGGCATGTTTGGAACAAAAATACATCGCGGGAACGGATGGCTAAATCAGGTTGCTCTGATGGCCCTGTCTGCACTTGTGGCTGTAGTGTTTGTCGCGGGCCCTGCTGATGCACAACGTCGTAACAGAGACGAAAAGCAAAAGACCGAGGGCCGGGTGTTAAGCACCAGTTCCGGTGAAGCCATTATTGAGGCTCAGGAAGCCCTGGCGGCAGAGCCGCCAGATAACAACGCGGCGATTGCGGTGCTAACCAAACTTCTCGCTAAGCCAAAACTCAGCGCTTATGAGCGTGCAATCAGCTATCAAATCCGTGGTCAGGCCAATTATGCGGCTGGTGATATCAAAGGCACCATCCGCGATTGGGAGTCTGCAATCGCAACCGGGGCATTGAACCAGGGGGAAATTGATAGCCTGACACCCAATATCGGGCAATTGTATATTGCCGAAGGGCAGTATGTTAAAGGGGCTACGATTTTAGAAAACTGGCTGCGTAATGGCGGCAAGGCCAATGATCGCATCCATTTGATGATTGCCCAGTCCTGGTTGCAGGCCGATGAGTTTCGCAAGGCCCTGCCTCATGCCGAAGCTGCATTTCGCACGGCAAACCCAAAGAAGAAAAAGCATTTTGATATTCTGAATTACGTTTACCACGAGCTGAAAATGCCTGCAAAACAGGCCGCACTTCTTGAAAAGGAAGTTTCCATCTGGCCTGATGACAAAAAAATCTGGAGAGCCATCGCGTCTTTGAAACAGCAGGCAAACAAGTCTCGTGAGGCCTTTGAGGTCAACAAGATCATGTATTTGAATGGCATGCTGGAAAAAGAACGGGAGCTCCTCGCTCTGGCTCAGTATTACAGCTATTACGAAGTTCCTTATCGTGGCGCGTCTATTCTGGAACGGGAAATGAATGCAGGCAGGGTTTCCAAAACCAAGAAGAATTTGGAACTGCTGGCGAATATGTGGCGTCAGGCGCGTGAGTATGACCGGGCCATCCCCATTCTGACGGCGGCAGCCAATATTTCACCAGACGGCAGTCTTTATGAAAAACTGGGCGAGGCCTATTACTCTGAAGAGCAATATGACAAGGCAGAAAAGGCATTCAGAAAAGCCATTCAGAAGGGTATTAAAAAGCCCGGTAATGCCTATGTTTTGATTGCTAACTCCTTGTACGAACGGGATCGTCCCCGTGATGCCATCAAAGAGTTTAAAAAGGCGGTGGAATACCCGTATTCCAGAAAAACGGCCAAAGGCTGGATTCGCTTCATTAACGGTGAATTCGAAGTGACCCGTAAACAGGCTGAGTTTAAAAGCAAGGTTAAACTGGACGAATGCAAGAACCAGCTTGACCGTAAAAAGCGGATGGGCGCTGAATTCCTGGAAGGGGTTGGTGAAATCTCTGCGGAATGCGTAGCTATTCTGGCAAAAGATGACGCGAAGGTGAAAGCCAAAAGGGCCGCCCGTAAAAAGAAAGAAAGCTAGGTTTTTCTCATCTAAAACAAACCCCCGGTCTTTGTCCGGGGGTTTTTTTATGCGGTATTGTACCGGGATCAGCGCAGCGAAAGCCCAGTAGCCTTGATGGCAAAGGCATATTCCATCGCGGTGGTTTTCAATCCTTCAAACCGTCCGGACATGCCACCATGGCCAGCCTGCATTTCTGTTTGTAATAAATAAGGCCCTGCATCGGGGGCTATTTCGCGAAGGCGCGCCACCCATTTGGCTGGTTCCCAATAGGTGACCCTCGGGTCGGTCAGGCCGGCGGTGGCCAAAAGGGGCGGATAGTTCTGCGCCGAAACATTATCATAGGGGCTGTATGCCGCGATGGCGGCATAGGCGGCCGCACTCTCTTTAGGATTACCCCATTCGGGCCATTCGGGGGGGGTTAATGGCAGGGTTTCATCGCACATGGTGTTCAGAACATCGACAAAGGGCACTGCGGCAATCGCCCCGCCAAAAAGCTCAGGTGCCATATTCAATACTGCACCCACCAACAAGCCGCCGGCGGACCCGCCCATGGCAATAATTTTACGCTCAGTGGTATAACCTTTGGAGATTAATGTACGTGCCACGGCGATAAAGTCATGAAAGGTATTGGGTTTATGGATGCCTTTTGCGGCCTTGTACCAGGCATGCCCCTTGGCCTCACCACCACGAATATGGGCAATGGCGTATACAAAACCGCGATCCAGAAGGCTAAGCCGCCGTATGGAAAAACTGGCCGGGATGGTGATGCCGTATGAGCCATAACCATAGAGCAGCAATGGGGCCGTTCCATCTATGGGCGTATCTTTATGGTACATCAGGCTAACGGGAATGCTTTCCCCATCATGAGCATTCGCCATAAGGCGTTTTACACAATACATATCCGCATCATGACCAGAGGGAATTTCCTGGGTTTTGCGCAAAGCCCGCGTATGACGGTCCAAGTCATAATCAAAAACCTGTTCGGGTTGCGAGAGGGATGAGAAGCAAAATCGCATTCGCCTGGTGTCAAAATCCAGTAACGGCTCCAGACCCAGAGAATAGGCCTCGTCCTTGATCGTAACCTCCGTTTCGACGCCATCAGACAAGCGGCGAACGATCAGACGTGGCAATGCATTTACCCGCTCCAGCCATACCATATGGTTCCTGAACAAACGCTGTTCCAGACGTCTTATTCCGGGCTTTGCCGGAACCAGATCCCGCCAGTGCGTGCGCCCGGGGTTCGTATCCGGGGCCGTTACAATTTTAAAATCCTCTGCCCCATCGGCATTGGTCAGAATATAAAATTCACTACCGGAATGGTCCACATGATATTCCAGATCTTTTTCTCTTGGGGCCATGCATTGCAGATATGGGTCGGAAATATGGGCGTTTAGAATGTGTACTTCACTGGTACTATGATCATTGGCCTCGATCAGGATAAAGTGGCGGTCCGAAGTCTGGGACAGGTTCAGGAAAAAACCTTCATCCTCTTCATGATAAATGCACGGGTCCGTATCTTGGCTCTGGCCCAGCCGGTGAAGGCGCACCTCTTTGGGGCGATTGTTTTTATCGCGCCATACCCAATAGAGCGATGCGCTATCTGCGGCCCATACCAGATCTGTGGCCGCCGAGGTTATGCGGTCTGGTAAATCCTTGCCGCTTTTTATGTCCCGGATGCGTATGTCGTAAAACTCACTGCCCTGGCAATCCGTTGCATAGGCGACATAGCGATGATCGGGGCTGTGGGTAACGCCTCCCAGGTCAAAATAATCGTGGTTGCTGGCAAGCACGTTGGCATCCAGCACTGGCTCGATCTGATCAGACAACTTGGCATCACCCTTGACTGGGCATCTGGCATAAAGTGGGTGCTCACTGCCTTGATCATAAGTATAAAAATAGGCGTATTGGCCGTCCTCCATGGGCACATCTGCATCGTCTTCGCGAATGCGGGCGCGCATTTCATCCACCAGTTTTTTTTGCAGGGCCTCAGTGTCTTCAAGGGCGTTATCGCAATAGGCGTTTTCTGCCATAAGGTGCTTGCGAATATCTGCGGGCAGTGCTTGTGGGGACTGCATCACCTCACGCCAGTTTTCTGCCCGTAACCAGGCGTAATCATCTTTGACCTGGTGATCACCGCAAGCTTGAGTATGAGGGCGCTTTTCGGCTTTGGGGGCGTTTAACGATGCTAAGAACAGAGGCTGGGTCGGGCGCATGGGATGGCTCTTTAATTAATGTGGTGAAGCTATTCTGGCTTGAAATTCAATACTGTACCATTGACGCAATACCGCAATCCGGTGGGGCGCGGGCCATCTTCAAACACGTGGCCCATATGGGCCCCGCATTGGGCGCAGTGGATTTCGTTTCGCGCCATGCCCAGCGTGTTATCAACATGTTGTGCCAGTGCATCAGCGGCGAACGCATCAAAAAAAGATGGCCATCCCGAGCCAGAATCATATTTGTGCGCCGCATCAAACAAGGGGGTGTCGCAAGCAATACAGGTATAAATACCGGGGCGTTTTTCCTCTAGCCACGGTCCCGAAAATGGGGCTTCGGTGGCGCAGGAAATGGCAATACGCGCCTGTTCCGGGGTGAGTTTATGGTCTGACATGAGCACCTGCCTGCAAAGTTAAAGTTTATGCTGATCTAATGCAGCAAGCCATAATGACGGGCAAGGCGCTCCAAGGCCAGCTTCAGCACCACTTTGGCTGTACGTTTTGGCCATTTTCGCGCCTTTTCAATGGCTTCCAGCCCAATTTCGCGAATGCACAGACAAAAAACAAGATCATCCAGTCCCGGGCCAAGGGCACCAAGGGCGCCCATAAACCTCTCTTTGGCGGCCAGGGCATTATCGGCGGCGTCCAGCACTGCATTACGGGGGCCCTGTGCCGCCCCGCCCCGTGATGGGGCATCCCAATCGGCACAGAGTTTTTGCGACAAGGACGATCGGTAATAATCATTGCTAAATTGCTCGGCGGCGGCAAACTCAGGCGCGGTTAAAAATGGAAGTTTGTCTTTGCCGCCATGTCTTCTTAGCCATGCCAATGGTGAAACGGCGGAATTTTTTTGAGCTGAATAAATACGCCCCTCATTATCGATCAGGTTTACCCGATGCATTTCACGATGTTGCTCGGCAAAGGCATCCTGCGCAGCGCTAACCGACCCCCGTTTCAGCCATAAACCCGCTTGGTCACTGCAATGCAGTCGCTGATCGGCATGCGCGCTCAATACACCATCGGCACAGGCGTTTCTGGCTTCAACAGAGGTAAGGCGCGCACACACCCTGTTCTGGTGGGTGGCCGCATATGACCCATCAGATTGGCGAGTTAGTGGCAGATCTTTTTCCAGCATTTGGGTAACAATGCGGGCCAATTTTTTATGTGCCCGCCGGTTCATGGGGTTTGCAATGCATCATCTGCAGGGGCAGGGGGCGGGGCGGCCCGTAACAGGCTTTCCAGATCTTCCAGCTGGGCATCAAAAACCGGGTCATCACGGCGGTCCTCCACCAGATGGCAGGCATGGGAAACGGTGGTTCGATCACGACCAAAGGCCATGGCCACGCGACTAAGGCTCAGCTCAAATGATATATGCGCCAGATACATGGCAACCTGGCGGCCAAAGGCAACCCGAGCGTTGCGACGGGTCAGGGCATCCATGTCTTTTTCCGGTACGCCAAGGGTATAGGCAACCAGTGTTCTGGCCAATCGGGCACGCGCTTCGTCCTGGGCTCGCCGGCGATAATATTCAGGGCTCATTCAATCCTCCAACACCTGTTGAGTACGAGGAGGCAGAATAGTTGCTATTCCAAGTTGTAGGATTATGTTCCTATATGACGGCGGAGTAAAGTCCATAAACAACGAAAAATAATATAAAAATATGGATTAACTATGGGCGGTCCGCAGTGTTAATCCCGGGGATAAGTCCGCTAAAGGGGTAAATATATCGTATGCCAGGATAGCGCAAACCTTGCCATCTTCTCCGACCAGGGGAAACTTTAACCAGAACTGGGCCAAAGAAGCGATCTCTGCTCTCCCGGATCTTTCCCACACTAGGGGAGTGACGCCACAAAGGGGAGTACGGTCCGCAACAATGCGTTCATGGACTTGGCGCCATTGGGCGCGGGCCTGTCGGCCAAAGGGCAACTCGTCCAGAGTGCATCCGGTAATTTCCTGATGCAGCACAGACCGTAACCCCGTGCCGGCAAGGCGAACCCGAAAACATATACGGGCACGGGCTTGCGCCACGTCAGTCAAGGTAATAAAGGGAAGAAACTGGACCATATCGCGCGGGTGCAAGTCATGGCGTGAGGGCAATTTTCCCGGGCTGCATTTGCTTCGCCAGTAATCATACAGACTGCGCTGTGCGTCATAGGCAAGCTGTTGTTTAAATGGCTCTGCGCGTTCACCCATTTCCAACCCCCTCGTTGTACATGGCATACGGTAAAAGTGATTCGTTTGGTTAATATCCATTAACTGATGGAATCTACGCAAGAGTCCCTTGACTCTTTTTTTGTATTCAGGAATCAGTAAATCATCGCCGAATCAGTAAAAGTAAAAAAATCCTAATAAAAACAAAGCCCGACACATGGCCGGGCTTTGCAGTAAAAATGTGTTGATAAGTGTATCTACCGGCCTCTTCCCCGGCGTCCACGACCCAAACCCATCTCTTTTGCCAGTTTGGAACGGGCTTCGGCATAATTAGGGGCAACCATGGGGTAGTCGGAAGCCAGTCCCCATTTGGCGCGATATTCATCTGGAGACATATCGTATTTGGCGCGCAAATGCCGTTTCAGGGATTTGTATTTCCCGCCATCTTCAAGACAGATAATATAGTCCGGGGTGATGGAGCGRCGYGGAGAGACYGCRGGTTTTTGCGGCGGTTGTGCAGGYGCATTGCCCTCGGTATCAGCGGCACTTAGCGCGCCATAGACATTGCGTATGATTTCCGGTAATTCCGAAGCTGAAACGGAATTATTTCCAACATACGCTGTGACAATATCTACGGCCATGTCGGTGATCGCTGTTTTATCGGTCATTCTTATTCTCACCTCTAACTAAACGTGTTCAATAGATATATGACGTAATTCTGACGCATAATCAAGTGCCTTTAGGCTTGACGTTGCAGAATTCATTAGAGTTATGTGGTATATTGACTAAATGGACAGCTTTATAAAAAGCATAGTGAAGAAAGAGGCCGGGAGTAAATCCGGTCTTTGGTTGTAATTCCTGAATGAGATTACAGATAAAACGCTGGCCTATAGTTTTGGCCAGACAAATCTGTGATCCAGTATGCAGCCTTATCAGCCAGCCATATACACGCCCAACAGTGCCAGGGTAAGCAAGGCCACGGCCCATGCGGCCATGGCGCCCGTGGGCACGGTGCGGCTGATATTACCATCGGGGCTGAGCATGATGGCCAGCATGGCGGAAAAATTGCCCAGGGCTTTGCGGGTGCCGCCCATGGTATAGACCCATAGCCGCGCCGTAATGGCGTAAACCCAGTGCACCAGAGCTTTGCCTGGCTTGCGCCAGAACCAGTCTATATCCAGGATCGTCATGCGCTTTTCAGAGGGGTACCAGCCAATACGCATGAGAAGCGCAAAGGCAAAAATGGCGGCCAGCAAGAGCTGCATCTGTCCGACAATATGGCCAAGTGTATAAGGCTCATAATCACTGGCATAAGGAAGAAGCGCATAGAGCCAGCGATGATTAACGCCAATAAATACGCTTAAGAACGCCGCTATGCCCATGGCCAGCAACATATTCCAGGGCGCTTCCTTGACCCGGCGACCACTGTCATGAGCAAAGAAAGAGAAGTACGGGATCTTGATCCCGGCATGTTCCAGAACCCCGGCGCTGGCAAAGACCAGAATCAGCCAGATAATCCAATGGCCCTCATCGGCAACGGCTGCCAGAATCAGCGCCTTGGTTACGAAGGCGGACAGGAAGGGGAATGCCGAAATGGACCCGGCCCCGATCAGACAGAAAAACGCGGTGATCGGCATCGAGCGGAACAGGCCGCCCAGCTCAGAAGCTTTGGTGGTGCCGGTACGCAGCAACACCGCGCCCATGCTCATGAACAACAGGCCTTTAAAGAGGACATCAGCAAAGGCGTGCGCCGCCGCGCCGTTAATGCCCATGGTAGTACCAATGCCTATGCCCACCACCATAAAACCCAATTGGTTGTTGATGGAGAATGATAAAACCCGGCGCAGATCATTTTCTATGACCGCAAAGAAGACCGGGAAAAGCGCCATAATGGCCCCGATATAAATCAGCATTTCCGTACCGGCATAACCACGTGCCAGTGCATAAATTGCCATTTTGGTGGTAAAGGCCGAGAGCACCACGGCCCCGGTAATGGTGGCCTTGGGATAAGCATCCTGCAACCAGCTGTGCAGCAGTGGAAATGCCGCCTTGATACCAAAGCCAATCAGGATCAACCAGCCGGCCAGGCCCGCCTCCAGACCAATATGTTCAAATGCCCAGGAGCCGGTTTGCGCGTGCAAAAGAATGGCCCCGGCCAGTAATAAGACGCCAGAGCCGATATGCATGACCAGATAGCGCATGCCGGCCTTGCGGGCCGCCGCTGTTCCGGTGCGGAAAATCAGAAAGACCGAGGTAATCGCGGTCAATTCCCAAAAGATAAAGAGCGTAATCAGGTCCCCGGCGAACACCGCCGCCATGGCCGCGCCGCCGTAAAGTACGCTCATGGTGTCTTGCACCCGGTCGCGTTCATGCAAGGCATAAAGGGCGTTTAAAAATGTTGCAATGATGAAGATAAGCCCCCAGATGCGGCTCAGCCCGTCAAAGCGAAAGGTAATCAAGCCTGCGCCCAATGTATCAATGCTGAGCTGGTCAAAGCTGCCAAAGGCACTCATTTTCAGCCAGAACATGAGCGCCACCGCAGGTGCCAGCAACATTACGGCCTTGCGCACATTATGCCAGGGCAGGGCCGCAATGATGAGACCTGCCAGTAAAATGGCCCAGGCAGGGTTTATGGGTGCGGCGAGAAGCTCAGTCATCCTCGGTGCTCTCCGGGTAATAATCTTCGGATCGTCCGGTCAGGCGGCGCAAGGGCCAGCCCATCAGGACGACAAAGGCAAAGGCGGCAAAGCCAAAAAAGGCAAAAAAGCCTTTGAACTCTTCAAAATGAAAATGACCGTGGCGATTAACCAGAAAGTCCGCCCCTATGCTAAGCAAAGCAGCAAAGCCGACTACATACATGAAGCCTTTGCGCACGCCGTCGCTGACCAGCCATAAAAACGGTCGAGCAAGGGGATGAATATCCTCATCATGGGCGGGTTTGCGTGTCGGGTTATTTTTTGCAGGTTTCTTGGCGGTGCTCATGGCATGCCTCCGCTTTCAAAAACGGGTCTCAGGAAATCCAGGATCGGCCCAATGGCAAAAAACAAAACAATGGTCCCTGCCGCAGTAATCAATGGAGGAATGACGGTCAGGCGCGGTGCCGTTGGCGGCTTGGCTGGTTTATCCGGGGGCTTGCCAAAAA
The DNA here is from genome assembly GCA_002733485.1 of Robiginitomaculum sp. Lineage (GTDB taxonomy): Bacteria > Pseudomonadota > Alphaproteobacteria > Caulobacterales > Maricaulaceae > Robiginitomaculum_B. The sequence continues at coordinate 53,825 of NVVU01000008.1, forward strand.
AGGCATTGACCGGGATCGGCAACAAATATGCGACGTTCAACAGCGACGAAATAATCAGCGCGCCGATAAACACCCGATTGATCGGGTCCGTAGAGCCCATCATCAACAACAGTTTGGACCAAGCCCCGGCCAAAGGTGGCAGGCCGATAATCGAGAATGACCCCACCATAAAGGCACCAAACACCCAGGGCATGGATTTGCCAAGGCCCTTCAGTTGGCTGACATTGGTGATGTGCCGCGCGGTATATATGGCCCCGGCGCACATAAAAAGTGTGATCTTGCCCCAGGCGTGCATGATGATATGCAATGCCGCCCCCATCGCCGCCAACGGCGTGGCTATCATCGCCCCCAGGGTGATGTAGGATAATTGGCTGATGGTGGAATAGGCCAACCGCTCTTTCAGATTATCCTTGGACAGGGCAATCAGGGACGCCAGCACAATGGAAATGGCCGCTATCCAGGCCAGCCAGTGCGAGGCGGGCAAAGTGCGCATGAAATCCAGGCCAAAAATGTAAACCGACATTTTCAGCATGGTGAAAACCCCGGCCTTGACCACCGCTACGGCGTGCAAAAAAGCACTGACCGGGGTGGGGGCTACCATGGCATTGGGCAGCCAGTTTTGTACCGGCATCAATGCAGCCTTGCTGATCCCGAAGGCATAAAGAACCAGCAATATGCTACCCATAACCGGGGTTACATTACCGGCCAGCAGGCCGCCGGGCAAAAAGTCGGTGGAACCGGCCATTACCTGCGTTGCAATCACGGCGGGCAGGAACAGTCCAATGGACGTCCCCATCAAAATGGAAAGATAAATCCGCGCACCCCGGCGTGCTTTTTCATCGCCATTATGAGCAACCAGAGGATAGGTAGAGAGCGTCAGTGCTTCATAAAAAACAAACAGCGTAAACATATTGCCCGCCGCCGCTACCCCCATGGCCGCAGCAATGGCGACGGTAAAGCTGAGATAAAAGCGAGTCTGGTCCTTGGCCTTGTTACCGCGCATATAGCCGATGGAATAAAGCGAATTGATCAGCCATAGCGCACTGGCCAGCGCCGCAAACACGGCCCCCAATGGCTCAAGAGTAAAGTTAAGCGCTATGCCCCCGGCCACCTGCATCAATGTGGCAGATGGGCGCGCGCCGCCATCCACCGCCAGCACTAATGCGGTTACATTGGCCAGCAACAAGGCCCCGGCAATTAGAGTGGCCGCCTCGCGCAAGTTTGGCCAGCGCGATAACAATACAACACCAACCGAGCCGCCCAGCGGAATGGCCAGCAGCAGGATCAGCCCAAGTTCAGGGGTCCAGCTCATGATGCGCCTCCACCCAGTAGCGCCGCAGCGGCAGCATCGGTCAGGCCTTTGGGCAGGCTGGCATCAAAGAAAAACCAGACATTGGCAACGGCCAGGATCAGAAGCGGGATCAGTGCCAGTAATGGGACCTTGGCATGCGTTTTTCTGGCCCGGCTTTTGGCCTTTGGCGCTTCGTGCAAATACATCATTTCCACCATTTTCCAGACATAGAAAATCGCCAGCACTGACGAGGCCAGAATGGCGGCCACCGCCCACCACCAGCCGCGTTCAAGAGCGGCGATGATCAGATAATATTTGCTGACAAATCCGGCGGTTAACGGCATGCCGATCAGACTGAGGCCGGAAACGGTAAAGGCGGCAGCGGTGACGGGCATGGTCTTGCCAAGGCCGGCCAGATCTGGCACCCGGCGTACGCCGTAACACAGGGCAAAAATACCAATGCCCATGAACAATGCACCCTTCATAAGCGCATGATTAAAGAGGTGCAGCAATCCGGCAGACAGCCCTGCTGCCGTGCCCATGGACAGGCCAAGCAACATATAGCCAAGCTGGGCCACCGATGAATAGGCCAGCAATTTTCGCAAATCCGTCTGATACAGCGCCTGTACAGAACAGATAATCATGGCGGCAACCGCCATGGGGGCAAGCACCAGCTCAAGCAAAGCGCCGTCAAACGGCTCGCCTGCTGAAAACACGCCAAAGATAAAACGCACCATGGCATAAAACGCTACTTTGGTGGCGGTGGAGGCCAGGAAGGTACCCACCATGGTAGGGGCATATGAATAGGCCCCGGGCAACCACGTGTGCAGCGGGAACATGGCGGTTTTCAAACCCAGCCCTATGACAATAAAGGCAAAGCCTGCGCGCACCACGCGGCTATCGCTTTGCCCTTGCAATTGTATTGTAATATCAGCCATGTTGAGCGTGCCGGTGGCCATATAAACCAGACCCAGCCCGATGACAAAAAATGTGGCCCCAATGGTGCCCAGAATAAGGTAATTAAAACTGGAGGTGAGGGCGCGGCGATCCTGACGGCCACCCATGGCCACCAGAATATAGGTGGAAATGGAAGATATTTCCAAAAACACAAAGACGTTAAAGGCATCGCCGGTAATCGCCACCCCCATCAGGCCCGCCAGACACAACATAAAAGCGGCAAAAAACGGGGCCTGATCCTTGGGTTCAATTTCCTGCATAACGCTGGGCAGGCCATTGATCAGTGATAAAACTCCCATGCCCGCAACAATCAGCAGGATCAGTATGTTCAGCGCATCAATRTTATAGGTTATGCCAACCGGGGGRGCCCAATTGCCAAACACATACATWACGCTGCCGTGTTCCATCACCTGTGCATAAAGCACCAGAGACAAGGCAAAGGTGATGATGCTGATGCCCAATGCCCAGGCCCAGGCCAGACGCCCGCGCGAGAGCAACAGGGCAATCGGGCCGCTAAGCAGGGGGGTGACCACCAACAGCRCCGCTGCATGCAAAAGCACCCATGCCGGCAACRGCGCCAGAAGATCCGAAGCGATGAGCGCGCTCATGAAAGAGCCCCTTTTGCATGCTGATAATTTGCTTCTTGCAGCTCATCTTCCTCGATGGTGCCATAAGCCTCGCGAATTCGCACCACCAGCGCCAGGCCAACGGATAGCGTGGCCACGCCAACAACAATGGCCGTCAGGATCAGAACGTGGGGCAGGGGGTTGGAGTATAAAACACCGCCCACAAGAACTTCATCCATGGTTTTGGCCATGGATACCGTTGCCAGCACCGCCTGTTCGCCATGCTCAGTCGCAGCCACCAYYGCCGCTTCGCCGTGTTCGGCAATCGTTGTTGCCACTGCTTCACCAGAGGCACTTTCATGCACGCCTTCCAGTATGGGTGGCTGGCCGCCGGAGACTTTACCCATGGTGATATAGAGTTGAAAAACAGCGGTTTGAAAAACGCCCAGCCCCACCAGTTTCTTCACCAGATTACCGGTAGAGATCACGATATACAGTCCGGTCATCATCAGCGTGATAACCACGATATAATTAAAATGGCCAGTCAGATACTGCCAGAATTCGATACTGGAGCTCATATCACCAGTCCTTGTCTTTAATGTCGGGCTGGCGCGAAGTGAAGCCATAAAAAATGATCAGCATTACCGAGGCCACGGTGACCAGAACGCCAATTTCAACAAACATAATGCCCAGCTCCTGTCCGTGAGACGGGTGAGCCGGGTTCAGGATGTTATATTCCAGAAAATTGCCACCCAGCAGCAGATTGATCACCCCAACCCCGCCATAAATCAGCACCCCCAGCGCGGCGCCAAGACGCACCAGCGATGGCGGTACGGCTTCCTTGGCCGCATCAATCCCAAAAATCAGCGCATAAAGAATAATGGCAGAGGCAATGATCAGGCCAGCCTGAAAGCCGCCGCCGGGTCCAAAATCGCCATGAAATTGTACATAGGCCCCATAAACGATGATCACCGGGATCATCATTTTGGACACCACYCGCAAGACCACATGATGGGCGCCCAGAATTTTGCTCTCATTGGCTTTGGCAGCCTTTGTYCTGGCGCTGGCGGTTTTCTTTCTTTTAATGGCCGGGCCACCCAGGCCCAGAATGAGAATAACCCCGAGACCGGCGGTCAGGATCACCGTGGTTTCGCCAAAGGTATCATAGCCACGATAGCTGGCCAGAACGGCGCTGACCACGTTGGGAACCCCGGTTTCCGGGCCCGTGCGTTTGAGATATTCAAGACCGACATAAGCATTGGGGGCCGATAGAGGATCGCCAAAGGATGGCATGTCCACCGTGGCATAAAGCAGGGCCGCGCCGGTGGCGCAGACCACGATCAGAGCGACCCAGTGCCGGGCCGGTTTGGTTGGCGCGACCTGACGAGCGGTCAGCAACATGGCGCCCAACATTAAAACGGTGGAAATACCAGCACCGACGGCAGCCTCGGTAAAGGCCACATCCACCGCATCCAGAGACACAAACCAGGCCGCTGAAACCAGCGAATATACGCCTGAAAGCATCACTACGGCGAAAAGGTCTTTCAGGCGGACAATGGCAATGCCCACCACCACCAGCATGGACATAAAAATCAGATCAATGACGGTAAAGGCATCGATGGGGGTCAGAAACTCACCGTTCATGATGGATCACCGCTGGAATCAACGGGGGGCTGGCTTTGCACTGTACCAAGGCGGGGCTTTAACCCCGCTTTGTGGGCGGCATTGGCCACCGCGTGAGTTGCCGTCGGGCTGGTTAATAATAAAAACAGGCCCACGAGGGCCAGTTTGCCGCTCAGCAGAGTAAAGCCGGAGAGCAGGATCAGGCCCAGCAGCACCAATAGCGCGCCCAGCGTATCCGTTACCCCGGCCGCATGYAGGCGGGTATAAAAATCAGGAAGGCGCAACACGCCGCTGGCCCCGATCAGCACAATAAACCCGCCGCTAAGCAGGATAATGCCGGCAAAATAGGGCCGGATCACATCCAGTATGTGCAGTAAATCACTCATCAGGTTTCTCYGCGGCGGCGGGTCCGCGAAAGCGCCACATCAAGCGCGCGATAGCGGAAAAATTTTAAAATGGCGATGGTGGCGATAAAGTTCATCAATGCATAAAGCAGCGCAATATCCACCGCATCAGATCGTCCGATCAGAAAGGCAAACACGCATAGAAAAAGCACAGTCTTGGTGCCAAAGGAATTGACCGCCAGTACCCGGTCATAAAGCTGTGGGCCACGCAACAAACGCACCAGCATCAAAGACATGCTGGCCATCAGCAATAGAGACGTTGCAAAAATCATTTCACAGGATCCTTCTCGCCGCACGCCCGCGCGCACCGGGCCGCCATGTCAGCAAACCCTTCTTTGCCCGTCATCTCTTTGAGCACCGCATGGACAATCACTTCATCACTATCCAGATCCACACTGACAGTGCCGGGGGTAAGGGTAATGGAGTTTGCAAAAAGCGCCCGGCCCAGATCGGTCCTGGGCATGGTTTTAATCCGCACCATACGTGGGGTAAGCACCATATCCGGTTGCAGGATCGTACGAATGACAATGATATTGGCCTTGACCACTTCCCATAACAACCATGGCCAATACTGTAAAAACAGCCACAACTTGTGATAGGGTGACGTCTCGCCGTCCAGGATGTGCAGGCGCCAGGCAAGCGCGCTGGCAAAAACGGCTGAACCGGCACCCAGACTGAGAAGCAAGGTGCTGTCATAATGACCAGAAAGCATCAGCCAAAGCACGGCCATTGCCACCGTCAAGGATAGTGCATACCCCATTTTTTCCCCGCTTCTCGACTCGTTAATTACGGTCTTGTTACCTCTTTTCTACCCATGTCTTTGGCGCTTGGCGAGTCTTTCCGTACCGGTTTTGAAAGAGAATGTAGTTGGCTGGCCGGTCGGAGCCTTCACTAGATGAAAATGCGTTTCATCCGCCAAAATTGACAGTGAAAGAAACGCCAAAGCKGCGCGGTGGTTCATAGCGAACAGTTTCGTTTTCKATCAGGGGACCAAGACCCGCCCCCCAGAGTTTGTTCACCATCGGCAGGTTCACWTTRCCAATATTYTTGACCCAKARYTTKGYCMGCCAGCGCCCGTTTGAGGCTTCAAACCCAAGGGCACCATTAAAGACACCGTAATCGCCGACAAAGGCCAATTCCCCAGGCGGTGTGGTTTTGGGGGCGGTGCGGTTGGCATAATCCAGATGYGCGGTTAAGGCGCTGCCACCGGCAAGGGGATAGCGGTAATCGGCGGCGGCACTGAAGGTCCAGACCGGCGCGGTACCAAAGCTGGTGCCGGCCAGATCCAGGCC
>NVVU01000009.1 GCA_002733485.1 Robiginitomaculum sp.
ACCTCCCACACGCTTTCAATTTCCACGGCCACATTAAAGGGCAGGGTGTTTACCCCCACGGCAAAGCGGGCGTGTTTTCCCGCTTCGCCAAACACTTCGACCATGAGGTCCGATGCGCCATTAATAACCGCCGGCTGGTCATGAAAATCATCGGCTGAGTTTACAAATCCGCCTAGTTTTACGCATTGGCGCACCGCGTTTAATGACCCCAGTGCGCTTCTTAGCTGGGCCAGCACATTCAGGCCCGCGCTGCGCGCCGCCCCATAGCCCTCTTTGATGCCAAGATCCGTGCCCAGCGTGCCGATGACCTTCCCGCCCGCGGTGATGGCGGGGCCTTGCCCGGCAATATAAAGAAGATTGCCAACCCGGCGAAACGGCACATAGTTCGCCACCGGAGCCGGTGCATCTGGCAAGGTTATGCCCAGTGCTTTCAGCTTGTTTTCATAATCCGGGCGTGGTGCGGACCGCGCCAGCGAAGGCAGGCCAAGGGTGCTGCCCACCAGCCCCGCGATGATCAGGGCACGCCGGTTCATGAGTTTTGCCCCTGCGCAATGGCATCACGCCATAGCCGCAATATATTGCCGCCCATCAGCTTGGCCGTGTCCTCTTTGCTCATGCCGCGCTTTAACAGGCCACCCACCAGCCACGGCGTTTTTAGATAGGTTTCCATCACTGGCTTGTAATTGGCATCCATATCGGTGCCCAGACACACATGATCCGCGCCGACTAAATCCACCAGTTCAAAGGCCCGGTCCACCATTCCCGAAAGCGTGGTGATGCCCAGGCCCGCTGGCCATAGGCCCAACATGCCGCCTTCGGCGGCAATCTCGCGAGCCAGATCCGCAGAAATAAACCGTGGAATTTCGGGCGTATGGCCCCCCTTAATATGGGTATGGGAACACAAAACCGGAGCCCGCGATGCCTTTAATATGCCGCGCACCGTATCCTCGGAGGCATGGGCGGTATCTACCACCATGCCGATGTCATTCATCGCCTGCACAATGTCTTTGCCGGCGCTGGTCAGTCCGCCATGCACCGGCGGGGCAGTCATAATATCGCCCAGCGCGTTGGTGCGATAATGCATAATGGTAATGGCCCGCAGGCCATCCGAATAGGCGCTGTGCACGCGTGAGGGTTTGCCTTCCAGAAAGTCGCCTCCTTCGGCAGCAAACCAGGCCCCGATCTTGCCGGCCTGATGGGCGCGGGCCAGATCGTCGGGGGTTTGCAAAGCCTGAACCAGGCCTGAACTGGCCAGCGATTTAAGGTTTTTAAGCTGCCGCTGATAACTGGCATAGGCCTCGCCGGGCTTGAAATCCCGATCGGTCGCCAGACCATGATCTCCAAGATTGAGAACCTGAAAATCCGACACCAGCGCAAAGCATGCCGCCGCCATGCCGCCCGCCTTCATATCGGCAACCGCATCTTTTTCAAACGTGCCTAATGCCTTATAGAGTTTCAGCTTTGGAGCCAGTCCCGTGGCCCCGCGCACGAAGGTCCGCCCCGGATGGGCATGGCTGTCAAAGGCCAGATTTTCTTTCAGAAAATCGCGCGCGGCCGTAAGCTCGCTATCGCTGAGGTCAAAGCCAATCGGTACCTTTTTTTTGCGGCTTAGAAGATAGCCGCCGCCAAGGGCTGCAGCCCCTAATACGCATCCACCAATCAATACATTGCGGCGCGAAAATACAGTCATGACGTCCTCCATATTTTATTCGTTTAGCTTAGCTCCCCAGCCCCCTAGAGAAAAGGGAAAAGGCTAAAGCGGGATTCATATTCAAGCTCCGTCATGGTTGAACGTACGATAAATATCTGTAACTTGTATTAGAAATATGCTACCAATGATCAAGTGTAATACCATTGAACCACGCCAGCCTGTGGACCGGTTGGAAACAAAAGGAAGATTTTCGTTGTTGCGCCATACCTTACTCACCTTTTTGAGCCTGCCCCTCGTTTTAACTGCCTGTTCACAAGACAAAATGCCAAAGGAGGCCAGGCAGGCCCTGGACCCTGTTGCCGTACATAACAACGTGCTGGTGCTGGATAGCCATATAGATGTGGAGTTGGACTACATTGCCAGGGACATGGATCCCTGGACCAATGAAAAAGGTAAAATCAACGTCCAGAAAATGCAGGACGGTGGTCTGGATGCCACGTTTCTGATCATCTATTCACCACAGGGCGAAATGAACGATGAAGGCGTGGCCAAGGCGCGCGAGATTGTAGAAACACGCTATAAGGCGATCATACGCCTGACCGAAAAACACCCGGACCAACTGGCGCTGGCGCGTACAGTCGATGAGGTGCGCGCAATTCATAAAAGCGGCAAAAAGGCCATATTGCTGGGCATGGAAAACGCTTTCCCGCTGGGCAATTCCCTTGATGATTTGGCCATGTGGGAAAAACGTGGCGTACGCTATCTGGGCATTACCCATATGGGCCATAACCAGTTTGCCGACAGTTCCAACCCGAGCTACAGCCGGGGTGAGACCAAGACGTTACACGGTGGCTTGTCTCCGCTGGGCAAGGAGCTTGTGGCCGCGCTGAATGCCGCCGGAATTATGGTTGATGTCTCGCACACTAGCAAGGATACAATGATGCAGGCGGTGGCGCTCTCATCAGTGCCGGTGATTGCCTCCCATTCCGGGGTCAAGGCGCTGGTGGATAATCCGCGCAATCTGGATGACGAACAGTTAAAGGCACTGGCCGATAAGGGMRKYGNNATKCRANAWCRWGRMSTMWGRYKGKTWMTYARMMAMYMTMWSMYYCSAMNCAGMYKGCNTKCAAAACAGCGGTACGCAAGGAAATGGGGCTGGAAGACGACATGGCATTTTTGTCCATGGACGAGGAAACCGAAGCACTTTTTGACAAAAAAATGGAAGCCGCCAAAGATCTGGGCCCGGCGGCCAGTGTGGCCGATCTGGTCGATCATATCGACTATGTGGTCAAGCTGGTAGGCATTGACCATGTTGGCATTGCCTCTGACTTTGATGGCGGTGGCAAGATCGAAGGCTGGTGGGATGTGAGCGAAACGCCCAATGTCACCAAAGAGCTGGTCAAGCGCGGCTATAGCCAAGCCGATATCGAAAAAATATGGGGCGGCAATCTGTTGCGGGTGTTGGCGGCCGTTCAGGCCCGCGCCTATCAATAGGCCGCAGAGCCTGATCCCCGTGCACGCTTAGGGGCTATACACTCATGCAGTATTTTCAGTATCGATGCGGACAATTGTGCGCCCAGGGCGTTCCACTTGCCCATATTGCCCAAGCGGTCGGCACCCCGGTTTATATCTATGCCGAGGCGGCGCTGCGTCATAATTACCAGACCTTTGCCAAGGCTAGCGCAGACATGGGTTCGCTGATCGCCTATTCGGTGAAGGCCAATTCCAATCTGGCAGTTTTGTCCTTGCTGGCCTCGCTTGGGGCCGGGGCCGATGTGGTCAGCGGCGGTGAGCTGGAACGCGCCTTGCGCGCCGGGATTGCGCCTGGAAAAATCGTGTTTTCCGGGGTTGGAAAATCCCGGGATGAAATGCGCAAGGCTATAATCGCTGGTATTTATCAGTTCAATATAGAGTCTGTGCCTGAACTGATCGTGCTTAATGATGAGGCCTGTGCGCTGAACACCACGGCCTCTATTGCCTTGCGCATCAATCCGGATGTCAGCGCTGGCGGGCATGAAAAAATATCGACCGGCAAAGCGGAAAACAAATTTGGCGTAAATATCGACCTGGCCCGGGATGTGTACAAACACGCCCGCGATCTTCCTGGCATAGAAGTGACCGGCGTTGATATGCATATCGGTAGCCAGATCGACAGCCTGGCTCCGTTTAAAGCCGCGCTCCTGAAGGCTCTGGACCTGGTTCAGGACTTGCGCCGCGATGGCCATGACATTCGCACTTTTGACATGGGGGGCGGCCTGGGCATTGTGTATAATCAGGACGAGGACATCCTGCCCACGGCGGCCGATTATATGGACATGGTCCGTCGGCACACAAAGGGGCTGGACCTGAAAATGATTTTCGAGCCAGGCCGCGCCATTGCTGGCAATGCGGGGGTGCTGCTCAGCCGCGTGCACTATGTCAAACATGGCACGGCACGTAATTTTCTGATCCTGGATGCGGCGATGAATGATCTGGCCCGCCCGGCGCTTTATGGTGCCTATCACGCCATCATGCCCGTGATCGAGCCTGTGAGTGATCAGACCGAAACCTATGATATTGTTGGCCCGGTTTGCGAAACCGGCGATACCTTTGCCACCCATCGACGCCTTAGCGTTATGAAGGGCGGTGATCTGGTAGTCATGCTATCGGCAGGGGCTTACGGAGCCGTTCAGGCCGGGCAGTATAACACCCGTCCGCTGGTGCCCGAAGTGCTGGTTAAAGATAACCAGTTTAGCGTTATCCGCACGCGCCCGGACCTTGAGGATATTCTCAAACTGGAAAGCGTGCCGGACTGGCTGTAGGCTTGTCGAAGAATGGACCGGCGCCAGCTAAGCACAAAAATCTAAATCATGATCAGGCTGGCAATCACATAGAGCACCAATGTGATACCCCCGGCAAATAACGCATAGGGCAATTGGGTGCGAACATGCTCCAATAGGTCGCTGCCACTGGCGATGGCCGAAACCGCTGTGGTGTCTGAAATTGGTGAACAATGGTCGCCAAACACCCCGCCGCCCAAAATAGCCGACAGGACCAGTGAGGGCGGCAGGCCTAACGTCTGGATCAGAGGCATACCCAACGGGATCAGTATGGCAAAGGTGCCCCATGATGTTCCCGTGGTAAACGAGATCAGCGCGCCCGTAATAAAGAGCACCGGTACCACCAGAAACAGCGGCAGATAATCGCCTACCATGCCCGCGATGAATATACCCGTGCCCAGGGTTTTCAAACTGGCCCCCAGTGCCAGGGAAAAGAGCACAATGGTCACCAGTGGCAAAATTTCGCCCATGCCCTTAAAGCCGGTTTCCACCAGTTGAACATGGCTGAATTTACCGCTGAGCAGCATCATGACATAGCCTACCACACAGGCCAATGCCGTGGCGTAGAGCACAGATTTTGAACCGCTACCCTTGGCCAGATCCCCATTGCCGGTCCATAGCATAAAACCGATCATACCGAACACCATGGTCGCCAGCGGCAGCACCATGAAAAGCGCGTTGGTGGGCGGATATTCGTGCTGGTAATCAACCGGTGCGGCTTCGGTTTTGATCTCGGCATCTTTCATCGGGCCATAAACCTTGGTGGTGATCACCGTGTAAAACACGATGGCCAGTGTCACCAGTGCATAGAAATTCAGGGGCACCGTGCCCCATAAAATCTGCGCCGCAGACTGTTCCATTTCATAACCGCCAAGCAGTGCCAGGATATAAGCGCCCCAACCGTTCAGCAGGATCAGGATGCACACAGGCGCACTGGTGCTGTCGATGATATAGGCCAGCCGTGCCCGGCTCATGCCGTATTTGTCAAACAGGCCGCGAGACAAAATCCCGGCAGTCAGAACGCTGAGATTGGATTCTATAAAAATTATAATGCCGGTCAATGTCGTTAGTAGTCCGACCGATACTTTGCCTCTGGCCAGCCCGCTATTGACCAGCTTGTCCACCATGGCGGTTACTCCGCCAGAAACCCGTATAAAGGCCAGCAAGGCTCCGATCAGCAAAGAGAAAATCAGAATGCGGGTATTGCCCGCATCTGCAAACACCGCCGTAATGCGTTCCAGTGCATTCAGAAAACCGCTTAAAGGCAAAAGCGGTGTTTTATGTGCGATCATCAACACTTCGGAGGTAAACAGGGACAGAAACAGGGCCAGAATCACTTCCTTGCGCCAGACAACAACAATAATTGCCACCAAAGGCGGTAAAACCGTAAGCCAGCCCATATATGTTCCCCTGATAATGTGCGCCTGTTTATGTGGCATCTAATGGTATTAGACAATACCTTTTCACAAACGCAAGAGGAAGGCAAAACCAATCATTAGATTGCTACCAATCTAATACCAAAAGTATCTTCCCCCGTTGCATTTCCATGGTATGAATACGCGACCACGGCGTTTTCTTCTGTCACGGGCATAAGGGTTTTTCCCATGATCACTGGCGGCTTTGCCTATCTGGCGGTTCTATTTTTTGTTTGCGGCACGATTGCATGGACGGAAAGCTACAGCAAAGCCCGGCTTTTCAAAGTCTTGCCCGGCATTGTGATTCTGTACTTTGTAATCATGCTGCTTTCCACTTTCAGGCTGTGGGCTGATACCGACAGCATCACCGCTACTTATAAGGCCCTGAAGGGCAATCTTCTGCCCGCGATGATTTTCCTGCTTCTGCTCAAGGGCGATATTCGTCAGATTGCCGCCCTGGGCCCGCGCATGCTGACCGCCTTTATTGCCGCCTCACTGAGCATCGGCATTGGCTTTGTTATTACCTTTTTGATCCTGAAAACCTGGTTGCCCGATACCGCCTGGATGACTTTTGCGGCGCTCAGCGGCAGCTGGATGGGCGGCACCGGCAATATGGTGGCGGTGCAGGGCGCGCTGAACATTCCTGATGCCAGCATGGGTTATACCCTGTTGATGGATTCCATTGATTATGCCCTGTGGGTGATGATCCTTCTGGCACTGGTCCCCCATGCGGCCAAGTTCAATATCTGGAGCAAAAGCGATACCAGCCTGATCGAGAAAATCAGCGCAAAGATCGAAGCGCGCGCCCAGAAGGATGAGAGCGCAATGAACGCCGCCTCCCTGTTATTCCTGATCGGGGCCGGGCTGATGGCCTCTGCCTTGTCGCAATATGGAGCGGGGTTTTTGCCAACCTCTGCCTTTTTTTCTCAAACCACATGGACGGTCCTGATCGTCACCGTGCTGGGTGCGCTTGGGGCCATGACGCGGCTGGGGCGTATCGCCGGGTCCAGCGAGCTGGGTACCATATTGCTTTATGGTATTATTGCGCTGATTGCCTCGCGGGCCAATTTTGCCGAACTGACCCAGGCTCCCCTCTTTATTATTGCGGGCCTGATGGTCCTCATTTTGCACGGGATGTTTATGCTGGTGGCAGCCAGAATCTTCAAACTTGACCTTTTTTCCTGCGGTGTGGCCTCGCTGGCAAATATTGGCGGTGTAGCTTCGGCCCCCATTCTGGCGGCGGCCTATTCGCGAGCTCTGATCCCTATCGGTGTTCTTATGGCCATGCTGGGTTATATTATTGGAACGGGGGGCGGTTTGCTGGTTGGTAAAATCCTCTCTATCTTGTCATGATGATGTGCGTGCAATGAAAATGAAAACCCTCCTTCTTGTCTCGGCGCTGGTGCTTCTGCTATCGGCCTGTGGCAATGACAACAATCAACAGGTCGGCACCGGTATGGGCCTTGATGATCCGTTTGTGTCAGACGTTATCGGGGTGGAACCCAAGCATTTGAGCGCCGATTTCTGGATCAAGCGCAAGATGGACAAGGTGCTGTTATCACCAGAGAAGATCACTGCCTTTAATGCCCGGAACACCGCGCAGGATCCTACGCTTTATAACCTTGCTTCCATGGCAGACGCACTGGGGCGTGATGACATGATCATACGGATGCGCACGGTCAGCCGCATCTCTAAAAGCCCGCGTATTTATGAGGATGGCACGCCGGTCACGGCGGCAGATTTTGAACGCTATGAGGCCATGCTCAATCTGGGTGCGATCACAGATCAGAACGCGGTGCGCTTTGCGCTGGCTGTGCGGCGCACATCAATGCGCAGCTATCCGACCCAAGATTTGATTTTCAGTGAAGGCGCACAGGATCGCGATATAGAGCGCTTTCAGGAATCTGCGCTCTTTCCGGGTGATGCCGTGGCTGTTTTACATACCAGCGCAGATGGGCAATGGGCGCTGGTGCAATCTTATAATTATATCGCCTGGGTACCCAAAACTGCGATTGCCATGGGCGCGCGTGACGAAGTGCTTGGCTATGCCAGCGACAATAACTTTCTTGTGGTGACCGGGGACAAGGTATTCACTGTCTTTAATCCCGATGTGCCACAAGTGTCCGAAGTGCAATTGGACATGGGGGTGCGCTTGGCCTTATCCCGGCCCAAGGCCTTGGCGAATAATCTATACGGGCAAAACCCCTATCTTAGCCATATGGTGCTGATGCCGGTGCGCAAAAGTGATGGCACACTGGCGCTGAAACACGCGCTGATCCAGCGCAAAGCTGATGTGCATGTGGGCTATCTGCCCTTTACCCGGGAAAACATTATTCGCCAGTCCTTCAAGTTTCTGGGTGAGCGCTATGGCTGGGGCCATCGCTTTAACGGGCGCGACTGCACCGGCTTTGTCTCGGAAGTGTATAAAAGTTTTGGCATCAAACTGCCGCGCAATTCCGGCGATCAGGGACGCAGCGCCATTGGCATCAATTCACGCTATGCCAAAGTCGCCCCCTTGCAGGACAAGATTGACCGGCTGAAACGGGGAAAAGTCGGCGATCTGATCTATATTCCAGGCCATGTTCTGATGCTGATCGGCCATGACCAGGGCCAGCCTTACGTCATTCATGATGTGCACGGCCTTGGTTATCTGCAAGACGATGGCACGCTATACAAGGGCACACTGAACGAGGTCTCTATCACCCCCATGCTGCCCTTGCGCTCCAATGCCGAGCGAAGCTATTTGCAAAGCGCCACCACCATCAAAACGCTTCCTTAGGCTAAAACGGATTGATGCGTAATATGACGGTCATTCTGCCAAGACACGATCATCTTTACGGGTAAAGTTCAGGTCTTGAAAATCAAAGCTGAAATCCGCATCCGGGTCCACCAGACGCATGGTCATGCCAGCGATACTGCCCTGAAAGTCGGTTTGAAAACGCGCATAGGCATCCGCGCCAAAGCCGCGATCATCCCAGCGCACAATAAAGGTATTCTGGTCAAAAGGTTCCAGCCAGCCTCTTAAATTAACTGACTTACGGGCGGAAAAGCGCAGGCCTTTTTTCTTTTTCACAATGTCGACCATGCCGAACCACGGATCCTTGTAAGACCCTGTATAATTGCCAAGGGGGCGCAAAACTGTGCCTGACCCCTGCCAGCCTTCGGTCTTTTTTCTGGCCAGATTGCGTTTGGCCGCAGCCAGTTGGCGCTGTTTGTAAAAATCCACCCAGTCACGTTCTGGCTGTCCCATATACGTCCCGAGTAGACTTTGCGTCACTGCATTGCGTGCCCCATAGTTTGAGCCATTATTCAAAACCACAATGCCCAGATTATCCAGCTCCGGCACCAAGGTCACATAGGCCTGCATACCCGACAATGTACCAGTGTGCGAGATCACTTGCCTACCGTGTACATCTTCCTTGCGCCAGCCCAGCGCATAGGTTTTAAAATGAGTATTATCCAGTTTTCGCTCCAGCGCGGACACCCGCAAAATGGTTTGCGATTTCCACATTTCATCACGTTGTTTTTTGCTGAAAATGCGCTTTCCATCCGGCCCTTTACCGCCATTTAGCTGGGTCATCATCCAGATGGACATGCCGCGTGCATTACACACCAGCCCGCCCGCCGGTTGCGAAGCGGTAATGGCCCCGCTGATTTTGTTGCGTGTAATGGGCTGTATTTTTTCCTCTATCAGACCATAGGGAATAGCCACATTGTGCAAATCTTTCTTCGCTATCTGACCGGCAAAACAGCCCATGCCCAGCGGGTCCAGAATGCGGGTTTGCACAAAATTCTCATATGGCGTGCCACTGGCCCGGGCCACCACTTCGCCRGCCACAATGTATAGCAGGTTGTCATAGGCATAACGGCTGCGAAAACTGGTCACAGGTTTCAGATAGCGCAGGTTGAATATGATCTCTTGGCGGGTAAAGCCCGACGGCTCGGGCCAAAGCATCAGATCCCCTGCGCCGCGCCCAAGGCCGCTGCGGTGGGTCAGCAAATCACGGATGGTAAATTCTCGCGTCACCCATGGATCAGACATGCGAAAGCCCGGCAGATAATCGATCACCCGGTCATCCCAATGCAATGTGCCCTCATCCACCAGCACCGCCAGCGCCGCCGAGGTAAACGCCTTGGTAGTCGAGGCAATGCGAAAGAGGGTGTCGCCGTCCACAGGTTTGGCATTTTGCCGATCGCGCTGGCCGAACCCGCCGACAAAGCGCACCTTGCCGCCCTGCACAATGCCAATGGCAATGCCCGGCGTATCAAAGGCGGCAATGGCGGCCTCGCTCACGGCTTTGATCTGATCCGGGGTCAGTATGCGTTCCTCTTGGGCGCATGCCAGCGACAGCGGCGCGCCCACAAAGGCAATCAGCAGAACGATAAAAAATGACTTCATGGCACTGTTCACAATGATAACTCCCGTCAGGTTTTCTTATGATCATTACCGGCCAGACAGACCAGAAACGCAACGCCTGTGCCGATGCACAATT
The DNA here is from genome assembly GCA_002733485.1 of Robiginitomaculum sp. Classification (GTDB taxonomy): domain Bacteria; phylum Pseudomonadota; class Alphaproteobacteria; order Caulobacterales; family Maricaulaceae; genus Robiginitomaculum_B. The sequence continues at coordinate 10,379 of NVVU01000009.1, forward strand.
TCCACGTAAAGGCCAAGCCCTTGAAAGTTTGCGGTAAATGCAGACTATCGACTATATAATCCTGTTGCATCAAGGTGACTGCAAAGCCCGCTGCCAGTGCCCACAGGACGGATGTATGCGAGCCGCGTTTGGTGAAAATGACGGTGAAGTACACCCCCAATAGGCCGGAATAGGAAAACACCATGACCGAGAGGGCAAATTCCAGAAGCGGCATATTGGTATAGCGCTGCCAGTAAAAGCTGAGCACCGCCATCAGGAAAAGTGCAATGCCCACCACCCCCATTGATATCTGTCCGGCCCGCACATAATGCCGATCTGGTGCAGTGCCGCGCCGCTCTCGCCAGGGTTTGTAAAAATCTTCGACAATGACTGACGACATGGAGTTCAGTCCCGAATTGATGGTGGATACGGCGGCGGCCACCACGCCCACGGTGACCAGGCCTCGCATGCCAGCGGGCAATTCGTTCAAAATATAATGCATGAAGATGGTGATTTTCTCGCCATCAAACGTACGGGTTGCAGCGCTGGCAACCCCATGGCCCATCAGGTCGGGGCGTTCGTAAAAAATGTAAAGCAGCTGGCCGATGGAAACAAACAGCCACACTACGGGAATGGCCACCACCGCAGAGATGAGCAAGGCCCGCGCGCCTTCTTTTTCGTTTTTACAGGTTAGCACCCGCTGGGTCATATCCTGATCCAGCCCAAAACTGCCGATTGATAAAAGTGTTAGCCCGGTCACGATCGAGAGCATGGTAAAGGGCTTTGAGAAATCAAAGGCAAAGTTGAATAGTTGTAATTTGTTCTGCCCCTCCGGCGTGTGGCGCAGGGCACCAAGCACTTCATCGACCGGTACCGGAATGGCTTTCCACAGGACAAACAGAACCGCTGCCGCAGATGAAACATAGATGATGAACTGGATCAGGTCACTCCAGATCACGGAATTAATACCGCCCAGAAAGGTGATCAAAAAACCAAGCGCCATCATTAAAAAGGCAGCAATGATAATACTTTGCGCATCAATATTGGAAAACAGGATCATCGCAACCGCAATGGCCGCCAGAAACAGGCGCGAGCCACTGGCGAACACACGGCCCACCAGATACATGGCGCCTGCCGCGCGCATGGTATTAGCGTTAAACCGGTGGCCCAGCAGTTCGTAAACAGTGGTGACCTTTAACGCATAGAATTTTGGGATCAGTACTCTGGCAACAAATATGGCCGCTAAAATGGTRCCGATATTGGTCGACAAATACGTATAATTKCCCCGATAGCCCTGGTCAGGCCCGCCCAGAAAGGTGGCGGCTGATTGCGAGGTGGCCAGCACCGACACCGCCACCACCCAATAGGGCATGGTGTTGCCGCCCAGAAAATAGTCTCGCGAATTTTCGGATTTTTTGCGTGAAAAGAACCAGCCCAGTAGAACCAGAAGGACCACATAGCCTCCAATAGTCAGCCAATCCAATAGAGCAAARCTATTTGCCATTTATACCACCCGAATCTCTTGCAGCTGGTTTTACACAGCATAACCATTTTGGCCCTATACGAGGGATACGGGGTTAAGCGCACCGGCCCGACAAGAACAGGATCACAATTATCTCGTGATTGCTGTATAGTCTAAGAAAAATTCCCCTAAAATGAGACTCAAACGTATATCAATCGTCAGTGGTATGCAATAATGGTATTATAGGTGACTAAAATGGTATTCTCGAACCAATAAGCCAAAATGGGATGACTGATGACAGAAATGGTAAGCCGGCGCTTTGGTGATTTTGATCAATGGTCTACCCGCGACATGGTGGAGGCCATGTATGAGGGGCAATTGGCCGCATTGGCTGCGGTTAAGACGGTGATTGATGAATTGGCAACCACGGCTGAGGTGGCGGCGAAGCGGCTGAGCGGGCATGATGGACGTCTGGTCTATGTCGGGGCGGGCACATCGGGTCGTCTGGCGGTACAGGATGGTGCAGAGCTGGGGCCGACTTTTGGCTGGCCCCATGATCGTCTGATTTTTTGTATGGCCGGGGGCATGAAGGCCCTGACCATGAGTTCAGAACGGGCAGAAGACATCGCCACAGATGGCTGTGAGCAAATTCGTGCCGCCAATATTGGCAAGGATGATGTGGTCATCGGTGTTGCCGCCAGCGGCCAGACGCCGTTTACGCTTGGGGCGCTGATCGAAGCCAAGTCCCTCGGCGCGCTGACAATTGGAGTCGTCAATAATCCGAATTCGCCCATTTCCAGGGAGGTCACCCATACACTGTTGGCACAAACCGGATGTGAGCTGATCGCCGGCTCGACCCGAATGAAGGCAGGTACCTCGCAAAAAGTAATTTTAAATATGCTGTCCACGGCCATCATGACCAGGCTGGGCCGGGTTTATAAGGGCCTTATGGTGGATATGGTCGTGTCCAACCAAAAGCTGGAAGAGCGCGCGGTGGGGATGATCTGCAAGATAACTGGGTGTGACCCGTCGGTGGCAAAACCCGCCCTGAAGAAAGCAAATTCGAATATCAAAGCCGCGATTTTGATGGCTTTGGGGTCCAGTCAGCTGGAAAGCGAACGTATTTTAGCTAAGGCTGAAGGCAATTTGCGACAGGCCTTAACTATCGGAAACTATGACTGAAATCGTTGCATGCCTGAAGCCGGTGCTGGGGTCGGTGGTTATTACCGGGGGGCGATTCTGTATCGGTGGAACATGGCACCGGTTTTGAGAAAAGGCATGCCTGTACCAATGCCGCAGCGCTGCGCAAATCGCCTTGATGAAAAAGTTGAAAAAGATGTTGGACCCAAAAATATACTTAATCCCGGGCTGGTCTTTGATCCGGGCAGCTAACGAAGGATGGCAATTGATGAGGATAAGTCAGGTACGACAACAGTTTCTTTGCATCTTATACAATCGGTGATAGTCTTGTGTTCACTGGTAACCACATATGTGCTTTGGGTTTAAAGTCGCTAACCACAAATTGGGTTTCACCTATGGAATTGAGTAGAATCAGTCGCGACAACGGCAAATCCACACCGCTATACATACAAATTGCGAACAGTATCCACGCCTATATAACTGATAACAAACTGGCGGTTGGCGAAGCGTTACCGCCAGAGCGGGATCTGTGCGCCATGACCGGCACCTCACGGGTGACTATTCGCAAGGCTTTGGACAAGCTGGCCAAGGACAACGTCATTCAGCGCAAACAGGGCATGGGGACATTTGTACTACCCCGGATGACACAGCTAGGCTCCAGCTTAAGCGGTTTTACCGACAGTGCTCATAATCAGGGCCACAATCCTGATGCCATCTGGATTATGAAGGCCTATGGCACCCCGACTGCGGAAGAGGCCAGCATTTTGGAAATACCACAGACGGACAAAGTGGTGCGACTTGGGCGGGTACGTTTGTCAGATGGACACCCTTTGGCGATCGAACACGCCATTGTGCCGGCCATGCTCTTGCCGGAAATTTCTGCAATCTCGGAATCGCTGTATCAAGCCCTGGAAACCAAGGGCAATCGCCCGGTCAAAGGTACGCAAAAGGTACGCGCTTCGCTGTCCAACCCCACCGAAGCAGGCTTGTTATCCATAGAGGAAAACAGCGAAGTTTTACGTATAGAGCGGCGCACCTATCTTCAGGATGGCACGCCGATCGAACTGACCCGGTCTGTCTATCGCGGAGATCGGTATGATTTTGTCATGAATCTGGAAAACAAACACCTAGCATAACACGGGTTCAGGCAATGGCGGCCGCGTTCTTGCTTGCCTGACTAATCATCATTTCGCCTTTGACCCAACAGTTAATGACCTCATGGCGCGCCGAGAGGGAAATAAAATCGGCTTGCAAGCCTGGGCGGATCTGGCCAAGTCGGTGGTCAAGGTGGACAAAGCGCGCCGGCACATGGCTGGCCATACGCACCGCTTGCGACAGGTCCACGCCCAGAAATTTCATGGCATTACGTACGGCGCTGATCATATCCAGGTCAGACCCGGCCAGGGTTCCATCACCGGTCATACATTTGCCATCAGCGACCGCAACATCCGTTGCACCCAGCGAGAAGGCCTTGTGTGCCGCCCCGACACTTGGCATGGCGTCCGTCACAAGAAATATCTGCTCTGCCGATTTTGCCCGCATGGCCAAGCGTAACATTGCCGGATGAACATGGTAGCCATCGGCAATGACCCCGCACCAGCCGCGGGGATCTTCCAAAGCGGCGGCAATGATGCCGGGCTGGCGACTGGACATAGGGCGCATGGCGTTAAAAAGATGGGTAAATCCACGCAACCCTGCATCCAGCGCCCCCCGGGCCTCTTCATAACTGGCCTGGGTATGCCCCGCCGATACAATGACACCGTGTTGATGCAAGGCCCGGATCATGTCCGGCGTGGTCATTTCCGGGGCCAGTGTCACAATGGTTTTGCCGCGCCGCAGACTGACCATTAGCGCCACTTCGTCTGCACTAATGCGCATGAATTTGGAAAGATCATGCACGCCGGACTTTTCAGGGTTCAGGAACGGCCCTTCCAGATGGATGCCCAAAACACCGGGGACTCCCGCCTCGATGGCTTCATCCACGGCTCTTATGGCGCGCTTCATAACCTGTTGATCGTCACTGATCAGGGTAGGGAAAAAACCGGTGGTGCCAAATTGGCGATGGGCTTCGCCGATGGCGGCAATGGCATCCACAGTAGGGCTGTCGTTAAACAAAACCCCACCGCCGCCATTGACCTGTACGTCAACAAATCCCGGCACCAGCTTCATACCGCTCAGATCGCAATTAATGGGCACGCCCGCTGGGCGATCCGCATTGCAGCAAACTTTTACAATATGGCTGTTTTCAAAGAGCACGCTTTGTCCATCCACAAAGCCATCCGGCGTCATTACGCATGCATTTATGATCGCCTTCATGCTCACAAAGTCTCCGTCACTTTGTTCAGATATGGCGGCTGGTCCGGGTTCTGGCCACGGGCCAGCGACAAGGCATTTACAAAATTATAGAAGGACTGAATGAAAACCAGAGGGCGCAGTTCAACCACAGGGCATGGGGCGGTTTCAAGTGCCAGCGCCCCCTCATAAAAATGGCCCGCCGATAACACTTTGGCCCCGCGTGCGATAAAGGCACTGGCCACATCATCTATGCTTGGCTGGGTTTGGTCATGGGCGGAGAAAAGCAGAACCGGAAAGCCATCTTTGACCAGCGTCATCGGCCCGTGTTTGACTTCGGCGGCGCTAAAGGCCTCGGCATGCAGGCTACAGGTTTCCTTGAACTTTAACGCAGCCTCCTGCGCCACCCCAAGGCCCAGACCACGACCAACCACGAACAGGTTGTTTGCCGATACCAATACCGGCAAGGCCGCAGACCAATCACAGGCCAATGTACTTTCCAGTATGCCTGGCAAGACCTTTAGCCCTGCCAACAACGTTGCATTTTGTCCCCAGGCTGCCACCAGGTGCACTATCGCGCTTAAGCTGCAAATAAATGTCTTGGTGGCCGCCACGCTTAGCTCTGTCCCCGCATGAAGGGGGATCACAATGTCCGCCAATCGCGCCAGTGGCGAATGGGTCTCATTGACCAGGCAAACCACAAGGGCGCCGCCAGCTTTTGCGGCATGAGCCGCCGACAGGATGTCCGGGCTTTTGCCCGATTGCGATATGGCCAGAAATAATACCTGGCTCATATCCTGATGGGTATTATACACGGAATTGACCGAAGGGGCAGCTGACAATGTGGGGGTGCCGATATGGGTCTCGATCAGGTATTTGGCATAGCTGGCCGCATTATCGGAACTGCCGCGTGCACACGTCACCACCAGCGTCGGCGGCGAGGCGCGCAGGCGCGCCCCCAACGCTTCTATCGCGCCCGTATTTGCCGCCACTTGCAGGGCAATACGGGCCGGGGCCTGCCAGCCTTCCTTATGCATTAGCGTTTGCGTCTGTGCAGAAGGCGCGATCTTGGTCTGCTTGCGATTTGACATATAACACCAATAGCGAAATTTGGTATCTAATACAATACCACTATAATACCAATACAGGTTCGGCGCGTTTTCCTGATTGTCATTCGGTATCTGGGCACGTAACACTATGGCTATGGTTTCTGCTTCTTGCTCATGGAAAGGCGCACGCGGGTGCAGATATGTTGACATTCACCACAGGCATGAAACTTCTCGCCACAAAAAACTATGACGAAGTTTATGCACGTTCCGTTGAAGCCTTGCAGATCAATGAAAGAAACCCGCTTGCGTATTTCTTTTTAGGTGTCGTCATTTCGGATCTTGGCAAACACACCAAGGCGTTGGAATTTTTTGCAAAGGCGAGCGAACTGGAACCTGATAACCTGAATTATCAGGTCTATCATGCCAGAGCGCTGGCGACCCTTGGTCATTTTGAAGAGGCCAAGGCCAGAGCGGATGGTATTGCCATAGCCGATATTAACGATGCTCTTCTGGCCGATATGACTGGTCTGGTCTATAGCCGTTCAGGCTATCAGGCACTGGCCATTCCCTTTTTTGAACTGGCTACGAAAAAAAAACCCAGCCGGGCTGAATTTCACTTTAATCTGGCCGTTACAGCTCAATTTATTGGCGACTTTGAGACGGCAAAAACGGCCTATGGAAAGGCCACCTCGCTCAACTCCAAATTCTTTCAGGCCTGGTTTGCCCTGATCTCACTGGAACGCCAGCGCCCGGATTACCATCACCTGGGCACATTAAAATCACTTTTTGAAGCGGCAACAGGGGATGCCGAGGCGCGTTTGCTGCTGGGGCACGCCATCGCGAAAACGTTGGAAGATCTGGGTCAATTCGAAGAAAGCTTCGATTGGCTGGAAAGGGCAAAAGAGGGCAAACGGGCGAAAATTCGCTATAACCAGCAAGAACAGGCAAAAGTATTTGAGGCGGCGAAAGCGTTGGCGGTGACGACCTCGCCGCCTTCATCAGCGCGAACACAGAACCTCCCGGTTTTTATTATTGGTCTGCCGCGCACCGGCACGACTTTGCTTGATCGTATACTCTCATCCCATAAAGAGGTTGCCTCTGCCGGTGAACTTGAGCTGTTTGCCTGGCTAATCAAAGAGAAAACCAGAACAGGGACCCGATCCATTACGGATGCTGAGACATTTCAGGCTGCGCAATCCATCGATATGGCGGCGGTGGGGAAAGCTTATCTTGAAAAGACCCGCTCTTTGGGGCATGACACCACTTTCATCACTGACAAGACGCCGCACAACTTTCTCTATGCGGGTCTCATTCACCGGGCCTTGCCCGAGGCCCGCATTATCGTGCTCAGGCGCGGCGCCATGGACAGTTGCCTTTCCAATTACCGGCAACTATTTGCTACGCACAAGGATGTTTTCAATTATACGTACACGCTGGAAGATATGGCCGCGTATTACCGTGAATTTGACGCCCTGATGGCCCATTGGCGGACGCATTTACCCCAGGAGCGCTTCATGGAAGTGCGCTATGAGGACATTATCCACGATCTGGAAGCACAGACCCGCCGCCTGTTGGCGTTTTGCGAGCTGGAGTGGGATGCGGCATGTTTGCAGTTTCAGGACAATGCCGCCCCCGTTGATACGGCCAGCTCGGTTCAGGTGCGACAGCGGCTTCATGCGGGATCGATCGATCGATGGAAACAATATGGCAACAGGCTGGATGGCCTGAAAGCGGCGCTTGGCATGCTTGCTGACAAGGAATAGGGGTCTGGTGGCCGTCAATGTATTTTCTGGGAATTGATGCTGGTGGCAGCACCTGCCGAGCGCGTCTGACCGATAAGGGTGGCACCGTAATCGGGCAGGGAAAAGCCGGTCCGGCCAATGCACGCATTGGTACGGACGAGGTTTTTGCCGCCATTGAAGAGGCCTATCATCAGGCCATTACCGAAGCCGGGTTGAACCCTGCGGATCGTGCCCGCATTCGGGCAGGCATGGGAATTGCTGGTATCAATCGCATCGGTGCCAAAGAGATGCTGTTGGCAAAGGGTTTTCCCTTTGCCTCCGTGATCATCAATACTGATGGGTATATTGCCAATATCGGCGCCCATGGGGGCGAGGATGGGGGCATTGTCATCATTGGTACGGGTAGCATTGCGCTGGGTCATGTTAAGGGCAAGGATTTTAAAGTCGGCGGTTATGGGTTTCCCATTTCCGATGAAGGCAGTGGGGCTTATATAGGCTTGCAGGCTGTGCGCAAAACCCTGCGTGCCGCCGATGGGCGTATTGAGCATTCGGATCTGACCCGGGATTTGTTCCGCCGCTTTGAGGACCAGACGGATCTGGTTGTTGGCTGGATGGATAGGGCCACCGCCACAGATTATGCGACGCTCGCCCCCCTGGTAACACAGGCGGCAAAAGATGGGGACCATCATGGGCGGGTGATTACCCAGCATGCAGCCCACCATATCGAAATGATGATCCGTGCGCTTTATAAGGCTGGCATACATCGTTGCGCCTTGCTGGGCGGGTTATCAGATTTGATTACACCCTGGTTATCGCCGGATGTGCGCGCCATGCTGGTTGAACCAAAAGGGGATGCCCTGGACGGTGCTCTGCAAATGGCCCGCCAGGAGGTTTAGGTATTTCGCATTTTGTTAAAAAAAAGCCCGGTCACCAAGAGTGATGACCGGGCAGAATTTACCACGACACTATGTGGAGAGGAACTAAGTTAGAAGGCCGCCTTTATGGTCAGTTGCAAACGGCGTGGGCGGAAGAAACTGCGAGGAGTTCCAAAGCCGGCGCTGTTGACCTTGTTCTGAATATTATAGCCGGTTTGGCTGTTCAGGGCGTTAAAGAGGTCGGCCCTGAATTGCAGATTATAACCGTTTAGCACATCCAAGTTCTGGGTATAGTTCAGGTCAACCTGCAAGTGCGATTTGGTTTTGCGTGAACCTGCGGGTTCGGCAAACCGGCTCGTATCACTGCGGCTGCGGGTCAAAGCCCGATAAACTTCCACGTCCCAAGCTTCCCAGCGCTGGCCGGTCTGGTAGGAGGTAAAGGCACCAACCTGAGCATTCCAGGGCAGTTTGTAATAGCCATACACTTTAAACTGGTGACGGCGATCGCCTTTGAGGAAGCCCTGTCTGTTGTCCCAGAGCTGTCTGCCTGGGCCATCAGCTATAAAGGACGACCCGATGAATGTGTTGGCATCATTGGTGGTTGTCGTATTATCCTGGTCAAAGTTCCCCGTATACCGAGACCATACGTAAGACCCGGTAATGGACCAGTTTTCAGAATTGTACTCTGCCTCAAGGCCAGCTTCATAATAGTTGGTATGGGCATTATCGAGCTGTGCAATTACATAGGAAGAGCCACCAATTTCCGCCCGAATATCATTCAGGTTAGGGACATAAAGCCCCAGCGCCTGAATATCGGCGGGTGCGTTGGAAAACAGGCGAGCCGTGTTGTTTGTATCTTCCCAGAAGTTTCCTCCGGCTCTGTGGCGTACGTGTGTGCGCACGACCAGTTCATCAGAGACCTCGTGGTTCCAGCCTAACAGGTACTCATCGATTTTCCGTGGCTTGATCCCATCCTGGAAAACTTTGCCCGAAGAGGACCGAACCGGGTCGATTTCAATAAAGTTACCGTTGGCATCAAACGAAATTCTAATGCTCCGTCTGAGATTACGATCCCAGCTGGCGGCCCGTGCCAGCGATGAAGCGGCCGGGTTGTAACGGGCATAATTGGCGTAGAAGGAGTCACGATCTGAATAATCCCAATTCGCACCAAAGCGGGGTTGAATCATGTCATTCCATTTGACTTTCTTCATCTTGTAACGATTGCCCGCAGCCACTTCAAAACCAGAAATGGTCCCTGCTTTCTTACGCAGTCCCTGGCCAAACAGCTCGTCCTGACTGAGCAAAACGCCTACATTGAAGGTGAAATCGCCTTTTTCGATGGTGTCATTGATTTCAAAGCTCTGCAGGCGGGCCATGGAATTAATTGTTTTTGGCACCACGCCGGTACCATTGGCACCGTTCACGCTAAGCTGGCTGAGACGAGCCTGGAAAAATACCGGCGTCACGCCATCAGAGGCAACCGTGCGGCCGCCAGGCACTGTAATCACACCATAACCATTGGAAAGCCGGGCCAGATCTTCTTCAACTTCCTGGTATTGGTAACCAATATGAACATCGTGGGTCGTTTGACCCAGGCTGAAAGTCCGGTCAATCGCGGCTTCAAAACTGGTGCGTGAAAAATCCTGATTGTTAAGCGTGCTGGCACCACCAATGGTCCCGCCGCCAGTGCGTACACCACCAGCATCCACAAAGCCGTATTGGTCAATGATGGGTTGGATAAACGCGTTATAGGCCGCAGCACCGTTAATCGGCTGTGGCACAACAAACAAACCTTGTTGACCAAGCGTTCCAATGTTCAGTGAATCGCCCTGATTAATGGTCAGATTGAAAAGATTATCCGGCCGAGACGAGGTTTTATTACGGAAATCCGTAAATTTAAAGCTGAACGAGGTTTTGTCGTCCATAACCCAAGAACCTTCGACAATGGCAATGTCGAGGCTGGCGTCATCGCCTTGTGAGGTTGAAGGGGCCGCAAATTCACCAACGCCGCGATTGCTTGCGGAACGGTCTGATGTGCGGTAACTGGCATCCAGCAGGATATTGCTTGTGGGGGCAAAGGTTGCCTTGGCAAAATACTCATTCCGGGTGCTTTTAAAATCGGGAACGGTACCCAGMGCATTGCTGGCATTTTTACGTGTAACCGTTGGACGATAATAGGATCCGTAAAGGAACAGTTTGTCCTTGACGACTGGGCCACCCAGACTGGCTGTGATCCATTTTTTATCTTCCTGGAAATCAACGGCTGAATTACCAGTCTTAAGGCTGTCAGTTAGCCCGGAATACTGTGTTTTATAGCTGGCTTCGCCATGAAACTCATTAGTACCTCTTTTACTGATTGTGTTGATCAGAAAGCCACCGGATCGGTTAAACCCTCGGGCCGTGGCACCGCCACGAATAATGGATACTTGTGCAATGTCATGGGTTGAAGGTTCCGCAGAAAGCGTGCCAAACAATGGCAGGGAGATGTCAACACCATCAAACTGGTAACTATTGTCCTGGCCACTACCACCGGCACTGGGGCCGCGCACGTTATCTTCTGAATACTGAACACCCGGGATCAGTTTTTGTATGTCACGATATTCCTGACCAAGCGGCACGCCATCAATGAGAGCCGAATTCAACGTGTTTTTCAAAGAGGCCCGGCCGGTATCGATATAATTCTTCGTCCCGGTAATGATAATGGCATCTTCCTGATTACCAAATGTGACATTAACCTTGATTTTTTGTTGCAACAGAACGGAAGCGGCGCGTTTTATCTCGCTGCCATCCGGGCTTTTAAAGGTCAGGATATACTCGCCGGGAGGCAGCAAGGGCAGCCAATAGCGCCCATTTGCCCCGGAGGTTGTCGTTCTTGCTTGTGGCAAAACCGGGCTTTTGGCCTCAACCGTTACGCCTGCCAAGGCTGTGCCGTCACTGTTGGTAATCTGGCCGTTAACCGTACCGGCCTGCTGGGCATATGCCGGTGCACTGATCACTGCCAGACTGGCCGCCAGTGCCGTGCCCATCAGGAAATTACTCCTGTGAAGCCTCAGTTTGATTGATTTCTTTGAATTTCTAGCCATCTAGTGACCTCCCCCTGATAAATGCCGTACGCGGCAGCAGTCAAAACCTACATAGAACAACTACAGCCTATCTAGCGAAAGAGTCAAATACCAATTTGTATTATTTTGAAAATTATGGCAAAAAGCCCACAAAAATAAGAAACTGAAGTAATACCATTTTATAACCAATGCGGGATGCCCTCGAAATTCAAGCTTGCTATAATTCTGGTTTTTATTAAAATTTCTCTCCGGAGAGGGGCGTTTGTGACTGAAAGTGATAGATATCTCTTTGGCAAGGGCAGAGTGCGCGATGTATGCCCACCTTATAGCGCGACAAGATTATGGATTGGGTTAGGGTTTTAGTATGGATCGTTTTTTCGTCTCACCATTTTATAAAAACACGGGCGTCCGCTATGTTTTTATGCTGATTGGTTTGTTTTTCCTCTCCTCGTGCATCACCTCGCAGGAAGAAATTTACCTGCCCTCGGAAAATTTCAATAGCCGTGTGAGCATAATTGTTATTCACCACACATCCTCAAACTTTGAGGAATCCGTCAATATTTTGACAAAAGCCTCATCAAGACCGGTCAGTTCGCATTACCTGGTACCTGACCCCAGCGATGCCACTTATACGAACGACAAACTTGAAGTTTACAAGCTGGTGCCTGAAACGGAGAGGGCCTGGCATGCGGGGCGCAGTTATTGGGCCGGAAAAAGCGGGCTGAATGACCAGTCCATTSGCWTYSNNARGTNGNCMATYWWRSCTNAYTGCWYCSRNGSGTAWTGSWGMCATAGGGGTGATGGAGGAGGGGGGCAATGAGGCGCTGGCGAAGCGGATATGTTTTTATCCTGATTTTCCGGAAACGCAGATGGCTGTGCTCATAGAATTGTTGCGCGATATACTGCATCGGCATCCAGAGATTAAACCTGTCAATATTATCGGGCATTCAGATATTGCACCGGATCGCAAAATCGATCCGGGCCCGCGCTTTCCCTGGCAACGCCTTTATAAACTGGGCATTGGTGCCTGGTTTGATGATGACACCGTGGTGAAATACTGGGAACAGTTTCGCCAAACGCCCATGCCGCTGATCAAGGTGCAAAATGCGCTGGGGGCTTATGGGTATAAAATCGAGGCCACGGGCGATCTTGATGAGCAAACCCGCAATGTATTGCGTGCATTTCAGCTGCATTTCAGGCCGTCCGAGGTTACCAGCGAGCCAACACTGGACAGCACCGCCATCTTGTTTGCGTTGATCGAAAAATAWCACCGTGACAAACTGGACGCTCTGCTGGTCATCGAAGAACCAACCCAAGCCGAATTGCCATAATTGATCAAAAATAAATTACATAACGCCGTATCGGGCATGACTGGGGCTATCTTGCTATGGATAATCGCGGTGTTTGCTACGCTGCTCATGGCAAATCCTGCTTCTGCGGTTCAAGGCGTGGCAGGGCCTATCCCCGGGGCGGAACGGCATGATCTGGTTATTAAGGCGCTGGCTGGTAAGCGCGCCGGATTAATCGTCAATCAAAGCTCACGGGTGGGGGACCGGCATTTGGTGGACGTTCTTCTTGAAGACGGTATCCAAGTGCGCAAATTATTTGCGGTTGAACACGGTATTTTTGGCACGGCTGATGCCGGGGCCACACTCAATGATACAATGGATGCGCGCCGCGCCCTTCCTGTCATTTCCATCTATGGCAAAAAGAAAGCCCCCACGAAACGCGATGTTGAAAACCTGGATGTTCTGGTGTTTGACCTGCAGGATGTTGGGGTGCGGTTTTATACTTATCTCAGCTCGCTTCACTATGTCATGCAAAGCTGTGCGCGCTTTCATATTCCTCTGGTGTTGCTTGATCGTCCCAACCCCAATATCACTTTTGTTGATGGCCCCATATTAGAGCCTCAATTTCAGAGCTTTGTCGGCATGCACCCCATTCCGGTATTACACGGTATGACCCTTGGCGAGCTGGCACGCATGATCAATGGCGAGGGATGGCTGGGTAAGGAAATGCGCTGTGACCTAACGGTAATCCCGGTGGCGCATTATACTCACTCTACCCTCTATCGTCTGCCGGTACGGCCTTCACCAAATCTGCCCAATGCGCAATCCATTCGGCTTTACCCCTCATTGGCTTTGTTCGAGGCGACCACAATCAGTGTGGGGCGGGGCACCGACTTTCCCTTTCAGGTTCTGGGCGGGACGCGCAAGGAGTATGGGAATATGACCTTTACCCCCCATCCGGTCTCTGGGGCTGCCCTGCACCCCAAGCAGGAAGGAAAGGTACTCTATGGTCAGGACTTGCGTCAGGCTCAGATCGCGGGGCTGAAAATAGAGATATTCCTTGACTGGTATGGTCGTGCCAATGCGCTGGGGGCACCGTTTCTTGATCGCCCCGACTGGCTGGACAAACTGATGGGAACGGATCATTTCAGAAAGCAGGTACAGGCCGGTAAATCCGCCCGGGAAATTCGCGCCAGTTGGCAAAAAGGGTTGGGGGACTTCAAACGCCGTCGCGCGCCTTATCTTCTTTATTTTGAGTCTGGACCCTAAAGCGAACGGGTCTCGAAAACTGAATTTCCAGTTAGTTCAGACTGCAAGCCGGCGTCATTTGGCAATCGCCTGCTCAGTTTGATTTTTTGCCTGAGAATCAAAGCGTATAGTGCTTACTCCGTTACGGGTAAAATTGTGGTTGCCTTGATCTCTTCCATGGCCAGAAGCGCTGTGACATTATAAATATGCACTTCTGAAATCAGAGCCTGATAAAAGATATCATAGGCGCTGGCATTTTTTACCCGGATTTTAAGAATGTAGTCGATGTCTCCGGCCAGACGGTATGCTTCCAGCACCTCGGGCCGCTTCTGAATGGCGGTCAAAAACTTGTTTTGCCAATTGGCCTCATGCTCATTGGTGCGAACCAGAACAAAGAAACAGGCTTCCAGCCCCAGCTTCTCAGGGTCCAGAATGACGGTTTGCCGAGTGATGACCCCGGATTTGCGCATTTTGCGGATGCGGTTCCACACAGGCGTCTTGGAAGAGCCCACATTTTTGGCAATTTCGTCAAAAGACTGGCTTGCATCATTTTGAAGCTCCGTGAGGATTTTCCGATCCAGCGTATCCAGTGAAAATGTCATTCCTTTCCCCTTGTCAGTATGATGAGTATATTCCGATTATATCGCAATATATAAAATAATATCCCTAAAGGCAAAGCATATCTACATAACCAAAGAATAATATTCTATATTATGGGCAGGCCTAGAATAGGATTGTCCATGAACTATTTCCCCATATTTGTTGAGATCAAAGAGCGCCCGGTCCTGATCAGTGGTGGAGGAGCCATGGCCGTTGCCAAGCTTCGCCTCCTGATGAAAACCAGTGCCTCTCTGGTGGTTTTTGCCGTGGAGGCAGAGCCACAGATCACGTCCTGGGCGTATGAGGGCAGGCTGGTTCTTTTTCATCGTCCTGTGTTTGCGGCTGATCTGAAGGGGGCAGCGCTGCTTTATATTACCGACGAGGCGGCGGATCATCATCAGCACATCGCAGCCATGGCGCGGGTAAACGGCATTCCCGTCAATATTGTTGATAATCTTGAGGGCAGCACCTTCATCACCCCGGCCATTGTTGATCGGGATCCGGTCACCATCGCGATTGGGACAGAAGGGGCCGCGCCCGTTCTTGCCCGCGCCATCAAACGTGACCTTGAAGAGCGCCTGCCCGTTCATCTGGGCCTTTTGGCAAAGGCAGGGAAAATCTTCAGACCTTTGGCCAAAAGCCTGCTCAGCGGGCGCAAGCATCGTGAGTTCTGGATAGAATATTATGATGATACGGGGCCTGGAACCATTGAGGCCAATGGTGCCGACGGCCTGCCTGCGGCCCTCTATGCACTTTTAGCTCGCCATGTGAGCGCAGAAACAGCGCCGGGCCATGTCGATCTGGTCGGTGCTGGGCCCGGGGATCCAGATTTATTGACGCTAAAAGCAAGAAAAGCCCTCGATCGGGCGGACGTGGTGATCCATGATCAACTGGTGGCGCCAGAAATTCTGGAGCTTGCGCGCCGCGAAGCCATCATCATTGCTGCGGGAAAGAAAGGGTTTGGGACCTCCACCCCACAGGAGAAAATCAATGCGCTGATGGTTGCCCATGCCCGCGCCGGTAAGCATGTGGTGCGGCTAAAGTCTGGCGACCCAGCCGTATTTGGCCGGTTGGATGAGGAAATCGAAGCCCTTGAGGCCGCCGCCATTGACTGGCGGATCATCCCCGGCATTACAGCGGCCTCTGCGGCAATTGCACAAATCGGACAGTCTTTTACCTGCCGTGGCCGCAATTCTTCCATCCGCTTTCTCACTGGGCATGACGTCCTTGGTTTTGCTGAACAGGACTGGCGCACGCTGGCCCGTGCCAAAGAGGTGGCGGCGATTTATATGGGCAAAAAGAGCGCCCGTTTTCTTCAGGGTCGATTGTTGATGAATAATGCCGATCCGAATACGCCGATCACCCTGGTTGAAAATGCATCACGGGCGCAAACGCGCATTATTGCTACCACCCTAGCTGAGCTGCCTGGCGCTGTGGATGGCCTGCAAGGCCCGACGATCATGCTTTTGGGGCTGGCCCCTCGCCAGGGGGCGCAGGATGCAGACCGCCATGCTCCCATGGAGCTGGCATTATGAAACTTCTGCGAAAAATCATGGTCGTTACGGCCAATGACCTTCTGATGGGCGATGCGGTTTGGTTGACCATTGATGATGGCTGGACCCGTGACATCACCAGGGCCGAGACCACGCAGGAAAAAGCGCGGGCGCAAGCCCGCCTGTTGAGCGCCCAGAGCCAGAGCGATGCGGTGATTGGTCCCTATCTGGCCGAAGTCAGACTTGGCCCAGATGGGCCGGAACCTTTGCATTTTCGCGAAATTTTTCGCACTCGCGGCCCTTCCAACTACGCCCATGGCAAACAGGAAATCCGCCCCGGCGGCTGAGGAGATGATCTGTGTATACATACAATGATTTTGACCACGCGTTTGTGCGTGAACGCATTGCCCAGTTTCGCGCGCAAGTGGAACGGCGCATGGCAGGCCATCTCACCGAAGAGGAGTTCAAACCTCTTCGTCTGATGAATGGTCTCTATCTGCAACTTCATGCTTATATGCTACGTATTGCCATACCTTACGGCACGCTGAATGCCCGACAAATGAGGCAATTGGCCATGATCGCCACGCGCTGGGACAAGGGCTATGGTCATTTCACCACGCGCCAGAATATACAGTTCAACTGGCCAAAACTGCGCGATGTGCCTGATATTCTGGAAGACCTGGCCGATGTGCAGATGCATGCCATCCAGACCTCAGGCAATACCATCCGCAATGTTACTGCGGATCATTTCGCCGGGGCGGCGGCTGATGAAATTGCCGACCCGCGCCCCTATGCAGAACTGATCCGCCAATGGTCCACTGACCATCCGGAATTTCAGTTTCTGCCGCGCAAGTTCAAAATTGCGCTCACCGGCAGCCCCGATGATCGCGCCGTTACCAGGGCCCATGACATAGGCCTACGTATGGTTCGCAATGATGCCGGCGATACGGGGTTTGAAGTGATTATCGGCGGCGGGCTTGGCCGCACCCCGATTATTGGCAAAGTGCTGCGTGTATTTTTACCAGTTCAGGATTTGCTCCCCTATCTGGAAGCGATTGTCAGCGTCTATAACCTGCTTGGGCGGCGAGATAATAAATATAAGGCACGTATTAAAATCACCGTTCGCGAGCATGGTATGGAGGCCATTCGCAGGCTCGTAGAAGACGAGTTTTCTGTGCGTCGGAGCAGTTTTAAGGGTGCGGATCAGGCTCTTTTGAATGACATTAAAGAGAATTTCCGACCACCCGCCTTTATCAATGCCCCGGTGGATGGTTTTCAAGTCGACCGGGAAGGGGATGTGCAATTCAATACCTGGGCGAAGACCAATCTGGCGGGGCACAAGCATCCGGATTATGCGATTGTTACCATCTCGCTAAAAGCACACGGCGCTACGCCGGGGGACGCTACGGCAAAGCAGATGCAGGTCATGGCAGATCTCGCGGAACGCTATGGTCATGATGAGCTGCGCATCAGCCATGAGCAGAATATCATCCTGCCCCATGTGCATAAATCCCATCTTTTTGATGTCTATAATACCTTAAGCGAAGTGGGCCTTGCCACCGCCAACATAGGGCTGGTTTCCGATATTATCGCTTGCCCCGGCATGGATTATTGCGCTTTGGCCACGGCGCGCTCTATCCCCATTGCGCAGGCAATAGCCACGCGCATGGATACATTGAAGCTGGAACACGACATTGGCCCGCTGAAAATCAAGATATCGGGCTGCATTAACGCCTGTGGTCATCATCATCTGGGCCATATTGGCATACTTGGTCTGGACCGGGCAGGCGTTGAAAACTACCAGATTACGCTGGGCGGTGAGGCAACCCAAAATGCCCGGCTTGGCCAGCGTGCCGGCCCGGGCTTTCCTGCCAGTGAAATTGTACCGGCGATAGAGCGGATCGTTTTTGCCTATCTGGAGTGCCGCAAAAGCTCTGCCGAAACTTTCATAGAAACCTGTCACCGGATTGGCCTGGGGCCATTCAAAGTCGTGCTATACGGCGAAGGATGTGCCAGCCATGCTGCCTGAAGTCTCTCCTTCCCCATTATCAGCTTGCATTGCAGCGCTGAACGCCAGACACGCAAACCACACCGCCTTGGCGGTGCTGGAGTATTGCCTTGATCGTGCCGTGCTGGGAAAAACGGCGCTGGTTTCTTCTTTTGGCGCTGAATCGGTTGTGCTCTTGCATCTTGCTTCCATGGTTGACCGGTCTGTTCCGATTCTGTTTCTCGACACGAAAATGCTGTTTCCTGAAACCCTTGCGTATCAGATTGAGGTCGCCAAAACGCTTGGATTTTCTGATGTGCGCATTCTCCGACCGGATCGCCAGCAAGTTTTGGCAATGGACCCCGATAATACGCTGCACCAGCGTGATCATGACGCCTGTTGTGTTTTGCGAAAAACACAGCCGTTGGCCAATGCCCTTGCTTCTTTTGATACCTGGATATCCGGGCGCAAGCGTTTTCAGGGCAAGGCCCGTGCGGCACTGGAATTTTTTGAACCCGATGGGGAAACTAGGATCAAAGTGAACCCGCTGGCCCATTGGCGCCCGCAGGAAATCCGCCAATATATACAGGATAACCACTTGCCACGGCACCCTCTGGTAAACCAGGGATATCCCTCCATAGGGTGCGCGCCTTGCACCAGCCGCGTTCAAAATGGCGAAGATCCACGTGCCGGGCGTTGGCGGGGGCATGAAAAAGCTGAATGCGGTATCCATTTAATCAATGGCAAACTGGTTCGCGGTGTGTTGCCACAAGGAGAGAAACTGTGAGCGTAATTGTGACGGATACAGGATTCAAGGCCGATAGTACTCGCCTTGATTTTACCCCTCTTGCCGAAATAAATGCCAAGATACCCATAAAGTCTGCTGCCATTGATATGACAGCAGACGACCATCCGGAAATGCTGGCTGACTGTTTAAGCGACATCAGCCTGATCCGTATTCACTTTGCTGCTTTTGATGACGGGCGCGGTTTCACTCTGGCGCGACGACTCAGATTAATGGGGTTTGCCGGGCGGTTACGGGCAAAGGGCTATGTTATCGCCGAACAGTATGCTATGGCCCGCCGCGCCGGTTTTGACGAGGTTGAAATATCCGATGCCCTTGCCCGCCGCCAGCCGGAAGGTCTGTGGAAAACGCGTGCCAACTGGACTGCCCATGACTATCAGTCAAAACTGCGCAGAACCGCAAATTCTTCTTTTCCATAATTTTCAACTCAAAAAATAAAAAAGTGAGCCGCCTGTGACCTTTCTCACCACACAATCTGATCGTGTTGAAAAACCTTATTCCTCACCCGAGGGCATGCAGACCGTAACCTCGGTTCGTCACTGGGATGATCATCTGTTTTCCTTTCGGGTGAAACGGCCGCAATCTTTTCGCTTCCGTTCGGGCGAATTTGTGATGATTGGATTGCCAACAGAGACCGGCAAGCCATGTCTGCGCGCCTATTCCATTGCTTCGCCTTCATGGGATGAGGAATTGGAGTTTTATTCTATTAAAGTACCAGACGGTCCGCTGACCTCGCGTTTACAGCATGTTCAGCCTGGGGACGGGATTATATTGCGGCCAAAGGCGGTGGGCACACTAGTGCTCGATGCGCTGTTAACGGCAAAGCGGTTATGGCTTTTTGCCACAGGAACCGGCATCGCACCCTTTGCATCCATCATTCGTGATCCCGATTGCTATGCACGCTATGACAAGGTGGTGGTTACTCATACGGCACGAACACGGGCCGGGCTGGCATACGCCAAAGACGTTATCCAGCGCACCCTTGATGACCCGCTTATTGGTCAGGAGGCACGGGGAAAACTGGTTTTCCTGTCCACAACTACGCAGGAACCCAGCCCGGATATGGGCCGTGTCACGGATATGCTTCGCACGGGCCAGGTGTTTGAAAAACTGGGCACGCCGGCCATAACCTCCAAGACAGACCGGGCAATGGTCTGCGGCTCTTTGGCCTTTAATCTGGAAATGAAAGACATATTGGAGGAGTTCCAGATGCGCGAGGGGGCAAATTCGGCCCCGGCCGACTATGTGGTTGAAAAAGCCTTTGTTGGTTAGGGCAAACCACCTCGCCATAAGGTGCAATTTGATTGCAGCAACCAATGCAATACGCAAGAAAAATGGCGGTGCTGTCAGACTAAAGCGAAGTGGTCTCTAAAGTTGCAGATTGAGCCAAACCGGTTACACTAGAAACGAACTGCCTCATAAGTGATATCGATGTCATTTCATGCAGAAAATCTTCAACTTTTCGAACTGACAGAGGAAAATGAAAGTACATCATCACCACCAAACGGATGACCTCAGGTGAAGTCTTGAAATTGCGGAAGGGCTTTTCATACAAATTGGCCATAAAATCAGAAAATTGAGATCAAGTCATATTCCTCTGATGGTATCTCATGATGGCTCTATCTTCAGGCACAAATATTTAGTTTCCAGATATTCCTCGATTCCCTGACGGCCACCCTCACGGCCAAGGCCAGATTGCTTAATACCGCCAAAGGGGGCCAACTCGGTTGAAATCAGCCCGGTATTAATGCCAACCATGCCCGATTCAATGCCCTCGGCAATCGTGAATGCACGGTTGATATTGTTGGTAAAGAGATAAGAGGCCAGCCCGAAAGGCGTATCATTGGCCATGGCCACCACTTCGGCGTCCGTTTCAAACCTGATCACCGGCGCCAGCGGCCCAAAGGTTTCTTCCTTGGCGATCTGCATGTCCTGCGACGCATTGCGCAAAACGGTGGGTTGAAAAAACAGCCCGCCCAACGCATGGGGCTGGCCCCCGGTTTCAATGGATGCACCCTTGGCCAGCGCATCAGACAAATGGCTTTGCACCTTGGCCAGTGCTGCCTCGTCAATCAGTGGGCCAAGATCGCTGTCTCCGCTTTGTGCCGCCCCCACAGTAAGGCCCGCCGCCAGCGCGGTAAATTTTTCAATAAATTCATCATAGACGCCACTTTGCACATACAGGCGGTTGGCACAGACACAGGTCTGCCCGGCATTGCGAAACTTGCACACTATGGCCCCTGCGGCGGCCTTATCCAGATCCGCATCATCCAGAACAATAAACGGTGCATTGCCGCCAAGTTCCAGCGAGATTTTCTTCACCGTATCGGCGCATTGACGCATGAGCAGCCGCCCGGTGGCGGTGGAGCCGGTAAAGGTCAATTTGCGCACAATATCGCTTTGCGTCAGTGCCCCGCCAATGGCCACGGGATCACCGGTAACGACGGAAAACACTCCCGGCGGTATGCCAGCCTCTTCGCCAAGGTATGCTAGCGCCAGTGCCGATAACGGCGTTTGTTCAGCCGGTTTGACAATCATCGTACACCCGGCGGCCAGCGCCGCGCCCGCCTTGCGGGTGATCATGGCATTGGGAAAATTCCACGGCGTAATGGCGGCAACCACGCCCACGGGCTGTTTGATGGTCATCAGGCGCGCCCCCGGCATATGGCCGGGTATGGTCTCGCCATAGGTGCGCTTAGCCTCTTCAGCAAACCATTCGATAAAACTTGCCCCATAAGCGATCTCGCCGCGTGCTTCGGCCAGCGGTTTGCCTTGTTCAAGGCTTAGCAAGTGCGCCAGTGCCTCTTGTTCTTCCATCATCAGTTCAAACCAGCGACGCAAAATCGTGGCGCGGGCCTTGCCAGTCAGGGCGCGCCAACTTTGCAAGGCTTTGGCGGCGGCTTCAATGGCGCTGCGGGTTTCTTCGGTCCCCATTTTTGGAACATGGGCAATGATATCGCCATTGGCGGGGTTATTCACAGCGATGGTCTGTCCTGAAACGGCATCGCACCACACACCGTCAATATAGGCTTGTTCTCTTTGTAGGTTGCGTCCCGACATAGCTTAGACCCTCAACGCGTTTTTTAGCTTGTCCAGGCCCTCGGCCAGCGTTTCATCGCTGATGGTTAGGGGGTAAAGCAGGCGAATGGTTTCGCCTGAGACGCCGCAGCTCAGCAGGATCAAACCTTCTGCAAAGGCTTTGCCCGTCACTGCTTTGGTTGCCGCCCCGTCCGGCGTATTGCCGCCGCGTTTGGTAACCAGATCAAAGGCCACCATCGAGCCAAGGCCGCGAATGGCATCCATAGGGCGCAATTCCGGATTTTGCGCAAAGTTCGCAAGGCGCTCTTTGACCCTCCTGCCCAGTTCAATTGATCGCGCCAACAGGTTTTCTTCCTCGATCACGTCCAGCACGGCCAGGGCGGCGGCGCAGGCGATGGGCGCGCCAGAATAGGTGCCCCCCAGACCGCCGGGGCCAACGCTATCCATTACATCGGCACGGCCAATTACGGCGGAAAGGGGAAATCCCCCGGCCAGTGATTTGGCGGCGGTGATCATGTCGGGGGCAATATCGCTATGCTCGACCGCAAAGAGTCTGCCAGTGCGGCCAAAGCCGGTCTGCACTTCATCGACAATCAGCATGATGCCGTGTTCATCACAAATTTTGCGCAAGGCCTGCATCAGCTCTACCGGGGCGGCATGAAAGCCGCCTTCGCCCTGCACTGGCTCGATAATAATGGCGGCCACCCGCACGGCGGCAATATCTGCCCGAAAAAGATGGGACAGCGCGTTCAGGCTGGTCTTCACATCAATGCCATAGCGCGCAATGGGGAAGGGGACATGATAAATTTCGGCRGGCATGGGMCCAAACGMYCCCTTATARGGCACSACYTTKCCSGTYAGRGCCATGGTCATCATGGTGCGCCCGTGAAAGCCKCCRCTAAAGGCGATAACGCCACTGCGCCCGGTGGCKGCSCGGGCAATYTTGACCGCGTTTTCYACCGCYTCSGCSCCRGTGGARAAYAAAATRGTTTTGGCYTTRYCCTTRATGGGGSAWAGYGCGTTCAGGCGCTCGCACAGGGCCACATARGGYTCATARGCGGCRACCTGAAAGGCGCTGTGGGTCAGGCGGTYCATCTGCTCTTTGGCCGCGCCAATGACCCTGGGGTGGCAATGGCCGGTGTTSAGCACCGCAATGCCGCCAGCAAAGTCTACATAACGATTGCCCTCGACATCCCACAGGGTCGAGTTTWGCGCGCGCTCCACATAAATCGGAGCGGCGGTGACAATGCCTTTGGGTACGGCGTTCTCGCGCCGCAGAACCAGATCTGCATTCATTTTCATAGCTCAAATTCCATATTTTCTAGGTGTTGGTCTGGGTGCTGATCCGGTCAAGACTACGAGCCGGAAACAGCATTAAAAAGCCCGAGAGAGCGAGGCCTATCAGGGCCAGATTGATCAAGGAGCCAAAGCCAAGGCCGCCGTCCAGAACCCGCCCAGCGATCATCGGGCCAGAGGCCAGCCCCATCTTGGAGACAAAGCCGCCCAGCGCCGAGGTGCGCCCGGATTTATCGAACTCGGCAGTCATGCCAAACAGATAGGCAATGGCCATGCCCCAGGTGATGCCGGTGCCGCAATTGGCCACCAGATARGCCCASGGCGASGCGCTRAGRTGAAACAGCGCCGTRCCCRCCARTGTCAGKRMRATSCCAATCGCCAGCGGCCAGAASCGSCCATARCGCACGCCRATSACCATCACCACCARCGGSCCGATCAGCGCAATCCAKGTGGCCARCCCCAGCGCCATGCTGACAAAATTGGTRTCCARCCCATAGCCSCGCCCMAGRCGRATGATRAAGGCCAAMARSGCCATATTGGCCATTTGAAASARRAARATMGCMGCCAGWGTYTGCACCAGWGGCAGGGTGCKGATTTTRKCWCSAYTKGCMANNGGGCGCGCGMSMCYSKSKNNGCATCATAGCGGTCCAGAAACGGCACCATGAGCAGGGTGGCCAGACTGAACGCCGCCAGCGAGAGAAACAGGGCTTGCGTACCAAAGATCGGYACCAGACGGGGCAGGAACATCACCCCYAGCCCGCCAAGGCCAAACTGGACAAACAATAACATGCCAAAGGTGCGGTCCGGCGATTGGGTGCGCGCAATCACCGAAAACGCCGTACCCACCAAAAAGCCACCGATCAGGCCATGAACAAAGCGCAGAGGCAGTAAAACCTCAGCCGAGCGGATGGGAATGGATCCCAGGTCCAGCGCGATCAGTCCTATCAGGGCGATCACCGCCATGGGTCGCCATGGCAGGTATTTGACCACGAAAAAGGCCCCCAGCGCCCCCAAAGCTGCGCCATAAATATTGGCCGAGCCGATATTGCCGGCGGCACCTTCGCTGATCCCCATGCCAGAAACCAGCCCATCAACAATGGCGGCCAGAATGTTGACATAAAACAACCCTGCGGTGGCCAAAAAGGCCAGAAAAACGGCGGCCAGCAACCCATCGGGGGCGGCCTTGGGCAAGCGTGAAAATAAAGTGCTCATGGGGTTTGGCCTTTAGCAAAGGGGCGATAGGCATTGGCGGCAATAACCGCCTTGGCCCAGGCATATTCATTATAGTCGCTGATATAATAATAGGTGATGCCATTGGGCATGAGGACGACCGACAGGCCGCCATAACCGGACATGAAGGGGATCCAGACCGCATGATCTTGCTTTAGGACAGCGCTGGCATTCCAGGCCCAAAAACCATTATTATACCGAAAATCCTTGCCGGGAGCCGGCAGGCCGGGATCCGCCGGATCCATTTGTAGGGCGGCGCGCAAGGCCTCGGTATCAATCAGGGCCGCCCCGCCGATCCGGCCATGATCCACCGCAATGAATTGGGTGATCTTGGCCAGATCGTCGGGTGCGAACGTCAGCCCCCAGCCGACATAAGGTTGCGCGGTCGCATCGCGGGTACGCCGGGTTTTATAGCTGAGCGGGGACAGGTTTAAGGCCTTCCAGATCGGCTCGACCAGAAGATCGCGATAAATATCCGCGTCCTTGCCTTTTTTTTCCCGCCAAAAACCCTGCATGGCCGTGCCCAGCACATAATGATCCGTGGTGTGATAAACCCATTGTGTGCCCGGATCGCTTTTGCGCGGATAGAGCGCACAGGCCCGGTTAATCTTGCGCTGGTGATCCGGCACAATGAAAAACCCGTCCTGTACGGCGGCGTTTTCGTCTTTTTCGCTTTTTGTGGATTTATAACGCCCGGTGGCCATATCCAACGCATGGCCAAAACGAATGCCTTGCCAACCTGCCTTGGCGCATTCGGGCACATAGGTTTCAATAAGAGCGCTTTCGGCCTCGGGATACAGCATGTTCAGGCGCATCATGCCCAGCCCGGCAAAAATAGATTTGGCCAGCGAATAAGAGGGAATGGCCAAATTGGCGCAAAAGGGATATGGCCCGGTGCGGGTTTCACAGCCGCCCTGATAATGCACCCCGTCAATAACCACTCCAAAGATAGTCATGGCSGCAGGCGAGATATCTTTGGGCGATCCAAAGGCATTGATATCAAGGCCCGGATGATCARTGGCCAGCGCGYTGATCGGGCGGGTGGGYARTTTRTTTTTCAGCTCTTTGGCAAARGYCRYYCKTMGSGTWTCRGCRYCTTGCACCGCGCCCGGCGTRTAAGAAACCKCGCCCGTTCCCCACATGTCATATTGAAAATACAAACAGGTTTCCGAGCTGATCTGATAGGCGGCACGGCTGGTTTCGCCATTGGGTTTTATCAAAAAACTCAGCACACCATTATGGGTGCAATTGGCATTGCGTTCCTGCAAGGCAAAGGGCAAGGCGGCGCGCCAAAACCCGTCATCGCCCTCTTCGCGCCAGATACGCCCCGGCTCGACTAATATGTCCCAGGCCTGATTATCCGTGCGGATCAGGCCGCGCCGATCAGGCACAAGGCGCACGCCCATTTGCACAAAGCCAAGATCAAAGCCCGGCGGCGTGCCAAGACCTTTTACCGGATTATCCGTAAAGCCAAAACGGTCACGCAACACCTTCATATGGGCGGCTTTTTTGGGCACCGCAAAGGTAATCCGCCCTTTGATAACACCGCCGGTCGGTTGTGTGTTTTGGGTCGGTGTATAGGCATACATGGGCACGGGCTGTTTCAAATCATCTGTGCCCGTTAAAAAGTCTGCTGATAGCGCCGTGCGTGCCGATGGTTCGGCGCGGGTCTTGGTCGCAAGGGCAGTAATGGTGATGTTATCGGCCCAGCAGGTATCGTCCTTTTGGTTGCCGGCCACCCGCAGACGCACCAGCAAAGGCGGCCCGCCTTTGGCGTTAAGCGGTAAAACCACCGAACCTTTATACAGGGTCAGACCATCATCTGCACCGTCCTCAACGCGCAAAATCTCCGTCCAGTTTTTGCCGCCATTGGCCGAGGCCTCGGCAATGCAGGCATCCTTTTTTTCAAGGTTCATCGCCGCAAAAGAGGCCGAAATTCGGACCTGTTCCGGGCCTTCAATTTTCAGTCCGATCAGGGCACTGGCCGACCGGGTCAGGCGCATGGAGACATTGCCGGCATAAGTGGTCAGGCGAATATCGCCTTTGCCGGCGGACTGCCAGCCATCGGCATTGCCGTCCTGAAAGTCCTCAGTAAACAGCGTTTGGGCATGGGCGCAGGCTGCAAGACCAAGCGCCGCCAGCGCGCCAAGCACCATAGTTTTTATGCGCATGAGACGCCTCCGGCTTCGAGAATTTTGCGTAAAGGCTGCAAGGCCTCATCGTGGTCGCGCCATAAATCGCGGGCGCTGCGATATATTGGCTGGCGCACCTGTGTCGCGCTGGCCGTGGCGGTGGGGGCGGCGTTGCGATGAAAATCAAGGCAGGCCGTTTCCCATTGCAGGCCGCAATGGGCGATGATGTCCCGGCTGACCGCCTCCTGATCATCGACCAAATCTTCGTATTGAACCTCGCATATCCGGTCCGCAAAGAGGCTGCGCCAATGGTCCATAAGGCGGTGATAGGCCAGATAATAATGGCCAATATCTTCCAGATCATAGGAGAACGGATAGCCCATGCGAAACAAGGTCTTGAACATGGCATAGCCTGAGGCCAGCGGGTGGCGGCGCACATGCACGATCCGGGCATGGGGTAGCGCCTTGGCGATCAAACCAAGATAGAGATAATTCGCTGGGGTTTTATCAATCAGATACGGTCCGGCTTCACCATAACCACCAAGCGCGGCCCAGTATTGCGACCCAAGGGTTTGCATATCGGCGCGGGCCGTGCGGGCAATCAGGTCAAACTTGTCCTTCGCCGGAAACCCGGTGCGCACCACCCCATAGGCAAAGTCATTGACCTCGCCCAGACTGGACACGGCGCTGTGGGCCGAGATGATGCGATCGACCAGGGTGGTGCCGCTGCGCGGTAGGCCCATGACAAAAACCGGGCGGGCGCTATCATCGCCATCCGGGGTGTCATCCCACCAGTTTTTATCAAAAATTTTGATGATATGGTCGGCGGCTTTCACCTCTTCGCGCACCTGATAGCGCAGGCGGGCCTTGCGCGCCGCGGCCCCGGCGGCAAAGGATTTGAACGCCTCTCTCTGTTCGCCCAGATCCTCCATCTCCTTGCCCAGTGCATAACATAACGGGGTATGGCGATGGTCATCTGGCCCGGTAAAGCGCAGGCGTTCGCGTATCTGGTCAATATGGTTATTGGCCGGGGTATGTTTGCGCAGGCCCGCCCGGTTGTAATAAATATCGCCTTCTTCGGGGCCGGCTTTTACAATGGCATCAAGCAGGGTTTCGGCCTCGTCAATCTTGCCAACGGCAATGGCGGCGCTGGCCAGTAAATAGAGGTGGTTTAAAGATGCCGGATCGCCATCGCGCACCCGGCGGGCGCAACGATACGCCGCCTCATGACGGCCAAGCTGGGTATAAATCGCGCAAACCTGGCGCAGGATATTCAGATCCGTTTCGGCCTCATCCTCTATGGCAGTCAGGGCCGCAAGCGCTTTGGCAATCTGGCCGATATAGATACAGCTTTCGGCGGCAACTACGCGCACATCCAGCCGGTGCGGGGCAAGGGATAACGCACGTTGGGCATGAGTGGCCACGGCGGTAAAGTCATTGCGCCTTTGGGCAATGCGCGCCCGAAATACCCACGGATCCGGGGCGTCTGGATCTGCGCTTTGCATAGCCGCGCAGGCCCGTTCAGCGTCCACAAACTGTCCCTTTTGAATATGCCCATTGGCCAGTTTTCTGAGACGGAACAGATCAGTCTTTGGTGAGGTATGCGATTTTAGAGACATGATCCGTTCCGTGCAAGAGACGGCGGCCATAGTACATGACCGCCGCTTCAGGTCAGAAATTAAAATTAAAGGCCAATCCAACGGTACGCGGCAAGGTAATGAACTTGCGCGCATTACTGCCGATGAACTCGGCCGCCGGATTAGGCCCAAAGGCCGCCGGCGTGAACGAGCCGGTGGTGCCCGATGTATTGCCCACATTCTTGATAAAGAGGGATGTATTCCACGCATCCGCAGCCAGGGTGAAGGTCAGGTCTACAACGGCAAAGCCGCCAAATTTGGTTGCCTGAAATACGCCCTGATCCAGCACGTTTTGTGTGGAAGACTGGTAGAAAGCATCAAAGCGGCTGATGAAGTTCATCCCGTTGCTCATGGGGATGGTGTAGTCGGCGGCCACATTAAACGAGTGCTTGGCAACGCCAGGCAGCGGCGCACCCTTATTGGCGACCAGCGTACCCGTGGTCAGGCCAAAGCCCGGTGGGGCCACAAAGTTTTTGGTCAGATTGGCATCCACATAGGTATAGCCGATCGAGTAATTAAGGCGATCATCGGCGCTGCTGCCGCTGATTTGAGCCTCAATCCCCTGCGAGCGGGCTTCATCAGCATTAGCAACGGCAAAGAAAAATCCATTGGGCGTGGAGGTATTAAACTGTGGGTTGTTCCAGTCGATATAAAACACATTCAGGTCATAGCGCAAACTGCCCGTCGTGCCTTTGACGCCCACTTCATAGTTTAGCGCCGTGTCAGACTGGAAAGTCAGCCATGCGGGATTGTTGGCAAACTGGCCAATGGTGGGGACGCCATTGCTGCCGCCCCGGCGATAGCCTTGGGAAATGGTGGCATAGAGGAGGTCATCATCACTAAATTCATAAGCGGCATTTGCCTTAAACAAAACTTTACTGTCCTTGGCGGTAAAGGTCGTGTCGGCCTGACCGTTGAAGAAGGTGTAAAGCCCGGCGCGCACAAAGGTGTTGGTGGTGGACTTATTATCAAAATACCGCAGCCCGCCGGTAACCTTGAAGCGGTCCGTCAAGTTAGCCGTCAGTTCACCAAAGAGAGCAATTTCGCTGTAATCCTCTTTGCGGGCAAAGTTAAAGACATTGTCGGTAAAGACAAAATCCGCCAGGAAGAACGCATCGGCCCAGGCTTCAAAGCCGACCAAATCGCTCGATTGTGTGGCACCGCGTTTCTGGTCCTGATAAAAGGCCCCCAAAACATAATCAACCTTGTTGTCGCCATTGGAGACCAGACGCACTTCCTGCACAAAGGATTTGTCGGAAAATGTACGTTTGGCCGTGTAGAGCGGGCGTGGGAAAACAAAATAGGTCGAGTAATAAAACTGGGCCAGGTTATTAGCAAAAAATCCGGTATTATCGGTCTCGCTGCTGCCATCATTTTCATAATAAGAGGTGGCCGAGGTCAGCGTGGCAAAACCAAGATCAATATTGGCCTCCAGAGACCCCATATCCAGATTGCGCTCTGCCGGTTCTTCGATCACCGCGCCATTTTCATATTTGCCATAAGGATTGCCCAAACCGTCATTACCCTGGCTGGGCTGGCGACGGCCACCGCTATCGTCGGCCTGATAGAAATAGCTGGCGACAATGTCCACACTGTCTGTTGGTGCCCAGCGGGCGCTGATGCGGGCATAAAGGCTTTGATAGTCATCTGCATCTTTTTTGCTCCGGTATTCAGCCGAATCCGCACCACGATCAAAAATGCCATTGGGCTGGGTCGGCACGCCATTGCTGTCCAGCACATAGAGATTTTTATAGTCGGTAATGCCAGGATAATCCTGCCACAAGACATTGGCGCGAATGGAGAACGTATCGCTGAGCGGGGCATTAACAATGCCGCCGGCGGTATAACCAATACTGCCCGATCCCCGCACCGAAGAAGCCGTGCCCATAAAGCTGGCGCTGGCCTCATCAAACTGGGGCTTGCGGGTGAAGTATTTCACCGTGCCGCCCAGTGCACCAGAGCCATAAAGCGTGGCCTGTGGTCCCCGTTGCACTTCAACGCGGTCCAGATCTATCAGCGCCATATTGGCAAAAACCGGGGTTTCATTCACATAGGTGGACACGGTTGGCACCGAACCCAGCAGGAAGTCCCCAAAGGCCGAACTGTCGACGTTCAGGCCACGAATGCGGATACTGTTGAACTGGATATTGCGCTGACCCTGATCAATCTGGCTGACCCCGGGAATGGTGCGCAACAATTCGGCAGAATCCAGCGTGATGGCACCGGCAATATCGGCACCAGAGACCACAGAAATGTTATAAGGCACATCCAGAATATTTTCTTCGCGGCGCTGGATGGTCACCACAATGGCGTCGTCATCCTTTGCCTGCTCGCTTTCCTGGGCCATAGCCAGACCCGGTGTCAGGGCCGTGCATCCCAGTAAAAGGCAGATCATGGACCGGCTGGTCATACTCATGGGATTTGCTGATAATTTTGGCATTGTGACTCTCCTGTTTGTCCCCGTTATTTGTAAGTTTTTCATTCGCTGTCTCCTGCTTTTGCGGCCACAACCATTGGGCCAAGGGCCGCAAGGGCTGGAAAACTTTCTGTGTCCCGATAAGCTGGAAAAGGCGTTTTATGGTCGCGAAAGCTTTTCAGCGGCTGGGCCAGATTGTTCCAGCCGCGCATCCGCACCCGGCGCACATAATCCAGATCAATCTCTATGGGTATAATCTCCCGACCAGAACTGGCCTGATGGATAATTTCGCCGCCGGGTCCGGCGACAATAGAGCGCCCAAAGGCCAGTCGGCCTGCGGAATTAATGTCGAAAAAATAGCACTGATTTATGGCCGCATTGGCGCGGGCAATGGCCAGTTCGGCATCGCGGTCCAGCGTGTTGGTCAGGCTGGGGTGCAAGATGACCTCGGCCCCCATACTAACCAGAGAGCGGGTGGTCTCAGGAAACCACATGTCATAACAGATGGAAACACCAAAGCGGCCAATGCCTTCTACATCAAAAACGGTGAACTCTTCACCGCTAGCCACATCAACTTCATAAGGCAGAAAAGGAAACATCTTACGACAACGGGTCACCACTTCGCCCAAAGGGTTGATCACCGGGGCGGTRTTATAAACCTTGCCGTCTTTTTTTTCGTACAAACTGCCGGGCAATATCCAAAGATCCGTTTCTTTGGCCAGAGCGCAAAATATTTCTTCGGCGGTGCCAGGCATAGTCTGGGCATGTTGTAGGCCTGTACCAAAGGCAGCCAGCTCGGCCAGCATAACCATATCAACCCAGGGAAAGCGCTTGCGCACAATCCTGATTTCCTCACACAACAAATCGATATTGTTTTTGGACTCCAACTCCAATTGCAGACCGGCAATAGCAAATTTAGTCACAATATCCCCTGATTACGCCCACCCTGCTTTACACAAGGGTTCTCCAATGATCAATTTTAGGTCCAGACACAGGGCTGCCATAGGTCCAGATAGGCATTATCAATGAGTCCAGTGAAAGTTTCTGTGGGCTATTTCTTTGGGCGCCTGACCAGTATGGCCCAGTCCACAAGGTGTCCGTCTTCATGGAACCATTCGATACGATCGCCGCTCAGCACCACTCGAAAGCGGCCGATCTCGCCATAGGACCATTCTGACCATTGCCGGCACCAGAAATCGCCCTCGACCCACCATGTGCCGGTATCGCGATCTTCATTGGCAAAGCCTGCGCGGCCCTGCATATCGCCATCGCGCTTCAGGATAATGGTACAGGGGTCTCCGTACACAGTTTTGCATAATAGGGTGGCCCCGGCGCAGGCGCGTTTGATGGCCGGTCCAGACAAGGCCTGTGTGGCATCAAACCGGGTTTTCGAAGGGGTCGGGTCCATGGTTTCGCGAAAGGCGGTGGCAAAGGCAGCCACGCCGTCACGAATTTTATCCTCGGCAATGCCGGTAATGCCCAGCCGAAAAACATTATTGGGAACCGTGCGCGAATAATAATTCTGTACCGGCTCGATCAACACCCCATGGGTTTCGGCGCGTTTGGCCAATTGCCGGGTGTCCAATGTCTTGGGTCCGGTGATCCAGGCCGACGCGCCAATCCGCGTTGGCAGCAGGGAAATCTTGGTCGGCAGATAATAGTTCAAGGCGTCGCGCAGCGCGATCATGCGCTTGGCAAAGGCCTCTTCAACGCGTCTGAGCACCGCTGCATAATGCCCAAGCGCCAGCATATGCGCAAAGGTGCGCTGTATGCTCAGCGCCGGGTGGCGCGCGGTTATACGGCGCAAGGTGCGTGCAGCGCGGATCACCGGTGCCGGCCCCACCAGTACGCCCAGCCGGATGGCCGGGGCCAGCGGTTGCGCCAGTGTCGCCACATAGATCACATTTTCCCCGCCCGGCGTGCCGCGCAAGGCTGGCGGTGCACTGGCGGTCAGGTTGGTTTCCCACTGGCAATCATCCTCGACAATGATTTTGCCCGCTTTGGCGGCGATCTGTAAGAGCAAAGCGCGGCGCTCCTCGGACAAGGTGGCCCCGGTGGGGCGTTGCCGCCCCGGCGAGACAAAAATAATGTCGGCCGTGTGCACAGCCTCGGCGCTTAGCTTCATGCCGTTTTCATCCACATCCAGGGCCGTAATTTGCACTTTCTTTTTTTGCAACAGCATACGTAATTCAGGATGGCAGGGGTTTTCCAGGGCAACGCTCATGCCGTCATGCACCAAAAGGTCGCAAACCAGGCTCAGGGCCTGTTGCGCCCCCGTTGTCACCAGAACTTCCTCGGCCTGGGCGCTGATGCCATTCAGCGGTAAAACTTTACGCCGTAATTCGTCGACCAGCATGGGATCATCCGCATCCCCCGCATTGCGGGTCCAGATATTGATTTCCTGCACGGATAACGCGCGACGGCTGGCCTCTCGCCATTCCGCCACCGGGAAGAGCGAGCGGTCAAACGGTCCATCGACCAGCGGAAACGGATACTGATCCCAGTCCGGCGGCAAGGCAGAGGACAAGCGTGGCAAGGCTGCCGGGGCCAGACGTGCTTTCCAGATTGACTGGTCATAGTTTTGCCGGGGACCCGTCACCTGTATTGCGCCCAGATCGCGCCCGAACGTGCCTTCGCGGACAAACAGGCCGCGCCGGTCCTTGCTGACCAGATGGCCATCGGACACTAGACGGTCATAGGCCATGATGATGGTGTTTCTGGAAACGCTCAGGTCTTGGCCCAATTGCCGACTGGACGGCATGCGCGTGCCCGCCACGAGAACCCCCAGTGCAATGTCATCAATAATTTTGCGCCTTATCTGCTCCTGCAGGGATAAAGGGCTGTCCCGGTCAATTGAGATGCGCAGGTTCGCTGTATGAGAAGTGTCTGGGGCCATATAGACCAGATACGATACTTTGCAGGGCAAGCCAATTTTTGAGAATAGCAATTTGCAGGCAACACAACTGAGGTTGAATTTTACAAATTGTTCCCCGTCCGCGCATGGGTCTGATTAGGTTTGGGTAAGAGAGGCGTTTTGGAGCTCTGATAATGGAAGGTTATCAGAGGATAAAGACATTGCGAAGCAGGGTTTTGGCTCAAGACAATGTTCGCCTTCGCGCTGTGGTGCGGTCACTGGTTTTCAGGGACCAGCGTAATTCTTTTCTCCCCACACGCCAGTGCAGGTCCTTGGGGATGACAAGGCGGATTTGGAACTGATCCCCCCGTCGCGACAGATACCGCAGTCTTAAATGCGCCATATCACCCTCCAACCGCTAAGGATTGGAACAGTGGATTGGAACAGTCCGACCAATGCCGGGAAGTTTCTTTAGTTAAGCCATTGTTGTATAATGATATTATTGGATAATGGCGGTGCTTTCAGACTAAAGCGAAGTGGTCTCTGAAGTGGCCGATTGGGCTTAATTCAGGCTGCGACTTGGGTCCATTCAGCTAGTGCCTTTGCTCGGTTTTCCTTGAATGTGGGTCGTAAGCTTTGATGGCGATCATGATTGAAATGGTTGTGGATGGATGAGTGGATCGAAACGAACTTTTGTAAAGTTGCACAACTCCTGAATTTGAGCATCGCCCGCTCTCGTCTGCGGAAGGGTTGGTGGGAGTTTTCGGCACGATTATTGTGCCACTTCTTGGTGTCCTGAATGCTAGCATTGCCAAGCACGTTCATGGCCGCTCGATAAGACCCGAGTTTATCAGTTACGATCCGTTTTGGATTCCCGTATCGTTTCATGGTTTTCTTTAAAAACTTCAAGGCAGCCTTGCGGTCTCGACGTTTTGAGAAGTAGGCTTCACGGACCTCGCCTTCCTGATACACAGCGCGCCATAATAATTGGGGCTGACATAGATAGCAGATCAAGGCTATTGATGTCATATGGTTAGCACGAGGCGGCGGAGTAGGCTCTCCACAAGTATTCAAAATGACCTTATCAAGTACTTTTGTGCGGGTGTAACAGCCCGTTCTGCGGCTCAATTAACGAGGGTAAATCGCAACACGGCGATCCTGTTTTACCACAAACTGCGCGAGGTGATTTTCGCCCGGCTGGCTGCAGAAACGCCGGAGATTTTCAGCGGCGAGATAGAGGTCGATGAAAGCTATTTTGGTGGCCACCGAAAGGGCAAGCGAGGACGCGGTGCAGCGGGCAAGGTAGCCGTGTTCGGGCTTCTCAAGCGCAAGGGCCGTGTGCATGTGGTCATTATCCCGAATGCTTCTACACAAACGCTTCTTCCGATTATCAGGCAGAAGGTCAGGCCAGATAGTATCGTCTACACCGATTGCTTTCGGTCGTATGATGTTCTGGATGTTTCCGAGTTTCATCACCTGCGGATCAATCACTCAAAACTCTTTGCGCAAGCCACCAATCATATCAACGGCATTGAGAATTTCTGGAACCAGGCCAAGCGTCACTTACGGGCTTATAACGGTATCTCCAAACAGAACTTTCACCTGTTCATCAAAGAGTGCGAATGGCGCTTCAATTATCGCCCGGTTGCCAACCTCAATAAAACCCTCCACAAATGGTGGTTCAAGTAAAAATAAAACCCTTAGCTATGTCAGCCCCAAACATTTTAATTCGGCTATGGAGCTTCGCAGGCACAATAAATTTAGCGAGAGCTTTGCCTTTGTCTCTGAATGTTTGCGCCAATCACAAGTTGCCTTGAGCGTTTATCCTGATCAGGATCGCGATGTCGCAGTTGCCGTCACGCTAGAGCCTGATGAGGAAGGCAACCGAGTGACCGAGTTATGGATCAATGGCAACGACCTGCTTGATCTGACAAAGGTAGAAACCAATCCGGATGGTTCCTGCCTTTGGCAGAAAACTACAGTAGAGCTATTTAAAGATGAGCTTTCAGAACAGCTAGCGGTCCCTATGCGCCAGCTCACTGTTACTTATACAAAAGACATTGAAACCAGTATGGTTTACGTTCCTCATGGATGGTTAATTTTGCACTAGTTTATTGTGAATAACACTCAAAAACCTATGAGGAGGCACTAGGTGCGTACGRTTGTTCTCCCCAGCACCTTAAGGGTCTGATTTAAGTCAGTCTAACGAGGGTTTTGGGCTCTGATAAGAGAAGATTATCGGAGGTTAGGGACATTACGAGGCGGGGGTCTGGCTCAAGACAATGACCGCTTACCCAGCTTTATACCAAACCGACAATCAGACCCATAAGCGCTGATGGGGGACACATTGCCCTTAGGTGGTCTTATTTTCTCAAACGGCCATAGAAAGCCGCTGAGCACCTGTGGGTGGTGGAGTGGCTGGGAACGGGTGACTGCACGACCCATTCGCGCTCTATGGCCCCCTGAGGGCGTTTCCGGCCTGCAATCCTCACCCATCTACTGTTTCAGTCAATGTTGCAGGTAATATGGCATTGTTTTTCTGGCCTTCTTCCTAACCTTCACCCTAAACGTTTTTGGCAGCCTCCATCACTTGGGAGCGACAGGCGTTCAGTTGTCCTATGTCCTTGCGCATCAAGGAGAGTAAGGTAGTCGCTTCTTCTGGGGGCATCCCAAGGCAGCCGATCTCATATTGCTGACGAAGAGTATCTGCTGCTGATCCGGCACTGCGCCGTATTAGCTGCCCGCCTTCAGCACGAAATACCAACTCCCCAAGGAGGCGGAACCTGACCAAATTCTGATCCGGGCAATAGCTAAAGCTCACTCATGGATGAGCGAAGTGCGAAACGGCATCTCGGCGGCGGCCATAGGCAGACGCCATGGCTGGACCGATGCGCCCATACGCCAGCGTCTAAAACTGGCGCTGCTATCGCTCAGGATTACCCGTGCCATTTTACAGGGCAAGCAGCCCATAGAGCTGACATTGAAAAAGCTCCTCACCACCCCCATTCCCTATGACTGGGATGAACAATGGCAGGCCCTGGGCTTTGCCGATTATTCTTAAGGGCGACCCATAATGCGGGGCTAGCGCTTTGAGCCCCCCAACCCCCCCATCAGAGACGAATGGCCAATATACCCGGAATAGCTTCCCTGATACGCGGTCTCATAAACGGCAAAACTCGCTAACCCCCGCAATGTCGGGGGAATTTGCAGGGCATATAATTATCTATATAAAATCAAAGGAAAGTGGCGGTGCTGTCAGACTAAAGCGAAGTGGTCTCTAAAGTGGCAGATTGGGACCAGGCCGACCGTKCAAGTCGTTAGTGCCGTAAGAAAGACAGGATTTAGACTCGAGTCTCTTTTATCTGACAAGATCGCTTATTTGTACAATAATGATGATTCATGACGTCACGTTCTAGCCAAAACGGGGGTAAGGTTTTGAGTGTTTATGTGCAGAGTAAGGCAATCCAGCTTGTTCTCATTTTCATATTTTTATGTGTTACCCCGGTTTTTGCTTATGGGGCATCACAAGATCGTTTGCTGGACCGTGCATATGCACTTGAGCTTAAGCAARAAACTCTGGAAAAATCGACAAATGCATTTTTGAAACGCTTGGTGCTGGAGCGGGCAAAAGAACTTGAATCTATGCGGGTATTTGCGCGCTCTGAAATGGATGAATGGGAAAAAGATGAGGCCTACATAAATGGCCAAGGGCTAAAGGCGGCGTTATATAATGCACACGAAGTTGCCAAAGGCTATGGGTTTGACGTTGAACAATTGCGCGCAATGTACCAATTGACCAAGACGCAAATACGCGGCTTGGAAATGGTTGGAGCGTGCGGTGAAGGCGACCCCCAAATCAAAGTGATGGGTGACGCAATTGAGAGCGTTTCCAGCACTCTAAAAGGCGCCATGGATTGGTTTGGGCTGACGGCAAAAGAAGAAGAGCGGCTTGCATGTGTTCAGAAAGAAAAACTGAAACTCTATAAGGAAGTGAACCGGGCCTATATTTATGCATTAACGGCTAAATCGGCCAAAGAATCCGCCCAAAATTTTCGAAAATACGCAAACTTGATCCAAGGCTCTATGGGCAGTGATGCGCGTTATCTTGTGGAGCAAGCGAAGAAAAGAGAGGCGGAGCAAGATAAAGTTGTTCTGATTTTTGAACTTACGCCAATCGTTAGCGATGTATTGGATCTATATACCCTTGGGACGGGGACGACGATAATGGGAGAAAAGCTCTCAAACACCGAATATGCAATAACAGCAGTTTTGGTTTTAACTCCAGAGGTSGCCAGTCAGTTTTTTAAGCGATACCCSGAAGCGTACACAACCATGAARAGCTTTATTGGYGGYTTGATCAAACCAAAGGGKGGWTTYTTTGATTCCCTTATTATTCGAACYGGYCAGGAACTTGSKCCGTAYAAAGCCARRCTTMGAAAAACAATGGACAAAATGCTGRGYCTGGAAGATGAAATTGCCGAACATATTGTCGGCAAAGTTGTCCGGGCGGAACGCGAGAGTYTAGAYTCGATTGCAAAACGCTTGTCTAAAATGCCGCSGCCTATGCGCRATGGTGTGCGCATTAGTGCKGAGACAGCATCCAATATGATCCCAAAGCACATAGAGGCCATGCGGGCCGTGGCAASCAAGGGACAAGGAAARGTATTGATGTTCCGCCCCTTTAATGAGCTTGGCYATGATGCCATGGAWACAGCRGTAGARGARGCKTTRSAGCGCCAAGGCAAACTGGCAACCAAATGGATGGACATCAAACCAAAATCATCAAGCAGCCCCTTATTGGGGGCGGGTATTCCCGCTGATCCATCGCTTTCTAAACTGAATGATGCCCTGATTAAGGCCAGAGAATCCGGAAATATTTCAGCCATCCAAAAGGCAGAGAAAGAAATCGCGGACATGAATAAACTGGCAGACGATTTATTTGAATTGACAGACTCGCAGGGCAGGAAAATTGTAAATAAGACCAAGGCAAAATATAACGATCAAGACGTAATGTGGGCAGTTAATACCGACGGCAATAAGGTCATTGGCATTGTTGACGAACAAGGTCGCCTCTATGACCCCGTGCAAGAGGTTTCATTTGATATTACGACTGAACCAAAGAATGTGGAAATACTTCTGGATAAGAATAATAGTAAAATCTTACCGGACTACGATGTTTTGGCCATTGGTGTACCCTCGGGAAATGGCGTTGATGGGGTGGTGGTTGAYCAAGTAAAGGGGCTGGGTAACATCAACCGCCAAAATCTGGATACCATGTCTGAAATCAACTATGAGGTATTCCAAAAAACCGGGATCCACGGGGATGTCGTGCATCATGGTGCCGCAAACGCCTGGAAAGACCGTCCTGATTATCCGGTTACGGCGTTTATGCCTGATGGCAGTGTTATCTCTATCCAAGAGGGATTGAAGGGTGACCCCCATGAGTTTCTRAAAGATTTTATTCACCAGCAGAAAAGCAAGGGAATGGTTGGCTTAGATCCTGACCCGCGTTGGGAATGGCCAGAGTATGATCCGTTTTACGGGTTTCGCACTGAGGCTGAGAAACGGGCGATGGATGCAAGCGCATTAGAGGCGGCAATCAAATGACATACACGCCCCGGTCCATTTCAAAAGTATTTATAGTTCATGTGTGCTCAGCATTATTCTGTCTATGGGGACCCCTGGCCTACGCACAAACACAAGAAAATTCGGATGAATTACAGGCGCAACTGATTGATTTAGAAGAAATATACGCCCAATCCGAGGAAACAC
Organism: Robiginitomaculum sp.; assembly: GCA_002733485.1. GTDB lineage: Bacteria > Pseudomonadota > Alphaproteobacteria > Caulobacterales > Maricaulaceae > Robiginitomaculum_B. The sequence goes on from NVVU01000009.1 coordinate 49,778, forward strand.
TTCAAAAAGCCAATACGGATTTCGATCGAATTATAACGGCTGGGTATAGCGGTGCCGGATTGCGCAATGATCTGCAAAAAATAACCGACATAGTGGCAAGTGAGAAGGCAAATCTTGATGATTTAGGCAAGCGAATTGCGGCCTATATCAAGAAGCTTGGCGGCAGCAGCATTGCGCCGTTAAAAATTATTGTCCAACGCGGCAGTAAAGACGCCAAACCGCTGACCACCTCTGCCCAAGAGGGGGATATTTTATACTTTTCAGTGAAAACCGAGCGAGCACCGGAATTGACACTGGATTGGCGTATTGTTGAACCTGATGGGCAATTGTCGGAAAGGCTCTACAAGCAGGAAATTGTGCCGCCAAGTACTGAAGAGCAACGTCACAGTTTTGGCATSAATACTACGGGYATGGCGGAAGGTATGTACCAGATCGTATTGGCATATCAGTTGGCGTCCGAACCCAATAAAACGCTAAAAAGCAAGGCAGAATTTGARTTAGGSAGCGGTATAAAAACAGTAAAATTACTGCGCCTTGTTGTYGATGATGAAAAAGCCGGGGACACKCAYCAACCYGTWCTTGGTGYWGATGCTYCKGCCTATTTGTTTGCSTATTATCAAGTYCCAMAAGAYGTRAACGCWCTCACGATACGMTTTCGTTTGCGRGACTSGACAGAWARRAAGACAATTTTTGARAAARCCGGGCGYCGCAATACCAARCCGRACAWGGASGWWCAAAGAGTKGGYRTTTTATTGRACAAARMCRAAGTCCCCYTYGWGATTGGMCATCGATAYCGGTTTGATATTCGWCTSAMAGATGATTTGCGAATGGATACMTCCGCAGAGCCACACAAGACYCAGWCCAAAGSCATATWYTTYTATTACGGAAAAGAACCAAAACAGATAAAAATAGAAGAAGTTACGGTCGGAACCAGCGCATATACCGAAAAAAATATGGCTGATATCCCRAAACAGGATGGYCCGTTATATGTAAGCCTTTGGTATAARGCTTCRGGYGGYGTKRAGAACRTCAATATCAATATCAAACTATATTCACAATCTGATGATACCATCATCTTGCAGCAAAACATTGAACGGGCTGTTGACCCTGACCGTGAAGTTCAGAAGCTAAGCTTGCCCGTTGCGATAGATAAATTTGTAGAAGACACAAGGTATCGCATAGAATTTCAGATTGCTGGTAAGGACCTAAAGCCTGAAAAATCAGGACGAAATTTCAATTATGCAAAATTACCACCGGTTGATATTAAAAAGTATGTGCAGGTAAGCGGGATTATCCAAACACCCGGTTTTCCAGACGTGCAAATTAAAGAAACCGGCAAAAACATTTTCCGTAAAAACTCCACACTGGTCTTTACCGTGCCGGCACATCAAGTGCCGGGCCTCAAAGGTCGATTGGTTTGGAGGTGTAATTATGGGTGTGGTGTGGGCAAGACCATTAAACTTGATGAAAATAATGCCGACTGGGGATACAGCTTTACGGTAAAGAAGCGTGGAAGAGGCTTTTCAGGTTTGACATTGACTTACTCCGGTGATGGGAAATCTGTTCGGCTGTATTCCCCTAAATTCAGAATTGAACATCCATTTCATGTTGGGGTTTTACCTGAACAAGATCTGCAATATTTTAAAAACAACCCAAAATTTTTTCCATGGGATATTAAACGCACGCGCCTGAAAATCAGGTCCAATGGCCATGCCGTGAATGCCAACGTCTCGGTAAAAATATCTCAATCTAATAATGGCCCAGCAATCAAAACGATTACTAAATCTATGGCATTACCGACTGACAAATGGGTTGAATTGGATTTGAACCTTGATCCAGCTCTTTTTAAATTTGATCTTGCTTCCCAGTTTCCCAGAATTAATAAGTATAGCTTTTCTAAGGATATCGATATTGAAGGCGAAATTACGGACACAAATGGTTACCATGGAAAAATTTCTGAAAGCAGGGGTGTCTCATTATTCCGTCTTGGCAAAGATAATTTAAGAAAGGGGCCAAATGAACCAGGTAATACGTTAGTTTATACCATTATCCCTCCGCCAGGTATGACCGGGCCATTCACATCATCCATTTATGGGTTAAGTGTCTATTATATGGATGGGTTAAATTGGTATTATGATCCTGATAAACTTGAAGACTGGGTGCGTGAAGTCGGGGCACAAAAATACAAGGAAGACGAYRARAWRAKRTATTATARAAAAACGGTTCCYCTRTTRATTWCCATTGAAGACAGCACAGGCAARCAGGCKGCTCTCTTTKWYAATAAATTYACCTWTTCTRYCRGCATCYACAAAAATGAAGAGTAGTCATAAANATGRYCMATAMRAACAATCTTGAWAAAMWCCTCRGCGTAATTGYTWTTTYWGCTCTGATTATGNTYKGKKTGGGCCNTGCCCGCCARTGCAAARMCAGATGACARCACMCCCATGGCCGAATTRAARKCAAAATGCGATGCGGGCGATGTSGATTATTGYGTKGRTCTGGCCRATGMRTATMKRMWRGGTMKWTGGCTACCGAAAAAAYCGGCCAAAGCCCTGAAAATGTTTGAAACGTWTTGCAAACAAAAGAATATGAAAGCTTGCCGCAAAGCGGGCATTGCTTATTTTATGGGCGAGGGTACAAAAAAAGACCTGCAAAAGGCCCTGTTCTATAGCGTTAAAGCTTGTGACGGCCTTGATGCTTCTGGATGCAATAATGCGGGTACTTTTTATAAAAAACCCGCTGGATCTACGGCAAACCCGGAGAAGTCCAAAGCGTTTTACATAAAAAGCTGTAGTTTAGGCGATGTGCAAGCTTGTAAGCGCAGTAAAAGTTCATCGCCCTATCTGATTGATTTAAGTGCGATAAAAATTAAATGTAAGAGTATCCAATCTTGCCTGAAAGCCGGGCGTAAATCATTCAAGCGTCATGAACTTAAGTCCACTTTGGCAAATTTCAAAAAGGCTTGTGAACTACAGAGTGGTGAGGGGTGTTATGAACTGGCTGAGCGTATTAGCAAAGGAGCCAAATATCAGATAAAAGAGATTAAACTGGCCGCGAAGTATTATGAAGAAGGCTGTGTCCTGAAGCACTCAGATGCCTGTGTTTCCTTGGCCATGCTCTATTTGGATGGTCATTTTATCCAAATAAATGAACGGCGCGGGCTGAAATTGTTAGCGTCACAATGTGACAAAGACGTGCCCAATATGCGCGCGTGTGCAAAGGCGAGCTATCGGCATTATAGCGATTACGACGCGACCTTTCGGAATAAAAATGAATTTCGTGATTACGCCAAAGCAGCCAAATTTGGCAGAATTGCTTGTTTTGCAAACGCTTATCCTGGGTTTTACACGTGCGACATATTGGGGGAAATTTATGCGACAGGCGGGTATGGACTGGACGCAGATCCGGTAAAAGCAACCAATGCCTATTTACAAGGCTGCTCACTGGCAAATTATGGGGAGGCATCAACCTGCGATAAGGCGGGTAAGCGTATCTTGCGCGGTGAAGGCGCACCCAAGAATGCCGCACAGGCAATTTCTCTTTTCAAATCTGGTTGTAAAGTAGAAAACAGTAATGCGTGTTATGAACTTGCCATTGCCTATGAGCGCGGCATTGATACACCAAAAAAATTGGCTAAGGCCGTAGTGCTGTACAAACAAAATTGTAACCCTGCAGATAATACAAGAAGAACGACAGCGGTTACGTGCGCTGCTGTTGCCTCTGCCTATGAGGGTGAAAATCAATTTACCAGGGCCGACAAAATTAACAGCGGACTTTGCAAGTCTTTTAATTTTTACAGCCCAGAAGACTATGACGCTCCCGCCAATAGCTGTGTTGCTGTTATGGCTGCCAATGCCGTACATCAATGCGATCTGGCTGGGGGCAATAACTGCGCGGGTGTTTGGGATAAAACCATTGCATCTCACAAAAACTAAAGCAAAACTGGGGGACATTATGGCATTGGCTGAAAAACGAAAATTCTACGCAGAAAGACTGATAGGGGTGGTTATCTCTGCTCTGATTATGTCTGGGTGGGCCATGCCCGCCAGTGCAAAACCAGATGACAGCACCCCCATGGCCGAATTAAAATCAAAATGCGCGGCCGGTGATGTTGAGTATTGTGTGCAAGTTGCAGAAAATTATAAAGAGGGAAATTTAGTTAAGAAGGATAAGAGCAAAGCCTTCGGTATGTTCAAAACCTATTGCGCGCAAAATAATATGACCGCCTGCGCGCATGCCGGATCTGCGTATTTTAACGGCGAAGGCACAGCCAAAAATTTTGAGCTTGCCGTACGCTACAATACCAAGGCGTGTGACGCAGATAGCGCAAGGGGCTGTAATAACCTTGGCCTTGTTTATTACAAAGATCATGGGAGCATCAAACAGGACTACACTAAGGCATACGATAATTATAAAAAATCATGCGATCTCGGGTTCTCGACTGGCTGTCTCAATCTGGGCAATATGTACTATTACGGTAAAGGTAGAGAAAAAAATGCCATGAAAGCAGATGCTTTCTACACGCAATCATGCGTGGATGATACGTCGTGTAATTTGGCTGGTATCATTAATAAGCTCCATGGAGAGCCAAAAAAAGCTCTGCCATTTTTTAAAATAAGTTGTGAACAATATAGCAATGGCTCCAATTGCGCGGAGGCGGCATATATTTACGAAGCAGACAAAGACTATCAGAATGGTCTGCTGAGCCACGATAAAGGGTGTGACCATGGGTTTGCCCACTCTTGCGCCGCCCTTGGGTTTTATTACAAAAAAGGCTGGGCTGTCGATCTGAATTTCAATCGTGCGGTCAGTTTGCTTGGGGGGGCATGTGAATCAAGTCAACCTGATTATTGGGGCTGCGAGCAGGCCGGTCATGTATACCAAGAAGCTGATGAGGTTTACGCAGCTTTTGATGGCGGCGAGTTCGAAAGATGGTATGGATATAAAGCAACTTTAAGCCCAGACAGAAGTATAAAATCAGATGGAAAAAAATCTGCTTATTACTATAATATTGCCTGTAACGGCGGTCTAGCATCTGCATGTAACTCTCTTGGGTTTTTATATCATATGGGCTCACATGGGCTTGTCGAAAACCAGAAACTGGCAACGAGCACCTATCTTAAGGGGTGTGAGATAAAGGGCGATACAGGCACAAACTGTTATGAGGCTGGCCGACGGTTTCTAATAGGTAGGGGAGCTTCAAAAAAACCGAAGAAAGCAATTTCCCTATTTGAAAAAGGGTGCAGTATTAAAGATGTAAATGCCTGTTATGAACTGGGGCTGATCTACCAAAACGGAAAATACCGCCCTAAAAATCTTGCTAGGGCTGAGCAGATTTATRCCGATAATTGCAACCAAGATAAGCCACGTAGCACAAGAAAAACGTGTGTTGCCATGGCAGAAATATATTCAGAAAAAAATAAGTTCCTCAAAGCAGATAGTCTTTACAAGAAACTTTGCAAGAATAATGGTGGGGGCACAAATTGCGACATTGTCATTCTTGACCGACAAGAGCATTTTTGTAAATTGGGCAAGACGCAATCATGCGATGATTCATATGTATTTTCGCTCATAGAAGCGGCTAGAAAAAACTAACTGCCCTCGTCAGCGCTTATTGGTCTGATTTGTGCTGGGCTAAGGGAGGGGGGTGTTCATCTTGATYTCACGGAGCGAAATAGGTGATGTTTGTCCGTCTTCATTTGAAGTGGGACAGATTTCCCTTTGGGATTTGCGAGGGTTTTGCTCATTGAATGTGTTTATATTACGCTATATCTTTGCGGTATTGCAAGCGCCGGTGTTGGATCATTTGTCGTTTGATTTACCTCCGTCAGTTTCCCTGCAATCAGCTGCAATGCGACAGGATGCGACGGTATGACGGCAAGCTGAAAAATCAATTTTCTCTAGCTTTGGGTAGTTTTTTACAATTGAGGCTGAAAATATGGCAGTAGCGGGCATGTGATAAAGTGGGTGTTATCCGTATTAACAAGGTGCGGATATCGTTTATAAACTTGGGTTTTGGAGGCACACATGTCAGAAACGTTCATGAAAAGGGAGCAGGCGGCAACTTACCTCAGGGTATCTAAACGAACCTTAGAAAAATGGGTGGAAAGGGGCACAGGCCCTGCCTATAGGCGAAGCGGTCGGAGGACGTATTATAATGAAGCTGATCTTGATGGTTGGATTAAAGAACATCCATTGCCACCATCACCCGCAGACGGTGTCTGGGTTTATCATCCCGCCAATCCGCAGTAGGCAGTAGGTGTATTGCCGCCTCAGACGGTTATAGCGTGCCGCTGAGCGCCTAAGCGTGAGATTATGGAGTTGAATGCCCACACACACCAGTTGGGGGCTGAGGGCCTTCTCTGGACGTTTTCTCCAAATGCCGCGTCAGCCCTGGTATGGCAAAAACCGCAGGCAAAATTGCCCTGATTTCTTGAGCATTACCCAAAACCCCTACGTAAATATCTCACCTTGTAAAACCGCTGAGCCCCATTTCCAAAAACCCCGTGAAGGGACTTGTTGTTTTAACCTTTTTTTTGCACCCCACATCACTTGGGCGCGACAGGCGTTCAGTTGTCCTATGTCCTTGCGCATCAAGGTCAGCAAAGTGGTTGCCTCTTCTGGAAAGGTTCCAAGGCAGCCGACCTCGTATTGCTTACGAAGCGCATCTGCTGCTGGTCCTGCGCTTCGCTGTATTAGTTGCCCGCCTTCAACACGAAATACCAACTCCCCAAGGAGGCGGAGCCTTGCACCTTTGGGCCGGTTTTCATTTATCCAGCTAGCTGTCTCTGCTTTGGTATTGAGGAAGCGGGTAAAGGCTTGCTTGCCTTCCCGCGTATAGGTGTCCAGCGCATAGCTGGGAATATTGCCCGCCAAACCCAAGGTCGGGAGCGTATCGTTGCGGACAGCCTTGCCTCGTATGCCATTTTCCAAGGTGAGGAGCGCCATGAAAGGGGCCAGCATTTCCCCTGTTTTACGAAACCCCATCTCGGTAATGGCCATTACCGTTGGGCTAACACCATGTTCAGCCAGAGTGGCAAAGGCCAAGTTGGGATTCCCTTTGCGCTCTGCCAGAACGTTCGAGGACCAGCGGGTGGTCCCCATAAGATACCATAGCGCTAATGCTCGCTTGTGAAGGTCTGGACAGCCAAGAATGATCTCCCTCAAACGCTGCTCTGGCATTGTGGCAAACAATGAGCGTTCGGTGGCTAGGTGCGGCATCTGCTCTACCGTCATCAACAGGTCATCTGCACTGCGGTTCTTATTGGCATTGGCCATTTTCTCAACGACCAGAGAAGCGACGGCCCATTCCCCACCAAGCTGCTTACGCATTGCCTTGCTGGTAAGGGCAGCTGTAACAAGTCCAACGCACTCCAGATCGGCCACACCTATATCTTCGAAGGCTATGCACCCAATTCTTCGCCATAGCCTCTGTGGGGCCATCTGAAGCAGGCTAGCTGCTGCTGACAGGGCGGTATGGCTGTCACCGCGTCTGATGGCCTTTTGCATCAAACTCATGGCTATCCATGGTGAGGTGGAGAGAGGCTGGAATGGGAATAAATGCGGTCTATCAATAGCCGCTGTCATCAATGTGGTACGAAAGCGGGTTAGTCGGTCTTGCTCTTCCATATGATCCTCCTTGGAATAAGGGGGGATCAGGGACTTCTGCCCCGTTATGAGCGTATCCTATTGACTGTCTAGGTGAAGAGAAAAGGTCGGGCTTTACTGTACGAGGGGTGGTGAATTTTTCTGACTTCGAACGTATTTGTGTTATTAAGCTGGCCTATCATTGCAATTGATTCCAAGGTTTTTTCGATAAATTCCGTATCGCGAACTGGGAGTAGGTCACGCCCCTTTTGAAAGAAGTCCAGGAGGAATAAATTTTTCCGGAGGTGTTTGGGCCCATTCAATGAGAAGTCCAATGTACGCACGCTCTATTGCTTCTGGCCAATGGCTCCATACCTCTTCAGTGACAATGTTTTTCGCAAAGTTTGTATATTTTTCTGCAAAATATTTTTCAAACTCAGCTTTATCTAAAAGTTTCTCTGCTGCTTCCACACCTCGAATACGTACGCTGTCTTTAAATGCTCTCCATCGCTTTATTCGGATTGGTCTATTTTTGGAAATTATATTTTGAAAAGACCAACCAGAGAGAGGAAATTTTGTGTTTTTAAGCCCTATTAGGCTGTTATATTTTTTCAGGCTAGGCTCAATACGAATATGTTCTAGTTCGGCGTACAAAGGCTTATTGCCCCGATCTTTTTGTTCTTGTCGCTTGTCATAGGCTATTAAGTTCGCCCGTTTTTTTGGGCTTAGTGATGCTGAATGTTGTTTGTCTGTGTAAAATTGTTGGGTTTGAATTCCTCCATGGTTTGAAGACACCGTCCAAACTTTATGGCCTTTAGAATAATATACAAAAAGGTCAGCTAGTGCGAGATTTAGAATATCAATTGCAACATCTAGCCGGGTAATTTTTGCATCAGCCATCAAGGCAGGAAAAGGTATGTTATCAAAATCAAAAAGTTCCCAGATGGAGCATAGTTTTAATAAACTTTCTGGACCAAATTGACTTTGAACCGCCCCGGGTTTACCGGAGGCTGGTTAGTTTAAGTTATGCAGCTTTCGGGATTTTGTCGAGTGCTGCATAATAATTCTGCTCTGCTTCGGCAG
>NVVU01000105.1 GCA_002733485.1 Robiginitomaculum sp.
CCTGCCGAAGCAGAGCAGAATTATTATGCAGCACTCGACAAAATCCCGAAAGCTGCATAACTTAAACTAACCAGCCTCCGGTAAACCCGGGGCGGTTCAGGTCGATTCCAAGACGTTAGTTAACTCAAAACAACTAACGAAAATTGATTATTATGTTAGCTAATTCCTTGCATGTTTCAAAAATGTTAGTTATATTGATTCTAGTAACGTAATTCATAAATAACGTTAGTTAAGGGAATGAAGTGGATAAAGAGCAACGTGTAGGAAAATATATCAAATGCTCCGTAGGCGGAGAAAATTATAATGCCTACGTACCACAAAACTTGCCGCCCAAACCAGCTTTAAACATGGAAGAATTATACCCTCTTTTAGATCAAGCTAACACAGCCCTTGGTCGCCTAGATGGTATGAGTATGGTCTTACCTGATTCATCTTTATTCTTGTATATGTATGTCCGTAAAGAGGCCGTTTTATCCTCTCAAATAGAGGGCACACAGTCTTCGTTATCAGACCTTCTCTTATTTGAAACAGACCAAGCCCCCGGCGCACCTATGGATGATGTGACAGAAGTATCTAACTATGTTGCCGCCATGGATCACGGTCTTGAGCGCCTAAAAGGATTTCCGTTATCTCTGCGCCTAATAAGAGAAATTCATGCAAAACTCATGGATGGCTCTCGCGGCAGCAATAAAATGCCTGGCGAGTTTAGAACTTCCCAAAATTGGCTGGGCGGTTCCAGACCCAGTATTGCCCGTTTTGTACCACCACCACCCGAACGGCTCATGGAAACATTAGGAGAATTTGAAAAATTTCTTCATGATGAAACCATAAAACTACCGGTTTTAATCAAAGTTGCACTCGCCCATGTTCAATTTGAAACCATTCACCCATTTTTAGATGGCAATGGTCGCCTTGGACGCTTGCTGATTACATTTATCCTTTGTGTAGAAGGCGTTCTTAAAGAGCCATTGTTATATTTAAGCCTGTATTTTAAATCCAACCGGCAAGCCTATTACGATCACCTCCAATCAGTTCGAGAAACCGGGGATTGGGAAGGGTGGATCAAGTTCTTCCTGACAGGTGTAGTTGATACAGCGAACCAAGCCACAGAGACGGCACAGGCCATTCTTAAGCTATTTAAAAAAGATAGAGCTAGAATTGAGAATGAAGGCAAGCCCACTGCTGCCATTTTGACAATTCACAACTATTTTCAAAAACACCCGATTTCTAACACTACTAATATCAAGGAAGCATGCGGTGTCTCCCTACCCACGGTTTTACGTGCCTTAACCACCCTTGAAGAATACAAAATCATTAGAGAAATAACTGGCAAAGACCGCCACAAGGTTTTTGTTTATCGTGAATATTTGAACATTTTAAGCGCAGGCACTGAATCGTTAAGATACTAAAAGAAAGAAAATAAAATGGAATTGCATTTTAAAGCCCCCTACATCTCTATAGATGAATTTAACCCTGTTGTAATCCCTGATTTTACTGTCTTGACTGGTGTAAATGGCTCTGGAAAAAGTCACCTTATGGAAGCTATAGAAAAGAAACACGCTACTATTCTTGGCATGGAACAAGCACATACCGTTTTATTCAATTATGAGACATTCAGACTTGAAAATGAAAGCGCATTTAAGGCTGAGCAATTAGCAAATGAACGGGAGGCTGCATGGCAATATCTGATGTGCCCCTAGTTTGTTAGACACTTTGCAGCTTCATTTTTTGCTGCCGCTCGAACTCGACGGGTGACAGCATCCCGTTGTTACCATGCTTTCGTTTTGGGTTGTAAAATAATTCGATGTAATCGAACACGTCATGACGTGCCATTTCGCGGGTTTTGTAGGTTTTGCGCCTGATCCGCTCGGTTTTGAGCAAGTCGAAGAAGCTCTCGGCGACCGCATTGTCATAACAATTCCCGCGCCTGCTCATGCTGGCTTCCAGATTGTGGCTCTTCAGGAAGGATTGCCACTCGGTACTGGTAAACTGTGAGCCCTGGTCTGAATGGACGGTGACCTTGGCCTTGGGCTTGCGTCGCCAGAGCGCCATAAGAAGAGCATTCAAGACAAGGTCCGTCTGCATACGGGAATGCATTGACCAGCCAACTACGCGACGGGAATACAGATCAATGACTACCGCCAGATACAGCCAGCCTTCATGGGTGCGGATATAGGTGATATCCGTTACCCAGACCCGATCAGGGGCGGGAACGGTAAAGTCCTGCTGCAACTGGTTGGTGGCAACAATGGATGGCTTACGGCCAGAGTGTCCGGGACGGCGCTTATAGCCCACTTGCGCCTTTAAACCGGCTCTTTGCATTAATCTGGCAACGGTGTTCGGTGCGCATGCCTCACCCAGACCCAACAGATCATGATAGACTTTGCGATAGCCATATACGCAACCGCTCTCCAGCCATGACTGTTTGATCAAGCCCGTCAAAACCCTACTCCGCCTGGCCCTTCGGGTGAGTGGTGACTTCACCCAGGCATAAAACCCGCTTGGGTGAACGTATAACACCCGGCACATGGAGCGCACCGCAAAGGCCTGGCGATGGGCCTTGATAAAGGCGTACTTCACCGGCACTCGCTGGCAAAGTACGCGTTCGTCGGGGAAATGATCCCCCGGATCATTCCCTGATCCTTCTCACCCTGTTTTAAAATATCATGTTCCTCTGTCACGCGGGCCAGCTCTGCCTTTAAACGACGGTTCTCTGCTCGCCCAGCATCGGCAATGCGCCGCTCCGGTTCCTGCGACCCATAACGCTTTACCCAGTCATAAATCGACTTGGTACAAACACCCAAACTGTCGGCAACGCTTCTTACCGAACGCCCTCGATCCGTGATCTGGCCACGGCCTCACGTTTAAATTCTTCGGTGTATCTCAGTCCAGACATGTAAATCGCCTTGCTACATTTTTACCTTGCAAGACGTCTACAAATTTAGGGGCACATCACGTTGTTGTAGCCGGTAGCTCACACTCGCAGTGCGATTCAGACCTTAATTTCAACATCTGATGCAGCACGTAAGGTTCAACATTGACTGTTGTTAATGCCAAAAAGCACGAAAAACGCCTATTCTCGTGCTTCCTATACGCTTCCAAATTTAAATCAGTGAAGCGCGCCAAAATAAAAAACCCGCTAAGTCATTGACTTAGCGGGTTAAATTGGCTCCTCGGACTGGACTCGAACCAGTGACCCGCTGATTAACAGTCAGCTGCTCTACCAACTGAGCTACCGAGGATCAGAGCCGTCATTTTAATGACAAGCAGCGCGTCATAGCAAAGCCTTTGCGCATGGGAAAGACTGAATATGCATCTTGATGGATGAATTGCAGTTTTGGGCAGGTTTAAAACACACAAAAAAAAGGGAGCCGAATATCGGCTCCCGAAAGGCGTTGGGTGAATGGTGGGGTGTCTTCAGGGAAGACCATGTGAATATCTCAAACAATCCTTAAAGACTGGTTAACGCCGATTGGTAAAAGAGGCATTGGATTCATCAAGCTTTCCAGCTCCTCAATAAACATAGTTAACGGGGCCTAAAGCCTGTTTGTCCAAGGGCTATTGCGAGTGGAGAATAAATCGCCGACTGGTGCTTTGAAGAGGGCGGTAATTATGCGCATAAATCCCTGCGAAGGCATCAATTTGTGCTTTTGAGGCCTCTACAGGCTGGCTGAATATCACCCAGCTGACGATTTCAGAGCATGGCGGCGTGGTCAAAGAGCCTTCATAGCGAAAAAAGCCGCGATCTCGCGGGAGCAAAGCACCGGGTTTGAACTTTTTTTCTGCCTTCATTTCTCCACGCTCCAGAGGTGCCAGGTTCCAGATTTTTTGTAAGGACGGGTTCGGGGTGCCCTCTTTGAAGAAGACGCCCAGAACGCCCAGTGAACCATCCTTCGCCTGATGGACAAAGTGCGCCTCAAGCGGGTAATGGCGGCCATTTATAGTGTGCTCACTGCCATGGTGAAAATGAAATTGCAATAACGTATAGGTTTTGCCGTCCAGGATCATTTTTCCCTGCCTGTCCGTATCCACCTTAATGGTATGTCCATTATTGATGATGGTTGGCAGAAATGGTTTCCACTTGATTTCAACAGGAGCCAGGGGGGCCTTGCGCGCCTCTTTCAGGTCGATGGGGGATTGCTGTGTGCCACTGGCGCAGGTGCTATAGGCTTCATCCAATGCCCCCCAATGCTCCGGCCCATCCATGCCGCCATAGGTCCAGTGCGGTGCTGCAGTGTCGGATTTTGCGTCATTATGGTGGGCCGTCGTATCACCAGATGCCAATGCCTGGGCACTCGCAAAAGTTAGGCAGACAGAAAGCAGAAGTATCAGTTTGGTCGTGTGGGCCATTATTTCTCCCCTATGGCGCGAATCATAAGGGATGATCAATGCTAGTGAGGGGAAAAGCAAAGAAAACCGTATATGGGAATGAAATATTAAACACTTAGGCCGCGATGCGGCAGTGTTTTGCCTATGCCAATACGCAAGGTGCGGGTGGAAGTGTGTGCAATAATATGGAGGCCCCGCCCGGAATCGAACCGGGGTGCAAGGATTTGCAATCCTCTGCGTAACCACTCCGCCACAGGGCCAAGATAAGATACACCGAAATTACGGCGTCACGTTGCGCTCCTATAACCAGTATCGAGCCAAAGGTCCATGCGCCGATTCACCTGATTGCACGTTTTGTTTGCACAGCGTAAAAGGATGTTCAAATTTCATGCTAAAGAGGGAATCAGCACTCATGTTTGATGTCGAAGCCGCCCGGCGCGCCATGGTGAACAGCCAAATTCGCGTTAATGACGTCACCAACCCGCGTCTGTTGGACGCGCTGGCGGCCATGCCACGAGAACTTTTTGTGCCCAAGGCACAGGCATCAACCGTCTATGGCGAACGCGATGTACCTTTGGAGGGGGGGCGGTTTCTCATCAAACCACGTGAATTTGCCAAGCTGATCGATGCTCTGGATGTGAAGGATAGCGATCTGGTTTTGAATATTGGGGCCGGGCGGGGCTATAGCGCCGCCATTTTGGGCGCACTTGCCGAAACCGTTGTAGCGCTGGAGCCAGATGAAAAACTACGAGTCTGCGCTGAAAAAGCATTGAGCATGGTGCATGCCGATAATGTGGCCGTTATCGATGGCGATCTGCGGGCTGCCGCGCCGGAACAAGGGCCTTTTGATGTTATTTTCGTAGATGCCAGTGTTTCTTCAATACCGCAAACCTGGTTGGACCAGCTGGCGGAAAATGGTCGACTGGGCGTGTTCGAGCGTGATGGCGGAGCCGGGCGCGGGGTGGTTTATGTGCGCTCTAACGGCAATGTGGGACGCCGGGTAGTTTTTGATGCCAGTGTGCCATATCTGCCGGGGTTTGAACCGGCCAAGGCCTTTTCCTTTGCCCGCTGAGCCCCTATCTGTCCTTTGGCGAATAGAATGTCGCAAAGGGGTATATGTCGCAGATGCTTTTTCTGCCGTGCCTCGTATAATTAGGTGATGAAAATGAAACTCGTGTTTTCGGCTCTTTTGTCTGCGACCATGCTGGCGGGCGCTGCACAGGCAGAATCCCTTGGCGATGCCATGGCGCTGGCCTATACCTCCAATCCGCTTTTACAGGCAGAGCGGGCGGGCCTGCGCGCCACGGACGAGCAATTGGCACAGGCGCGTGCACGGCGGCTGCCGTCGGCAAATCTGGACGCAAGTTACGGCTATTCCAAGGTCAAACAGGCTAGCCCGTTTTTCTCGGACACCTCGGGGTTCAGGCCCAGTTCTGCTGGCTTCGGGGTTAACCAGGTACTCTATGGCGGCGGCGCGATACAGGGCGGCATAGATGCGGCCAAGGCCAACATTGCGGCCGGGCGCGCCAATCTGATAGGGGTAGAACAATCGGTACTACTGGACGCGACAACCGCCTATCTGGATGTGTTGCGTGATGCTGATGTGGTGCGTATCCGCCGCAACAATGTTGATGTGCTTGAGCGACAGCGCCAAGCCGCGCAGGACCGTTTTGACGTCGGTGAAATTACCCGCACCAATGTCAGCCAGGCCATTGCCCGGGTGGCCGGTGCACAGGCGCAGTTGCAGGCGGCACTATCCACTTTGGCCAACAGCCGGGCGGCCTATGAACGGGTGGTTGGCCGCATGCCGGGATCGCTGGATGGTGTGAATACACCGGAAAATGTACCAGAAGATCTGCAAACCGCCCGACAAATTGCTGAAACCGAATCGCCGGTGATTCGTGCCGCCATCCATACGGAGGAGGCCGCCCGTCGGCAGATCCAGGTTGCAAAAGCGGGCTTGCGGCCAAATATTACGCTGGGCATAAATGGCAGTACGGCGCGCAATGGCGGATTTCCGGGGCAGAAAGTCGATAGCCTCAGCACCGCTGCCCGGCTGTCCATTCCTATTTTTACGGGGGGGCTAAACCAGTCTCAAACCCGTGCAGCCAAGCAGCGTGCCTCGCAGGCACGGCTGCAATTGGTGCAAACTCGACGTCAGGTTAATGAACAGGTTGCCCGTTCCTGGAGCGCGCTGGTGGCGGCGAAAGCCGTTATTTTATCGAGCCAGGAACAGGTAAACGCCAATGAGCTGGCCTTTGAAGGAGTTGAGCAGGAAGCCCAGGTCGGCCTGCGAACCACTCTTGATGTGCTGGATGCGGAGCAGGAATTGTTAAATGCGCGGCTGACTTTGGTCAGTGCCGAGCATGATGCGGATCTGGCGGCCTATGGGCTGTTGGCGACCACAGGACAGTTGACGGCACGAAAACTGAATTTGCAGGTCGTCTTTTATGACCCTGCATCTTACGGAAAAACAACCGCTAGAGGGTTGTTTGGTACCCGCATTGACGAGTAAATAGAGTGCGATTGGCTGGACAGGGGAGCAATCCCGGCTTTAGCCTTACCTTTTTCATAATTGATTCGAGCACACACCATGGCTGAAGAAAATGCAGAGAGTGAAGCTGAACCAACAATGGAGGAAATTCTAGCCTCCATTCGTCGCATCATTTCAGAAGATGATGAAGACGAAGGCAAGGAAGAAAATGAGGCGGCGGCCCAGGAGCCTGTGGCTGAAGTTGAGCCCGAGCCCGAGCCCGAGCCCGAGCCCGAGCCAGAACCGGAACCTGAGCCGGTTGCCGAAATCCTTCCAGAACCCGAGCCAGAACCTGAACTGCCGCCAGCAGTGGAGGAGGAAGAAGAGAGCATTCTGGAGCTTACGGAAATCGCGGATTTGGATGACGACATCATTGCCGTGGACAAGGATGAGCCTGAACCTGAGCCCGAGCCGGTTGTCGAAGTTGAGCCGGAGCCCGAGCCAGAACCGGTTGCCGCCGAAGCGGTCACCATTGATGAAGATGAAATCCTGGGTGAAGCCAGTGCGGCCGCAGCGGCTGGGTCACTTAGCATGCTGGCGCAAAATATGCGCGTGGCACAAAATGACGGACAAACTATTGAAGGTGTTTTGCGCGAGCTGTTGCGCCCGATGTTGAAGGCCTGGCTGGATGAAAATCTACCGGCCATTGTGGACGCCAAAGTGGAAGAAGCCATCGATAAAGTGGTGCGTCGCACCCGGATCTGAGGCCTTGCCTCATTTCTATGAAACCTTCATGCCCGCCAATATATTTTCATGCCCCGGCAATGCACTACGCCATGCCGGGTGCATAGCCTGAGTCCTCCGCCATGCTAGACAAGACCTTCGACCCCGCTGCCTCCGAGCCTCTATTATACGAACAATGGGAAACGTCCGGGGCTTTCAAGCCCAAGGATGATCCGGATGCCAAGCCGTATTGCATTGTCATTCCGCCGCCCAATGTCACTGGCTCGCTGCATATGGGCCACGCGCTCAATAATACCTTGCAGGATGTTCTGATC
>NVVU01000106.1 GCA_002733485.1 Robiginitomaculum sp.
ATGCCGAAAACGCGCGTATCCCCATGGGCTGCGCGCGTTTTTGTATGTGCAATTGGGGTTTCCGTCTCCGCCTTCGTCGCCCTTCGGTTTAACCGGAGGGCCCATACCCCCTACCACGCTCAATGGATCCTCCGATCAAGTCGGAGGACGACGAGTATATTCAGCCTCCCACCTCATCCTGAGGCGCGTAGCGTTTGCGAAGGCTAGGATAACATACAAACATTCGTCATTCCGGGATGAGCCGCAATTCAATTGGGCATTAACATATCCACCACACATGTCATCCCGGACTTGATCCGGGATCCATTTTTCGTCCTATCCTGCGCTGCATAGCGTGGTGTAAACTTTCTACTGGACCCCGGATCAAGTCCGGGGTGACACGTAGGGAGAAAGTTAGGATGAGAGGGAAAGTGCAATAGATTTTACTCTGCCTTCTCATCCTCACTTGGAATATGAAAGGTCATTGTAAAATCACCGTCAGGAAAAGCTTTATTTACGGCTTTTGGAAATTCTTTTTCTATTTTTCTCGATAGATTAGCGCCATCATTGCACATTTTGATTATCTGCTTCACTAATGATTCTGCTGAGTGAATTTTAAGAAATAAATCTGGGTGTTCATCCTGATCTAAATCATACTCCCCAAACAGCCCGTCACCATGTTTCTTTAAATTTGCCAAACGTGAGCTCTCTGATGAAATATTTTCTCTCAGAATATTGTATTTGCCTACACTGGTAAGCAATATATTTCTCAAATTTATAATTTCGAGAACACTCATGACAAATTCATTTTCGCCGGACGTGTGAAACAAACTCAATTCATTTGGGTCATATACAATGGTATTTTGTGGAATTCCTAAGATAGGCACTATTACAGAGGCATGAGGTGCCAACTGATCATCCTTAGAATCTTTAATCTTCGAGAGCATTGCAACTATTTTTCTATTTATCCCAATAATATCATCCGAAGCTTCCATAATTCGATACAATAATGAGGTTGCAAGTTCTTTACGCAGCTCATCAATGCCATCACGTCTATGGTCTTCATTTTGTTGAATTTGTCGTTGAATATGGCGAATTGTAATCCATGCTGCCAACAGAGCACCAACACCAGCCAGCAAGGTTTGTTGAAAATGCACCCAAATCAAGACATGCCGTAGCCAACACGGCACGTCGAAGAAAGACTGATACAGTTCAACTGAACAATCCACGCCCCCTACTCACCCGCCTCCACATAGACTTTCCCGCCGCCGGCGATGAATTTTTCACGCATATCGGCCATGCCACGTTCAATGTCGGCGCGTTCATTATCGCTCATATTGGCGGCATAATCGCGCACGTCCTGGGTGATTTGCATGGAACAGAATTTCGGCCCGCACATGGAGCAAAAGTGCGCGGTTTTATGGGCTTCCTTAGGCAGTGTGCGGTCGTGATAATCCCGGGCAGTTTCGGGGTCGAGCGATAGATTAAACTGATCCTCCCAGCGAAATTCAAACCGGGCGCGGCTGACCGCATCATCGCGCAATTGCGCCGCCGGATGGCCCTTGGCGAGGTCAGCGGCATGGGCGGCCAGTTTATAAGTCACCACGCCGACTTTGACATCATCACGGTCCGGCAGTCCCAAATGCTCCTTTGGCGTAACATAGCAAAGCATGGAGGTGCCAAACCAGCCAATCATCCCTGCGCCAATGGCCGAGGTGATGTGGTCATATCCCGGCGCAATGTCGGTGGTAAGCGGGCCGAGGGTGTAAAACGGTGCCTCGTCGCAAACATCGAGTTGCTTGGTGACGTTTTCATGGATTTTGTGCATGGGCACATGGCCCGGCCCCTCGATCATAACCTGACAGCCTTTGGCCCAGGCCACTTTGGTCAACTCGCCCAGGGTTTCCAGCTCGGCAAATTGCGCTTCGTCATTGGCGTCGGCAATGGCGCCCGGGCGCAGGCCGTCACCAAGGCTGAACGACACATCATAGGTGCGCATAATGTCGCAAATATCTTCGAAATGCTCATAGAGGAAGCTCTCTTTATGGTGATGCAGGCACCATTTGGCCATGATCGAGCCGCCGCGCGAAACAATGCCCGTCACCCGGTTCGCGGTCAGGTGAATAAAGGGCAGACGCACTCCCGCATGGATGGTGAAATAGTCCACGCCCTGCTCGGCCTGTTCGATCAGCGTATCGGCATAGATTTCCCAGGTCAGGTCTTCGGCCACGCCGTTCACTTTTTCCAGCGCCTGATACATCGGCACGGTACCGATCGGTACCGGCGCGTTGCGGATAATCCATTCGCGGGTGTTGTGAATATTGCGCCCCGTCGAGAGATCCATCACATTGTCCGCGCCCCAGCGAATGGCCCAGACCATTTTTTCCACTTCTTCCTCGACCGAGGAACTGAGCGCCGAATTACCAATATTGGCATTGATTTTAACCAGGAAATTCCGCCCGATGATTTGCGGCTCCAGCTCCCCATGATTGATATTGGCCGGAATAATGGCGCGGCCCTTTGCGATTTCGTCACGGACGAACTCAGGCGTGATAAATTCCGGAATAGCAGCACCAAAACTGTTGCCAGCGGCAATGCGATCTGCCGCCCCCTCTACGGCAGCCTTGCGGCCAAGATTTTCGCGCTCAGCAGCGAAATACATTTCTTTGGTAATGATCCCGGCGCGGGCGTATTCAAATTGGGTTAGCGGCCCATCGCCCGTGCCACGCAAGGGCTGCTGCAAATGGGGGAAGGGACGTGCCAGATGTTTCTCGCCCACATTGCCATTATCTTCGGGGCGCACATCGCGGCCCTTATATTCTTCAACATTACCGCGCGCCTTGACCCATTCTGTGCGGGGGCGCGCCAGACCAGCATCCACATTGATGCTGGCGTCGATGTCAGTGTATGGCCCAGAGGTGTCGTATACGCGCACCGCAGGCTCGTTCGCGCTTTCATGCAGGCTGATCTGCCGGTGCGGCACTTTCAGGCCCGGCGCGCCCTTTGGCGAGGTGTAAACCTTGCGTGATGCGGGCAGCGGCCCGGTGGATACGGTTTGCGGAGTAATGTTGCTGGCGTGCTTGTTCATAATCCTGTTCCCACGGTTTTGGGGTGCAAACAAAGATCGCGCGCATAAACGCCCCGTCCCTTCGCCGGCATGACCCGTATCAGGTTCCAAGAGTGCTTCTCAGTCCGCAGCAGAATCGCGGACGCCCCTCGGAGCAGATTTAACTATAGCGTGGTTTTCAGGTTTGGCGAAACATCTTAGGTATTCAGTTCTGGAAAATTCCTAAAATATTCCAGCGCCTCGGGGTTTGCCAAAGCGTGCTGGTTTTTCACGTCGCGGCCATGGATGACATCACGCACTGCCAGTTCGGTAATTTTACCTGATTTGGTACGCGGAATGTCCGCCACCGCGATAATTTTCGCCGGTACATGGCGGGGGCTGGCCCCGGTGCGGATGTTAGTTTTGATTTCCTTGATCAAGGCCTCATCCAGCGTCACCCCCTCGCGCAACACCACAAACAGGATCACCCGCACATCGTCCTGCCAGTCCTGACCAACGCAAACGCTGTCCATAATTTGCGGCACTTGCTCGACCTGATTGTAAATTTCGGCGGTGCCAATACGCACCCCGCCAGGGTTCAAGGTGGCGTCTGATCGCCCATGAATAATCACGCCGCCATGGTCAGTAATTTCGGCCCAGTCCCCATGACGCCATATGCCAGGATAGTCCTCAAAATAGGCGGCTTTATAACGCGCATCACCCTCATCATTCCAAAACCCGACCGGCATGCAGGGAAAGGGTTTCACGCAAACCAGCTCGCCTTTTTTGCCGATCACCGGTTTGGAGTCCTCGTCCCATACTTCTACGGCCATGCCCAGACCCGGTCCCTGAATTTCGCCCTCGTAAACACTTTGCAACGGATTTCCGAGCACAAAACAGGAGACAATATCGGTGCCTCCAGACATGCTGGCGATCTGGGCGGTCGGCGAAATTTCATCAGCAATAAAGGCAAAACCTTCGGGCGATAAAGGAGAGCCGGTAGAGCCGATCATGCGGATGTGGGATAAATGATTTTCCTCTTTGGGATGCTGGCCGGATTTATGTACCGCATCAATCCATTTAGCAGAAATGCCAAAATAATCCGCCCGTTCCCGATCCGCAATGCGAAACAGAATGCGTCCGTCCATGGCAAACGGTGAACCATCATAAAGAAGAAGCGTAGAGCCGCCGCCCAACCCGGCCACCAGCCAGTTCCACATCATCCAGCCACAGGTGGAGAAGAAAAATATACGGCTACCTGGCCCATTATCACAATGCAGTTGGTGTTCCTTGAATTGCTGGATTAGTGCCCCGCCAGCCGCATGAATAATACATTTTGGCTTTCCGGTCGTGCCTGATGAAAACAAAATATAAAGCGGGTGGTTAAAGGGAAATGCCTTGTATGGTACACCGCCGCCCTCGCCAGTTTCCAACACCTTTTCCAGTGAGACAAAACGCTCGTCTTTGGTAAAGTCCTCACGAGTGCCTTCATACGGCACCACAATCACCTTTTCTATGGAGGGGATGTTATCAGCGATTGCTTTCAGTTTACTGCCCACATCAAATATTTTGCCACCATAGCGATAACCATCACAGGCAATCAGGATTTTGGGCTCTATCTGGCTAAAGCGGTCGGTAACTCCACCAATGCCAAAATCCGGAGAAGCAGAGGAGAAAACTGCGCCGATCCACGCCGCCCCCAAAAAGGCAGCGATGGTTTGCGGCATATTGGGCATAATGGCGGCGATCCGGTCACCGGGCTTAATGCCGTATGTTAAAAAGGTAGCCGCAAACCGGCCGGCCTTTTCCTTTAGCTCCGCACGGCTCCAGCTCTCCTGACGCCCGTCCTCGGTCCAGAAAACCAGGGCTTCATCGCCGGGATGACCACGCTCGATGAGGTTTTCGGCCACATTCAGGAGACCATCAGGGAAAAATTGCGCGCCCGGCATCTGGTCACCATTGACCAGTACCCTCTCACCAGGGTCACCCTTGATCTGACAAATCTCCCATATGGACTTCCAGAACCGGGCTGGGTCATCAATGGACCATTGATGTAGCTGTGCGTAAGCCGCTGGGTCTGCCGGGTTTATACCCACCGCCGCTTTGGCAAAAAGCCCCATGCGGCATGTTGATTTCTGCTCATCATCCGGGGTCCACAAAACACGCATCATTTGCCCTACGTTTCTTCATATCATTACTTAGCCATGTAACGCAGGTTCGCGGCAGGCGAAAGAGGTAAAATCAGAAACGCCGGTCTCCACAATGGAAACCGGCGCTGGGCTGGGTTTGTTACAACCAAAAGACCGGAACCGCGCGAGGGACGTTATGACGATCCCGATCTCGATATCCAATCTATGCTTTCCTTGCTGAACCCGTGATGAATGCACCTTGCAGGATGGGTTCAGCTCATCAGCGTTTCAAACCAGTCAAAAGGAATGGGCCAAAAGGCCCTGGCGCTTCTGGAAAATGCACCACTATGGCCAATGCTGGCAATGCCTAAGGTTGTGGGGTCAATCCAGTTTGTCTTATAGTCTGCGCTCTTATAACACTGGCGGATGAAGGCCTCGGATTTTGCATTCACCACCGGATCATCCGTAAATGCGAATTGTCGTATGGGGGCATTATGCATTTCGAAAAAAGCCTCACCCAGTTTTTTCTGTATATCTTTGCAATAATAACGGGGTGACAGGCACCACCGCCGCCATTGCTTAAAAACGGCAGTGGGCATAGAGCTGCCGGGCCAATACTCGGTCCCTTTTAAATATCCATGCTGTTTGATCGATGATGGCCCCTGCACCGCAAAAAACATAAACTCTTTCCACCAGTCCCGGGGGTGATGATGCGCCCAATACCCATTGCCCACAGCAACAAAGACGTGCGCCTTGGCCAAGGTGTGGTTATCCATCAGGCCAATCAATTGACCGCCAAAACTGTGCCCCAACGTAAAGACGGGCTGGCCTTCCAGCCCCTCTACCAGTGCGCTCAGTGCCGCCGGGGCATCCAGTGTCCCCCAATCCATCAAATCAGCGGTGCATTCGCGCATGTTTTCCGGCGCAGAGCTCCCAATGCCGCGATAATCATAGATCATGCAGGCAAAGCCGCGCGAGGCGCCATATTGCGCAAAACGCGCATAGAACTCTTTTGGATAGCCGGTTCCTGATGAAATCAACACCCCGGCTTTGCACGCATTGGCCTCGGCTGGGAAATACACACGGGCCGCCAGGGGATAGCCATCCCTTGCCGTTACCCTTAGCTCTTCCTGTCTGATATCGGCCTGGTGCAATTCAATCCTCTTTACCTCCTTTTGCCAGTTAACCTGGGGGTAAAGTCAAGTCAGGAAATAAGAAACATGATTTAAACCCGTCTACTTCTCAGATTGCGGCAATAATTATCTTTAAAAAGCCCCCATATGCGTCACCCCGTTGAAAAACGGGGTCCAGAAGATCACCTCTGTGACATGAAAAAGAACTGGATGCCGATTTCCATCGGCATGACGCTGGATTGCGTTTAATAATTGTATATTTGACCACTTTTGTTGATCGCAACGAAAGCATTTGACACAACAGGGACTTGATTAACCGTCTTTATCGGTCCCCAAGTCTCGTTTTACCATATCGCGAATAACTTCAAATGTCTTTGGTTGCAAATCACCATCAAATCCAAGTATTTGAAAAGAGGTAAAATATTGAGAGGCTACCATTTTTTTGGTTGGAATTTCATCTGTGTCTGAACGAGCATATGGAAACAGCGACATAGCTATGGCATGCAATCGAACTGCATTAGCAATGTAATTATCAATATTATTCGCAGTGAATAACATCCTTATATCTGAATCTGTACTGGAGTTATTGAAAGGACGGCAACGTGCAGAAAAAACCTGATTCTCACTTAGCAAGGTCTTGAATGTTGGTGCTATAGCTCCACACCCAACTTCAACCATCCTTCGAAAGGATGCGGATACTTCCATAGGAATTAATGGAAAAGTAGGCGGATTTGCACCTCTAGGGAGCCGTTCACCCTTACATGCCAAGCGTAAATCGCGTAACTTAACTGCACAATTTTCCAAGTAATCTGCAAAACTCATAAGCATGTCAGGCAAACCAGCCCTTTCGGCTTCCAATTGCCGCCTCCACCTTTCGCGTTCATGCTTTTCGGTTTGCTGTATTTGTTGTTTGAGATAATAGGCTGCAAGTATTGCAGCTCCAAGCGCCATGATACCAGCAACAAGAGCTTGCCATTCTTTTAGCCCTGTGAGCCAAACGGCCTCGCCCACAAAGTTCCACGCGTGTGCCATGCATGTAGTGCTAAAAACTGGCTTACATATCTGCCAAGGCGCAAATCCTATAAGAAGGACACCCCACCCCAACAGGACAAGAAATACAGCGCGCCATGGCGTCCACTTCCAATCTTTGAAAATTTTGAACATACGACGCCTTTGCCCCGACTTCTCATCTGTTTATCAAGATGATACCAAGTAACAATGTTGCTGGCAAAATATGTGAGCAATACTTGAACCTTAACCGGAGAAACCCTTATGTCCGCCATTCATGCCCGCCTGAAAAAACTGGCCATTACCCTACCCAAAGCCGCCGCGCCGGTGGCGAACTATGTGCCTTATGT
>NVVU01000107.1 GCA_002733485.1 Robiginitomaculum sp.
GGGGTGGAAGACCGCATGAGTGTGCTGTGGACCCATGGGGTGAACACTGGCCGCCTGACGATGAATGAGTTCGTCGCCGTAACTTCCGCCAATGCGGCCAAAATATTTAATATCTATCCGCAAAAGGGCAGCATAAGCATTGGCGCCGATGCGGATCTGGTGGTCTGGGACGCTGAGATGAGCAAAACTATATCGGTAAAAACCCATCACCAGAATGTGGATTATAATATATTCGAGGGCATGGAGATCACGGGTCTCGCCACGCACACCCTTAGCCGTGGCGTTCTGGCCTATAAAGATGGTGATTTACGCGCCGTGAAGGGCGCGGGGCAATACGTCAAACGCCCGGCCTATCCGGCATCATTTGAGGCGCTATCCAAGCAAGCCGCTTTGCACAAACCCAGCCCCGTTAAACGTAGCTAGGCAGATCGGCTTTCGCGCGCCGCCAGCGCCGTTTCCAGATCTGGCGTGGCCGCAATCAAAGCCTTGGTATAAGGATGGCGGGGCTGTGCGAACACCTCCTCCACCGGCCCGTCTTCAACGATTTTACCGCCCCTCATCACCAGCACCCTGTCACAAATGGCGCGCACCACGCCCAGATCATGGCTGACAAACAGAAATGAAACCCCAAGATCGTCCGAAAGGTCGGCCAAAAGCGCCAAAATACGCGCTCGCGCGGTAACATCCAGCGCCGACACGGCCTCGTCCAGCGCCACCAGCGATGGCCGGGTAATCAAAGCGCGGGCAATGGCGATTCTCTGGCGCTGGCCACCGGAAAACTGGTGCGGATATTTATCCGCATCGACGGCGGATAGCCCCACCCTTTGCAGCATTTCAACCACGGCGGCCCGGTACTCTGCGTCAGTGCGTTTTTTTTCCTCCAGATGAAACGGTTCGGCCACCAGACGCGATACCTTGTGGCGAGGATTAAAACTGCCATAGGGGTCCTGAAACACCATCTGGATGTCTTTGCGCTGAGCTTTGCTCTTTGCGTTTGCCCCGGGTTTGAACGCGTCCCCACGCAGCAAAACCTCACCCTCTTGCGGCGCGCATAGGGCCAGCAAGGCCCGCAGCAGTGTGGATTTTCCGCAACCGGATTCGCCCACCAGACCAACGTTTTCGCCCTTTTTGATAATTAGACTGACATCATCCACGGCGCGAAAGCCAGATTTTTCATAACGGCATACGATGTGGCGGGCTTCGAGAATGGGCTTGTCTTTTTCAATATCATGAGGGGCACGCAAGGGGCGAAAAGCGGTACTTTTGAGCAGGGTTTTTGAATATTCATGGCTCAGATCACGCAGTAAAGCGGGCGTGGGGCCACATTCAATAATTTTACCCCGGCGCATAATCGCCAGATTATCGGCCATTTTCGCCATCACCGCCAGATCATGGGTGATCAGCATCAGCGAGACCCCGTCTTCATCCACAAGGCGGCGCAACAGGTCAAGAATTTGCGCCTGCGCCATCACGTCCAGCGCCGTGGTTGGCTCATCCGCAATGATCAATTTGGGACTGAGTACCATCGCCATGGCAATGACCACGCGCTGGCGTTGGCCGCCGGATAGCTCGTGCGGGAAACGGTCCATCGGAATACGTACAGGCGGCAATCCCACCCGGTCCAGCATATTGGCGGCGCGAGCATAAGCCTCGGCGCGGCTCACCCGTTCATGCACCCGCACAGTTTCGGCCACCTGCGCGCCAATGGTGTGCAGCGGGTTCAGCGCGCTCATGGGCTCCTGAAACACCATACCCACATGCCGCCCGCGCACCGCGCACATCTGACGTTCGGTCCTGGATAAAAGATCATTCCCATAAAGGGTAATGGTGCCGCGCACCTGCGCAGCTTCTGGCAATAGCCCCATAATGGACAGGGCTGTCATGGATTTCCCTGCACCGGATTGCCCAGCCAGTCCAAAAATTTTACCTTTGGAAATGGATAGAGACACATCGTGCAGGATCGACGTTTGGCCGATGTCCAGCGACAAATTGTTGATGGCAAGCAGGCTCATCTTCTCCCCCGCCGTGTACGCGGATCCAGAAGATCGCGCAGGCCATCGCCCAGAAGATTAAAACCAAGCACGCTCAAGAGGATGGCCAGACCTGGAAAAATCGCCAGCCACGGGGCAAAGCCGGTCATAGTTTGCGCATCAAACAGCATCCGCCCCCAACTGACTGCCGGGGGCTGTACGCCCAGGCCCAGATAAGAAAGCCCGGCCTCGGCAATAATACCCATGGAAAACTGGATACTGCCCTGCACCAGCAAAAGGCCAGTGATATTGGGCAATATGTGCTCAACCGAAATACGAAATATGTTTTTGCCGCTAAGACGCGCCGCCAGAATAAAATCCCGCTGCCAGAGCGACAGCGCCGTTGCCCGGGTGAGCCGGGCAAACACCGGAATATTAAAAATACCAATGGCGATAATGGCATTGATTGCCCCCGGCCCAAAAGTTGCCGTAATCAAAATGGCCAGAATGAGTGCCGGAAATGCGAACAAAAGATCATTCATACGCATTAGCGCATTATCCAGCCAGCCGCGTTTTGCCGCCGCCACAAGGCCCAGCGGCACCCCCGCCCCCATGCCAATGCCCACAGCAATAAGGGCCACCATGATGGAATTGCGCGCCCCGGCCATAATCATCGAGAGAACATCGCGTCCCAGATGGTCCGTGCCAAAGCGGTGCGCCAGTGAGGGTGCGTATAATCGGTCTGCAACCGCCAGCACGGTGGGATCAAAGGGCGTCCAGAACAGCGATAATACCGCCATGCCAGAAACCAGCRCAGCCAGGMCTGCGCCGCCCCACAATGCGAATGAAGCCCGCCTCATAATCTTAGCCTTTTGGGCACAGGTCGACGCAGGCGCGGGTCCACCAGATGATAGGCGATGTCCACCAGAAACGTGACCAGAACCACGGCCARCACCAGCACCATCACCACGCTTTGCACCACCATCAGATCGCGTTGCAATATMGCCTGATACACCAGACGCCCAAGGCCGGGCAGAAAAAATACGTTCTCTATGATAATGCTGCCGGCCAGCAGGAAAGAAAGCTGCATACCGATAATGGTCAACACCGGGATCAGCGCATTGCGCACCCCGTGGTGCCAGATCACTTGCGTACGGTTCAGCCCCTTGGCCCGGGCGGTGCGCACATAGTCCTCGCCCAGGGTTTCAACCAGAGCGGCGCGCATCACCCGCGCCAATATCGCCGCCTGTGGCAGGCCCAGCGCCAAAGCCGGCAGGGTCAGCGCCTTTAATCCCGGCAATGTCCCCGCCTGCCAGCCGGGAAAGCCACCCGCCGAAAACCAGTGCAATTGCGTAGAAAAGAGCAAAACCAGCAAAACCCCCAGCCAGAAATTGGGAATGGCAATGC
Organism: Robiginitomaculum sp.; assembly: GCA_002733485.1. GTDB lineage: Bacteria > Pseudomonadota > Alphaproteobacteria > Caulobacterales > Maricaulaceae > Robiginitomaculum_B. The sequence goes on from NVVU01000107.1 coordinate 3,378, forward strand.
CGATTTGCGTCCCCCCCATGACCAGCATGTCGGCGACGCGACCCCGGCGCGCGGCGGCAAAAACCGCAATGGGAAAGGCCAGCACAATGGAGATCGTCAACGCATAAAGCGCCAATGGCAAAGACACCGTCAGACGTTCGGCAATCAGGTCGCCCACCGGCACGCGATAGGTATAGCTAAGCCCAAAATCACCCTGCAACAGCCCGCCAAGCCAGTGCAGATAACGCAGTGGCAACGGCGCATCCAGCCCCATTTGCGTGCGCAGGCTGGCCAGGGCCTCCGGGCTGGCATTCAGGCCCAGCATCAGGCGCGCCGGATCGCCGGGCAACACCTGGATCAGCAAAAAAATCACCAGAGAGGCCGCCAAAAGCGTTATCACCAAAGAGACCGCCCGGCGCACCAGCCAATGAGTCATAGCGCGGCCTCGACCCTAGTTTTCAAGATAGACATCGTGCAGGTCGGCCCCTTGTATCGGCGCGTTGGCCCACATGCCTTTCAGACGTTTATCCCAAACCCCCATTTTGACCAGTTGGAACAAAAACCCGTTGACGCTGTCTTTGGCGATCAGGCGTTGGGCCTCGCCATAAAGCCGGTCGCGCGCCGCCGGATCGCTGGTTTGCGATAGCCTGGCCATCAGCGTCTTGAAAGCCGGGCTGTGATATTGAAAATAATAATCATCGCGTCCATAAATGCCGATATCCATGGGTTCGGTATGGGCGACGATGCTAAGGTCATAATCCTTATTGGTGAAGACCTGTTCCAGCCACTGGGCCCATTCAATATTTTCGATGGTAATCCGGATACCGACCCTGGCCAGTTGCGCGGCAATGATCTCGCCAGAGCGGCGCGCATAGCTGGGCGGTGGTAATTTCAGCGTGGCCTCAAAGCCGTCTGGATACCCGGCCTCGGCCAGCAACGCCCGGGCCCGGGATGGATCGTATGGATACATGCCGGTCAGATCCACATAGGCGCGATGGCCCGGCGAGAAATGCGAACCAATGGGAATACCCCGGCCAAACATCGCCCCGTCTATGATTTCCTGTCGGTTCAGGGCATGGGCAATGGCGCGGCGCACGCGTACGTCTTTAAAAGGTGCACGGCCATTATTGATGGCCAATATGGTTTCCCCCTCGGTGGCACCGATGACCACATCAAATCGCGGATCAGCCTCAAAAGCGGGCAGGTTTTCCGGGGCCGGATAGCCGGCAAAGCCATGCACATCACCACCCATCAGCGCGGCAAAAGCCGCCGCCGGGTCAGTGATAAAGATAAACTGGATAGCGGGGGACTTGGCCGCCTCCCCCCAATACTCATCATTGCGGTTCAGCGTAATGGCATAGCCTTTACGCCAGCTGGCAAAGCGAAATGGCCCGGTGCCAATGGGATGTACCGCATTATTAGGCGCGGATTTTGGATCCACCATCACTGCATCGCCCAGCCCCAAGTTAAAGAGGAAATCCCCAACCGGATGGGACAGCGTCACTTTGACGTGCAGGGGATCCAATACCTCCACACGATCAATCGGGGTAAAAAGCGCCTTTTGCGCATTCACCGAATCGGCGGCAAAGGTGCGGTCCAGCGTGAATTTTACATCCCCCGCGTCAAAGGTGCTGCCATCATGAAAGCGCACGCCCTCTTGCAGCGTAAAGGTATAAACCCTCCCGTCCGGGGAAAGGGCCCATGATTTGGCGAGAGCCGGCTGGACGCTGCCATCTTCGGTAATGCGGGTCAGACCTTCAAAGATATTGGCATAGACCACATCATCAATGGCCCCGGCGGCGCCGCGTGTGGGGTCCAGCCCCGGCGGTTCCAGTTGCATGCCCAGCACCACTTTGCCGGTATCTGCATGAGAGGCCGGTTGCGGACCGCATGACCAGACAAGGACAGGCACAAGTGCCAAGATAATATATTTGAGCATCTGCCCTATCCGTCCATAGTCTCGCAAGAACGCCACGACGATATACGCCATGCCTGCGTTTTGCATCCGYTTTGGACACCCAAAATGTAAGTCAGAGAAAAACGCGGCCAAAAAGTAACAGTAAATAGTGTTTGCTTTGTACGGTCATCTGTGGGACACGGCGTCAACTTTTACCGCGCGTGGATAACGATCATGTCGTTTACGGTGAGGGTATGTTGACGCAAATGCTCAAAAGTATTTGTCAAGTCACCGTGCGAAAGCACGCAATCCCACCGGCAGCTGTTCTACGCTAGCTCCCCCAACATTGGCAAAATGCCACCTGCCCATGCCGTTTTTGGTATTGGGCGTAATTATATTGAGAGTATTCTTTTGACATCTTTTACCGATCTCGGCCTGGCCGAGCCAATCCTTCGTGCGGTCAGCGCCGAAGGCTATACCAAGCCGACCCCCATTCAGGCGGGCGTTATTCCCGAAATGATGGGCGGGCGCGACATTGTCGGCATCGCCCAGACGGGCACTGGCAAGACGGCGGCCTTTGTGTTGCCCATCCTGCACAAACTTCACAAGCTGGACCGGCCGGAACCTAAAACCTGCGCCGCCCTGATTTTGGCTCCAACCCGCGAACTGGCAGCACAAATTGCGGATAACGTTCGCAGTTACAGCCAGTTCCTGGGCCTTTCCGTGACCGTGGTTGTCGGCGGTGTGAAGCCCCGGGCGCAAATCCGCGCCCTGGCGCGCGGCGTGGATATTCTGGTGGCTACACCGGGCYGTCTGGAAGACCATATCAACACCGGCGCGATTACATTGACACACACTAATACCGTGGTGCTGGACGAAGCCGACCAGATGATGGATCTGGGCTTTATGCCCGCCATTCGCCGGATCATGAAGCAATTGCCGAAAAAGCGCCAAACCATGCTCTTGTCCGCGACCATGCCCAAACAGATTCGCGCCCTGGCCAATGACTTTTTGTCCAATCCGTCCGAGATCAGTGTCGCCCCGCAATCACGCCCGATTGAGAGCATTGATCAAAAAGTTTACTTTGTTGGTAAACAGGCCAAACGGCAATTGCTAGAAGAGCTGGTCCTGTCCCCGGCAATAGAGCGCGTAATTATTTTCACCCGCACCAAGCACGGGGCTAATAAAGTGGTGATCAATCTGCAAAAACGTGGCCTTGAGGCGGCGGCTATTCACGGCAATAAAAGCCAGAACCAGCGCCAGAAAACCCTGAACGCCTTTCGCTCTGGTGAGTTAAATATTCTGGTCGCCACCGACATTGCGGCGCGCGGTATCGACATTGATGACATTAGCCACATCATCAATTACGAGCTGCCTAATATCCCCGAATCTTATATTCACCGTATTGGCAGAACCGCGCGTGCCGGTAAAAGCGGCATTGCCATTTCGCTCATGGATGGCACCGAACGGGGGTTTTTACGTGATATTGAAAAGCTGACCGGCATTACGCTGGAACGTGTGGAAAGCGAATACAGCAAAACCTATGATGCCAGTCAGGAAGGCAAGCCCGCCAATCCGCGTAATTTTGGCAATACGTTCAAAAATAAGCCGCGCCGGGGCGGACAAAGACCGGGTGGCCCCAGAGGTAAATCCGGTCAGGGGAAGCCCGGACAAAACAATCGCCCAAGTCGGCGTGGTAATCCCCGAGCAGCATAATTGGGTACAGATCAGGGCCTGTTTATTCAGGCCCTGATGCCTCTATTCGGTTATGGCCAATTGCTGTGTCACGATCTGGCGGATCAAGATGCTGGCCTGTTCTGCATTTTTGGGTAAGTCCGCCGCTTTAATCATCGGTCCAAAGGTCAGATCAAAGGTCTTACCGGCTTTGTTCAGCAACTCATGAAACAGCGTTATATCGCGCAATTCCCCGCTGATCAGGCAAAACATATAATAAAGTACCGAATTGCGCGCGCTGATATGCAAGGGCGCAATGGGGGCATTATATTTGCGCGCCAGCGCCGCAGCGCTGCTGGCCCAGGGCTTGTCTTTTAAGCCCTTTATCGTCAGCCCCGCCAGCTTTCCCGCCGGAAACATGACGATACAGCGCTCGTCCTTCATCGCCGCTTTAATGCCGTGCAGCGTGGCCCGCGCGGTTTCGCGAGAACGTTTTTCCAGCACCCATTCCACCGGGATAATCAAATCCTCACCGTTTGGCACCACCCGCAGGGCATCGGCATTGGCTAAAAACGTAAGGTCAGGACGGCGCGTTTTTAGCGC
>NVVU01000010.1 GCA_002733485.1 Robiginitomaculum sp.
TGATTTTATCATTTTTGAAAAAACCGATGGCCTGAGTGGCACCTGGCATGACAATACCTATCCTGGGGCGGGGTGTGATGTGCCCTCTCACCTTTATTGTTATTCTTTTGCGCCCAATCCGGACTGGGGACGGGTGTATTCACGCCAGCATGAGATCAAAGCCTATGTGGAAAACTGTGCCCAGCGTTATGGTATTACCGGTAATATACGACTGAATACGGCCATAGAAAAAGTTCTGTTTGACGAGCAGGCTGGTCACTGGGTTTTGCATACAGGTACAGGCGAGCAAGTGCTGGCCCGCTTTGTCGTCACCGCCACCGGGCCGCTCAGCGTGCCTTTAATTCCACCGATCAAGGGATTGWGCGATTTTGAGGGCGAGGCYTTTCATTCGGCGCGCTGGCCCAAAAATTTRTCATTGAAGGGTAAAAATGTWGCYATWATYGGCAGCGCTGCCAGTACCGTACAGATCGYGCCRGCCATTGCGRAYGAGGTCGATAATCTCAGTATATTCCAGCGCACCGCCAATTATGTTGTGCCGCGCCGGGACCGGGCTTACCGGCAATGGGAGAAGGCTCTTTGGAGGCGCTTTCCTTTTCTCTTGAAARTTAAAAGAACCTATATGGACCTTAGCCGCGATTATTTCAGTTTTCGGAYGTTCTACAAAAACAGCCGTTTGGCAAAATTTATGGCGCAAGGTGCCATAAAATCCATGCATGAGATTGTATACGATCCGGATTTGCGTGCCAGACTGACCCCGAATTACACGCTGGGATGCAAACGTATTTTGCTTTCTGATGATTATTACCAGACCCTTTTGCGCGGCAATGTGGCACTGGTCACCGATGGCATAGACCGGGTGGACAAGCAGGCTATCCATACAAAGTCCGGTCAGGAAATCCCGGCTGATGTCATTGTATTGGCGACCGGCTTTGAGGCCACTAACTTCCTTGCCGGACTGACGGTAACTGGTCTTGGCGGGCGTGATTTGCACGAACGGTTTTCCAAACACCTGCGCGCCTATCGCGGGTCTTCTTTTACGGGCTTTCCTAACTTTTTTACCCTGCTTGGTCCCAATACCGGCCTCGGGCATACGTCCGTCATCCTGATGATAGAAGCGCAGATAAATTATGTGATCAAAGCCATCAACCATGCGGGGGCGGGGGTGCTGTGTGTGCGTGAAGATGCGGAAGAACGATACAATGACACTATTGCCGATGATCTTGAAAACATGGTCTGGGCGTCTGGTTGTAACAGCTGGTATCAGGCCAAAGACGGTTCTATTCCCACGTTATGGCCGCATTCAACCGCAGTGTTCAGGCGGCTTATGGCCCGGCCGGACTTTGCAGATTACGAAGTTTTGTAGATGCCGACTCTAGTGCTTTTCTTCCAGAGTGCCCAGTAATGCCCGCACATTGGCGGCCTGGGCATCGGATCCGCCAACGTCAAGCGCCTGCTGATAATAGCGTTTTGCAGCCGTTATATCGCCGCTATCCTGTGCAATGGAACCCAGACCCATATAGGCTGAAATCATCTCTGGATCAAAGGTAAGCAAGCGTTCAAAAACTTCTTTGGCTTCATCTTTGTGCCCCTCTTTGGCTATGCAGGCGCCATAGACAGACAGTTTATCCAGTGCCCAGGGATCATCTTCAATGGCTTTTTCCGCCGCTGCACAAGAAGCGGCATCAAGGCTTTGTGCCATATGTTTGGCCGAAGCATCGCGGATCATGCCGGTGCCACGGAGCTTTGGGTTCACAGGTGCAGTCATATCGCTGTCGAGCAGAGGTTTTTTCTTGGTGTTATATGTACGGCGTGCGGCAGGTGCCTGATGGCCAGGCGTTGCCGTTGACGTTGCAGGTGATGCAGATGCACCGGCAGAGGGGCTTGCTTGTGAGGAAGGCGGGCCTTCACCACGGGATGCCGCTTCACTTTGGGTTGGTGAAGGTGTTGAGGCATGGTCATCGTTATTGTCGTGAGCGTCACTTTCGCCCTGATGGGCAAGAGAGGCTTTCTCAATTGGTTTTGAAGCTGCCGGGGCTGTGTATTCTAAACGGGCATTTTGTGCATGCAAAGAATGATCAAAATTTACCCGGATCATAATCGCATGATCATAAACTACGGCACTACCCTTAACGGGGGGCGTTTTGAAATAATAAAGCAGGCGTACGCCACCGTCGATGGGGCTGACATCAATAGCAGAAACAAGATGGGAATCCGGCGGTGTAATTTTGGCGTTTTTTGCACTGACCCCTTTGACCACAACCTCTACGCCTGTGGGAGTGGTGCGGACCGCTACTGTATTTGGTTGCCGGTCAAAACGCACCAGGCWCAGGGCCGCATTGCCTTCAATACCCAACATCGCCTCGCGCAGGCCTGCATAGGCTGGCAGAGCGCTGATTAAGCATAGGGCAAGGGCAAGGTTCAGGCAACGCATGAACGGGGTCTCCGTACGTAGCACTATCTGACCGGGCTATGGTTAACGCGCGGTAAAAGTTTGCACTTTGGGGGTGAACACGGCTACCTTTCAGCAGCAATAAGATTTAGCAACTTAAGGAGAGCAATATGCGCGAAGCGGTCATCGTTTCCACGGTGCGTACCCCCATAGGCAAAGCCTACCGTGGTGCCTTTAACAACACTCAATTACAGGAGCTAGGCGGCCATGTGATCAAACATGCCATTGCCCGTGCCGGACTGGAAGGTGCTGAGGTCGATGATGTAATCATGGGCTGTGCCATGCAACAGGGGTCGGGCGGCCAAAACCCGGCGAGGCAGATGTTAATTCGTGGCGGTGTGCCGGACAGTGTCGCTGGTATGAGTGTGGATCGCCAGTGCGCCTCGGGCATGATGGGCATTGCCATCGCTGCCAAACAGGTTTTGTGCGACGGCATGAATATTACGGTCGGCGGCGGCGGTGAAAGTATTTCACTGGTGCAGAACGAACACATGAACAATTATCGCCGCCTGGACCCCTGGATACAGGAGCATGTACCAAACCTCTATATGTCCATGCTGGAAACCGCCGAGATCGTCGCCGATCGTTATGGCATTTCCCGCGAGGCACAAGATGAGTATGCAGCGCGATCCCAGACCCGTACAGCCGCCGCGCAAGAGGCCGGCCGCTTTGATGACGAGATTGTCGCCCTGCCCTCGGTGATGAAAGTCATGGATCGGGAAACCAGGGAAATTTCTGATGTGTCGGTGACGCTGGACAAGGACGAAGGCAATCGCCCGGGTACCACTGCCGAGGCTCTGTCTAACCTGAAACCGGTTTTCAAGGACGGCACGGCTGTCAAGGAAGGCAAATACATTACGGCGGGCAATGCCTCACAGCTGTCCGATGGTGCCTCGGCTGCAGTCGTGATGGAAGCCAAAGAGGCCTCCCGGCGGGGTCTGGAGCCATTGGGGGCCTATCGCGGCATTTGGGCGGCTGGGGTTAACCCTGATGAAATGGGCATTGGCCCGGTTGCCGCCGTTCCAAAACTGCTTAAAGCCAACGGTTTGACCATGGATGATATTGGCCTGTGGGAGCTGAACGAAGCCTTCGCGGTGCAGGTGCTCTATTGCCGCGACAAGCTAGGCATCCCTGATGAATTGCTGAACGTCGATGGCGGTGCCATTTCCGTTGGGCACCCCTATGGCATGTCCGGTGCGCGCATGGTTGGCCATGCGCTGATCGAGGGCAAACGCCGGGGAGCAAAATATGTGGTCTGCACCATGTGTGTTGGCGGCGGTATGGGAGCGGCTGGCCTGTTTGAGGTGTATTAGAAGGCCCGATCGCTAAGGTGAATACCCTTCAGCCCAAAGCCGCGCTTTGGGCTGATTCCGGCCAGCACCAGAAGACCAGCAAGAATGCCAAGGTTCTTGATGAAATTTTGTGCTTCATGGGCGGCTTCATCGCCGGTGAAGTGCCAAAAATCATGCAAAAGGCCATTGATAACGAGGATGTAGAGTACAAAACCAAGTGAAACCAGACGGACATGCCGATTGGTGATCAGCATCAGTGCGCCAAGCACTTGTGCCATACCAGCGACCATCAACAGGGTGGACGCAAAGGGTAGGCCATGATGTTGCATCAGGCTGAGCTGGCTGGATGGGGCAATCAGTTTGGCGACACCCGGCAGCAGGAAATACAAGGCCAGCAAAACCCGCCCTGTGCTGATATACACTCGTGATAATTTATCCTGCATGGCGTGGCCCCTCTCGTGCAATTGATATTGTGCACAGGGTATCACGATCAATCCAGCTTTTTTCAATTATGCTGGTGATTGAACATTAGTGCAGGTTATAGATGCGCCTCCAATACGTTAATGGTCTGGCACAGATACAGGCACCATGACATGCACAAGCGGCGTCCTGCCCCACATCACATAGGGGCCACCGACATTCGGGTCACGCGGCAGATGTGCATAGGCTTCTGCGGTTGGGTAGAGCATCATTAAATGCGGCCCTTCCTGTATCCACATGCCGCCGACATTGGGGTCTTTAGCGGTTGGGTCGTTATTGTTGACCAGGGCATCGCCCTGAAGCATGTAGGATGTGCCGACCACATTGGTAGAGAACGCCGAGCCAGACGCAGCAGCGGCCATCCATTTCATCCAGGTGGCATCATTTCACATCGGGTGATTGTCGCCGGGTATGAGCCCTACGCCCGGCAGACAGGTCCAGCCATTATTGCCTTTTCGCAAAATGGTGCCATCAAGGTCCATTATCGTGGCTTGCGCACTAATTGCTGCTGGACCGGCAGACATCGCCCGTTTGATCTTGGTGTCTGCTGATTCAGCGGTTTGCGCAGAAACGTTCGCCGCCATACCCAGAAACAAAAATGATGCAGCGACAGTTCGTGCGATAAAGCGCTTTGATCTAAAATTTAACATGAGAGTTTCTCCCCTTTCAGTAAAAGTATTGATGAAGCCACTTATTACCGTGCTTCCAGGACCATATTGGTCGGCGTTTCCGTAGCCCGGTGCACCCGGGTAAAACCACCCTTTTTGAGAACATCGGTGATGCGTTTTTCACCGGCTTGCGCTCCCAGCATCAGCCCCACTTCCTGCGCCTTTGACGTTGGCACGCAAATGGTGGTGGAAAATCCATAAAAAATACTGGCCAACAGGTTGAGATTGTCGCCCAGATTGTCTGCGGCGGCGGGCTCAACCACCATAAACGTACCATCATTTTTAAGGCTTTTTTTGATGTGGGCCGCGGCACCCACTGGATCGCCCATATCGTGCAGAGCATCAAAAATACAGGCAAAATCATACCCGTCGCCCGGGAAATCCTTGGCGGTGACTTCATGAAACTCAATATTGGTCAGGCCAGCCTCGGCGGCCTTGGCTTTGGCTTTTTCAATGGATGGACCATGAAAATCAAACCCGTGAACGGTGGAATTAGGATAGGTTTGCGCCATCAATATGGATGATGAGCCCAGCCCGCACCCGATATCGGCGATTTTTGCACCGGCTTTCAGTTTGGCTTCAACGCCATCCAGCGCCGGGATCCAGTGTTGCACCAGATTGGCGGCATAGCCGGGACGGAAAAACCGGTCCGTGCCACAGAAACAACAGGCGGTGTGCTCGGACCACGGACGTGCACGACCGGTTTTAAACACATCAACGGCGGTTTCATGGGCTTCATACTGGGCAACCACCGCCTGGAAAAACCCCTGCATACAGGTTGGTTCGCCCTCATGGGCAAAAATTGCGGCCTGCTCCTCTGACAGGCTGAAGGTGTCATTTTCTGCGTCATAATCCACATAGCCCGCTGCAGCATTGGACGATAACCATTCGCGTAAATAGCGCGCATCGACACCGGATTTTTTTGCCAGTTCATCGCAGGTGGATGGGCCGGCCTCTTCCATGACTTTATAGACCCCGGCCTGATCGCCCATATAGGCCATTAACAACCCAATGGCCCCGCCAACATCGCCCAGCACCTTGCCAAACAGCTCGTTGAATTTATCTTCGTTCATGATCTTCCCCTTTTTGAAAGTAAAGATTTACAGTAATTCTGCAATCAACTGTGCAGCACGGCTGGCACCGTCCGCTTCTACCGGTTTGTAGCTTTGATGCCGGGATAGCTCGTCCATCATGGCCTGGGCGATGGTGTCCGGATCGCTTTCACTGAACAGCATTTTCTTGCCGGCGCCATACTGGTCCAGCCGGTGGGCGACGTGAAAGTTTTGCTCGAAATGATTGTTCAACGGAAAATACAAGAACGGCGTTCCGGCGGCAGCAAGCTCCATCGAAGTGGTTAGACCACCCTGCACCAATGCCAGATCACAGGCGGCCAAATGACGATCAAGGTCAGGCACAAATCCGTGTACCTCAACGCCCTCGGGCACGGTAAATGCCGTCGGGTGAAGGCGAGGGCCCAAAACCACGATCATGCGCAATTCAGGTATATGATTTTTGGCAATGGGATAGGCGGCAAGAATGCGCCGGATCAGCGCCCCGCCTACGCCGGAGCCGCCAACCGTGACCTGGCAGATTTTCTCGTCCTCGCGATAGCCCAAAGTTGAGCGAAGCTCTTCTTTGTCACCAAACGCATCCGGGTGCTCTCCCAGCACATATCCACAAAAATCAAAATGCTGCGATACCCAGTCGCGCATATCCGGCAGGTCTTTGCCAAAGCTATGCCCAATGATGTCACAAGGATTGCCTACAAAGATTGACCGGTCACGAACGCCGGGATGGCGCTCTATATGGTGAATCATTTCGGCGTTATAATCTGTCGTTAACAAGGCTTCAGCCGCACAATTTTCCGGCATAGGTACAAAGCCGACAAAGTCAGTCAGCCAGGCCATTTGCGCTTTTTTAAGCTGCGGGTGTTCATGCCAGTAATGATCAACATCCCAGGCCTCATCGGCAATAATGAGGTCATATTCACCGTCCTCAACTGCTTCCTGAAACACCATGAAATTGGCGATCAGGATTTCATCCATATTTCGTAATGCCTGAAAGGCATTCAAATCATGCTCGCCCGCTTCGCTTTCTATATGCGAGGATTCATTGGCCAGTTTCGAGCTGGCGGGGTGTATGCGCTCATGATTGGCATTTAAAAAGCGCGTTACCGGGTCTTGCGACAGCCAGTCCACCTCAATATCCGGGTGCTGTTTGCGTAACTCACGGGTGATGGCCAGGTCGCGGCGTGCATGGCCCAGCCCAATTGGCGAAGACAGATAAAGTACTTTTTTGGAACGTCTGGCTTTATGCGAGGCAGAGGACGGAGAATTATACGCGGCCTCTGGTACTGGCTTTGCCAGATTRTGCCGGATAAGAAAATCACGCATGACGGTATTGACCAGCGCTGGRTAACGCCCATGTGCCGCATGGCCTGCTCCCGGGATAATAACCAGCTCCCCCCTGGTTGCTTCGGCCACGGCCTTAGAGCTGGCCACCGGGATAATCGCATCTTCATCGCCATGAATTTGCAGCGTGGGACAGTGTATTTCCCCATATACGGCGGGGTCCATAAATGGCTGGCCATCAGAGGCCCCGTCATTGGATGCGATGAGCGCCATACCATTAGTCTCGGCTGCCCACCCTCTGGTATCTTCTATTTGTTTGGTCGAATGAGCTTCKGTAAAAACCTGATGGCAGAAAAAATCTGCAAAATCTGTGTACCCTTCTTTCCAATAGCTTCGATTATATTTTTGCCAACCCACTGGTTGCTCAAAATATTTGGTATAATCGTCGGACCGCCGATGCGTATGAGGGGGAGCCAGCGGCGATGTCGTACTTATGGTAATAACGGCGTCGACCCGCTCCGGGTGATGGGCGGCCAGCGCCGCGCAAATGGAACCACTGCACGAATAACCAAACAGAATGGCTGTGCCGGTATCGGTGGCATCCAGGATAGCCAAGGCATTTTCAATATGGTTTTGTGAGCCATAATGATCAGGGGTTAAAGGCCGGTCTGACTTTCCATTGCCAAGCGGGTCATAGGTAATGCAACGATAGTTTTCAGAAAAATAGGGAATTTGTCCCTTGAAACACCGTGACGTAACTAAGGGCCACCATGGGGGAATAAACAGTATTGTATGTTCGCCTTGACCAAAGACTTCATAGTGCAGCTTGATGCTGTTTCGGGTTGCCCACCCTTCAGAATCTGGGAGTTTTGCGCGCATTATATGGCCTCAGGTTTTTCTTGTTGCTCATAGGTTTTGAGCAGAATGCCAATCCGGCGCAATGCCCGGCGCAGCGGCATGGACTGCTCATCAAAACCAAGAAGTAAAAAAGCTTCAGCACCGATAAAAATCGTACCAACAAGAGCGGAAATATCTTCTGGTTCGAAAGGGCCGAGCGATCCATAAGTTTTCTGGGCTTCACGGGCGATTTCGGTCAGAAGGTTTTGCCAGAGGAACACGCCTTCTTTGACAGTCTTGCCGATTTCAGGATTTGACCAACCTGCCGCCCATAGCTCTTGCAATACCCGCACATAACCAGAGGACAGGTCATCATCAAGGTAATCGCAGGCGAGTTCCCACTTTTGAGATAGCGAGAGTGTCTGGTCAGAGAACATCTCTGATTGGCGTAGCAACAATTGGGAGTGCATATGGGAGAACAGCGCCAGTACCATGCCTTCCTTGGAACCAAAATGATACTGAATCTGGCTCATCGGGACCTGTGCCATGGCGGCTACTCCACGGGTGGTTAATCCGGCATATCCCCTTTCAAGCAAAACTCGCCTGGCGGCTTCAAGAATGTGGAGCTTCGTTTCCTGAGCCTTTTTGGATATCACATGCGTCATAATGTTCCTCTTGTGCCTATAAATAATTCGTACGAACGAATTAGTCAATATTGTTTATAATTTATGCAATGTGAGCGGGTGGCGCTCTCAGTGCGTGCTATGAAATTCTAAATGAGAAGAGGCAAGCCATGGTGGTATCACCGCAATTTAAGACATTCATATGCGATTTGTTTTCCGGCCTGGGTATAATCAGCGCTCGGCCTATGTTTGGCGGTGCGGGGGTTTATTGTGACGGTGTGATGTTTGCGCTGATTTCTGATGACGCGCTCTATATTAAAGTTGATGAAGCACTRAAGGCGGATCTGRCGAGTTTGGACAGCAGCCCTTTCTTGGTTGATTTTGGTAAAGGTGATCAAGGCCCGCGCCCGATGAACGGGTATTGGTCCATGCCCCAAAGGGCTATGGATGACCCGGACGACGCTTGCCAATGGGGGCAAAAGGCGCTGGATTTTGCGAGGTCTAAACAGAGGCCGAAAACCCCAAAAAATAAGCGCCGTTGAAATTTCAGTTAATCGTGGAGTTTTCCAGTTTGGCCAGCAGGGCTGAATCAATCCGGCCGGTCTGGGCCAACCCCTGATCACGCTCATAAGCGATAATGGCATTGCGCGTTGCCTTGCCAGGATTGCCGTCTGCAGGGCCGGGCTTATACCCCAGGCGTGCCAATAATATCTGAGCCCTAGCAATATTGGGGGCAGTATTGAGTTGCGGTCTGGCCCAGCTTACATTGCGGAAAACACCGTTTGCCGCCAGATCCAGAGGTCGGGGGCGGAAGTTGGTAATAATGGTGCTGGCCTCATTTTTTGCGCTGCTGGGCAGGGTGGCACTGATTTCGCTTGCTCGTTCTTTTGCGCCTTTGTCCCCGGCCTTGGCGGCGATGGAATACCAGGCAAAGGCCTGGGCAAGAGATTCAGGGACACCAAGGCCCTGTTCATACAAAAACGCCAGATTGTACTGAGAATTGGTCAGGCCCATGCGGGCTGCTTCCTGAAACCATTTGGCAGCGGTTTCATAGCTCTGTGGAACGCTATTGCCTTCGGCAAACATCATGGCCAGATTGTGCATGGCCCGGCGATTGCCGCCATTGGCGGCCCGTTCTGTCCAGCGGCGACCTTCTTTTAAGTCCTTTGTAACGCCGGCACCTTCTTCGTACAGCTTGCCCAGACGATATTGCGCAATCGGCAGACCCCGATTGGCGGCCTGGCGCATTAAGGCAATACCGGCCTCTGCCTCACCGGCATCCAGCTTGGCCGAAGCCAGCTGAAACTGTGCCACCGGATCACCATTTTTTGCGGCCTGCTGAATACTCAGGCGCCCGGTCGTGCTTATATTGGTTGTCTGATTGCGTACAGGCGCCATTGCAACAGCGGTTCTGGTCTGCTGTCCCAGAGGGGCCACACTCACTGGCGTGGTGGGCTGTGACTTGGGGCGGGCATCGTCTGTGTGGTTAGCGGTCTGACGTGTTGGCGCAGCGTTTTGTTGGGCAGTGCGTGACGGTTTGTGTCGTGTAGCCGGCTTAACCTGAGCCTTGGGCGGCACGACAATTGAATTGTCTTTGGCCGTGTCCGGTGAATGAGAAGGATAAGCCGGCCCGTCTAGGGTATCGGGAGTACTATTTTCAGGTTCTGAAGTGCTGTCTGTCTGCGCAAGAGCTTCATTATTGGCGTTTTGTACAGGGGCTTCCGTACCGTCAATCAAGGCGTCCCAACCCAAGTTTGATGCGGTGGCCGTGCTGGTAGTGTTGCCATTGGAATTTTTTTCAAATTCCAGAAACGTAATCCCGCCCGCAACACCGATAATGGCGACAATAGCAATAAAGCTGGCGGCCATGAGCAGTTTTCGCGAGCCGCCTGGATTTGGGTTTTTAATACCATGCGCCGGGGATGTTTCCTCCCCTGACATGCGTACAGACCGTCGGGCGGCTGCCACAAAATGAGCATCCGCAGTGGCCCCTGCGGGGGCATAATGGCCGTTATCATCGGGTGCATAGATCGGAGAAATCACAGAGTCCTCTATGCCGTCCGGCATAGAGGAAAATTGCTCATCCAGCATTTCGCCAAGGCCACCATTAATATCATTGCGTGCATCTGGCGACAGCGGTGGCAAAGAGGGCGGGGCATCTTCGGTAAAATGATGTGGAGGTCGTAAGACTTCTTCCAGCGCAGGGTTCTGACCAGGCGTTGCCATATCATTGTTGGCCGATGGGCTGCCTTCTGCGCTCAGGGTGGGGTCAAAAGGGGGGGGCGCTTTCTTTGCGTCTTCCAGATTTTCTAGACGTGCAGCCAGAGCCAACATAGCTTTTTGAACCGGAGAGTCTTCTTCCTGTTCCTGTCTGGTATTTGTATCCAATCGATCTTGCAGACGCTGCAGCGCATCCTCGATCATTTTTGCGGTTCGTTCYTCGGAGGCAATGATACGCGCTTCCAGACCGTCTTCAGTATTGCGTTGCGTTTCCAGCGTATTGAACTTTTCTTCCAGACGGGCAATGGCACCTGTCATGCCATCACCGATCTTGTCGATGGCGGTGGCGTGATCATTCTGAAAATCTCTAAATCGTGCATCCAGCATTTTATCCAGACTGATCGCGGTGTTGCGCTCTGCTTCTGAAAAGCGATGCTCCATTACACCACCAAGCTTGCCAACTTCTTTGGCAATGCGTTCCAGCGTATCGGCGTGGCGGCGTTCCGAATTGGCAATATGACCGCGAACTTCACGCAAGGAGGCTTCGAACTGTTCCATGCGGGGGGCGGCAGCCTGGGCTTCAATCTGTGCCGCCAACTGGCCACGGGTCTGGGCGACAACATGGATCAGCTCTTCGCTCAAAGTTTTGAACCGCCGGTTAAAGATTTCAGAAAGTCCGGCGGCGCTGTTTTCTTCCAGTTTCTTTTCAGTGCGGCGCAACCGTTCATCAACCGAGGCAAAGCTGGCCTCCAGCGTGCGCACGGCATTGTCGGTCATACGTTCAGCGGCACCCAGACGCTGGCTTAACTCGTCAGAGCGCGTATTAACCAGCTCAAGTTCTTTGGAAAGCTCATGCCGGGCGCGGCCCAGTTGCAAATCAGTGTGCTCGGAAACKGTATCAATGCGCCGTGCAGAATCTTCGGTGGTACGGTCAACCTTGCTCACCACACGGTCAATTTCATGGCGTGATTTTGAAACCATGGATTCCAGGCTCTCAAGCGAATTATCCAGCTTGCTGGAAACTTCGCCATTCACCCTTTCCACGCTCTCAAGGCGCGTCAGCATGCCCAGTACGGACTGATCAATCCCGGTGATGGCCAAGGTGCTGCGCCGTTCTGTGGCTTCCAGCCGGGCGGTCAGTTCTTCGACGATGCCGTGCAGGTCGCGGTGTTCGCTGGTGCCGTTAAAAATGGACAGGGCATTAGGGGCGTTAAAACGGGGGCGGCCATACTGGCCGTACTCCTCAGTCGAGTTCTCTGACAGCAGGCGTTGGTTCATCCATTCGCCCAAGGTCAGGCCCTCACGCTGGGCGGCGGCTTTGGCAACTTCGCGCGCGCGCGGATCAATGCCTTTAACGCTCCACGGGCCGGTGGCCATCCGAATCACTCCCCTATTCCTTGAGTCTTAAGTTAGTCACACCTAGATAAGGTGTAAATATGCGGTAAGACACACAATATACAGGGCAACCCATAGGGCCTACCCCGGTAACCCCTCATCAATCTTGGTTAACAAATGCACCGATAGCGTTAAGATCACGTAAATATGGTTAACCGATCTTCATACAATAAACGGAGAAATCTCTTTGCAATCAACACCCCATGCACATTTTGTCCCACTGGWGAAACAACCGCACAGAGACGTTGAGGTTATGGAGGAACGGGCGCGTACCTTCTATGAAGACATGCGATCACGGCGTACCGTGCGAGACTTTTCCAACGCGGTCATACCGCAAAAGATTATCGAGTATGCCATTCGCACCGCCGGTAGTGCCCCGTCGGGGGCCAATAAACAGCCCTGGTTTTTTGCTGCGGTCAGTGCCCCCGCCTTAAAAGTAAAAATTCGCAGTGAAGCGGAAAAAGAGGAAAAAGCCTTTTATGCGGGAAAGGCCGGTCAGGAATGGCYGCGTGATCTGGAGCATCTAGGCACCGACGAACACAAGCCGTTTCTGGAAACCGCGCCCTGGCTGATTGTAGTCTTTCAGCAAAATTACGCCATCCATCCGGATACCGGCAAGCGTAGCAAAAATTATTATATCCATGAAAGCGTCGGCCTGGCCTGTGGCCTGCTGATCACCGCTTTGCATCATGCGGGGCTGGCTACGCTGACCCATACCCCCAGCCCCATGGGTTTTTTGCGAGACCTGCTGGGCCGTCCCAAAAATGAACGTGCGGTAATGATAATCGTTGCCGGATATCCGGATGATCATGCTATGGTGCCGGACATCACCCGCAAGGCGCTCGAAGAAATCGCCGTTTTCAAAACAACATAGGGAGTGAGCATGATGGAGATTTATCATGATCGACGACCTGCGTTTGCAAGCCGGTTATTGTCAGGCCACATCGCCCCTTTATACAGCGCTGTATGAGCATTTGGCCGACCTTTATCAGGCCCGCTCAGATGGGCGAACGGATCCGGCCTTGCGCGACTTTTATGAAACGGTTGATCACTGCTGGCGCGGGCGCAGCTTTACCGCCTGGTTTGAGCGCCCGCTTCTGCTGGCCGGGGCTTTGCATGAACAGACCCTGTCGGGATATGCTCCGGCGTTAACCCCCTTTTACGCCAGTTGCGGCGGAGGCTTTGAAGCTTCACAAAGCAAGGCATTGGGCAAGGCTGTCAACCAAGTACTGGCGGCACGACATCGGGATATGGTGCCATTTTTATCGCAAGGCACCATCCAGACTAATGAAACCTCGCGCGGGCTGACCTGGCTGTTGCCGGTATTGGCGCGCTGGCAAGAGATGCGCCCGGGCGTAACGCTGATTGAGCTGGGGTGCAGCGCCGGCCTGGGGCTGGTGGCGGATAAATATGGTTATCAGGTGCATGGACCGGCGGGTCAGGTTTGGTCGCAAGAGGGGGATCCACGCTTTGAGATTACGCTGAGCGGGGCGGGCGCAGCATGCGCATACTCGTCTTTGGCGTCCCTGCCAGGTTTAACAGCCGCATTATGCACGCGCATCGGCTGTGATTTGCGGCCGCTGGATTGCAGCGAAGAAGATCAAAAACGCATTCTGGAAGCACTGATCTGGCCGGATAATGCGCCGCGTCTTGCCCGTCTACGCGCCGCGATAGACACCCAGGGCCAGCATGATGTGCGCTTTGAACGCGGCGATATGGTGGCGTGCGTACAACGATTATCAAAGAGCGCTGTAGCCGACACGCCCATGGTGGTTTTGTTCAACACGGTGGCCAGTTGTTATCTGGACCATGACCATTATGCAGCTTTGCACCATACAATTGGCGCAGCTTTTGACGGGCCATGGGCAGACAAGGATTGTCTGTGGGTGGAGTTTGAAATGTCGCGTACAGACGAGGCTCTGCCGGATTATGCCCAGGGACAAGAACAATTAATCAAGATGCACAGTCCGGACGGACAGGGCGGTTTGCGCACGCATTATTTCGGTGCCGCGACAGCGCACCCCACAGAGATTAAAATCTTTCAGGATCCTGATCGGGAAAAAAAGACTGCCATACAATGATCCTCCGACCCTGCGGGTTAGGCAGCACAAGTTCCAGTCTTAGCTGGCCAGGGCTTCGGAAAGGCCGCGCAAATATTCAAGGCGCTCGCTGGCCATGGCGCGTTTTTCATCAGTTTTTGCATCGGCTAAGTCTTCTTCGGCATGGCGAAGGTCCGTGGCAAGCTTTTCCGCATTCAAATCGGCAATATCCACCGCTTCCTCGGCCAGAATGATCAGGCCATCCGGGGTGACATCGGCAAAGCCACCACGCAAAAACATGCGCCGGGTGTCCTTGCCATCTTTGATGGCGATAGTGCCCATGCGAATGGTGGTCATGACCGGCGCGTGATTGGGCAGAACGCCAAAATCACCTTCTTCGCCGGGCACATCAACGCCGTCTACTTCACCGGAAAAAAGCTCTTTTTCCGGTGAAACGAGGGAGAATTTTAATTTAGACGCCATCATCTATCCTTGCACCGCGTGCGCTTTACGCCGCTTCGGCGGCCATTTTTTCCGCCTTTTTCATCGCTTCGTCCATATTGCCAACCATATAGAAGGCTTGTTCAGGCAGGTGATCATAATCACCGGCGATCAGGCCTTTAAAGCCGGCAATGGTGTCTTTCAGATCAACCAGACAACCTGGCATGCCGGTAAACACTTCGGCGACGTGGAAAGGCTGTGAGAGGAAGCGTTCAACCTTACGGGCGCGGCTCACCACCATTTTATCTTCTTCGGACAGCTCATCCATGCCCAAAATGGCAATAATGTCTTGCAGGGATTTATATTTTTGCAGAATTTCCTGAACCGAACGGGCAACCGCATAATGGTCTTCACCAACCACGCGCGGTTCCAGAATACGGGACGTGCTGTCCAGCGGATCCACAGCCGGGTAAATACCTTTTTCCGAGATCGCACGGTTCAGCACCGTGGTGGCATCCAAGTGTGCAAAAGAGGCGGCAGGCGCCGGGTCGGTCAGGTCATCGGCAGGTACATAAATAGCCTGCACCGAGGTGATCGAGCCTTTATCGGTCGAGGTGATGCGTTCCTGCAATTGGCCCATTTCTGTGGCCAGTGTAGGCTGATAACCCACCGCAGAAGGAATGCGACCAAGCAGCGCCGACACTTCGGAACCGGCCTGAGTAAAGCGGAAAATGTTATCGACGAAAAACAGAACGTCTTTACCTTCTTCGTCGCGGAAATATTCAGCCTGAGCCAAGCCAGTCAGCGCAACACGGGCACGGGCACCGGGAGGCTCATTCATCTGGCCGTAAACCAGTGTGGCGCGGCTATCGCCGCCGCCGCCTTCAACATTCACTTTGGATTCGATCATTTCCCAGTAAAGGTCATTACCTTCACGGGTCCGCTCGCCTACCCCGGCAAACACCGAATACCCGCCATAAGCCTTGGCGATATTATTGATCAATTCCATGATCAGAACGGTTTTACCAACGCCAGCACCGCCAAACAGGCCGATCTTGCCGCCTTTGGCATAAGGGCAAAGAAGGTCGATGACCTTAATCCCGGTGGCCAGRATTTCCGCCTCGGTGGATTGCTCAACAAAGCTAGGGGCTTCGCGGTGAATGGGGCCGCGCAATTTGGTTTTGATCGGGCCAACTTCATCAACCGGCTCGCCGATCACGTTCATGATACGGCCCAGGGTTTCTGGTCCAACCGGCACCATAATCGGCTCGCCAAGGTCGGTAACCGGCGTGCCGCGTACCAGGCCTTCGGTGGCGTCCATGGCGATGCAGCGCACGGTGTTTTCCCCAAGGTGCTGGGAGACTTCCAACACCAGGCGCTTGCCCTGATTTTCCAGCTCCAGTGCGTTCAGAATTGCTGGCAACTCGCCTTCAAATTCCACATCAACAACGGCAGCAATAATCTGGGCAACCTTGCCTGTCGCCTTTTTTTGTGCCTTTTTCGGGGCGCTGGGCGTTTTCTTAGCAGTCATCTTTCTTTCCTCTTATAAGAGCCGATTTGTAATCAGCCCTATACGGCTTCGGCACCGGCAATGATTTCGATCAGTTCGGTCGTAATCATGCTTTGACGTTTACGGTTGTATTGCAGCGATAATTTGTCGATCATTTCACCGGCATTACGGGTGGAATTGTCCATGGCCGACATTTTTGCGCCCATTTCTCCGGCCACATTTTCCAGCAAAGCCTGAAAAATCTGTGTGGTCAGATTGCGGGGCAGCAGAACTTTCAGAATATCTTCTTCATCGGGTTCATAATCATAGGCGGCACCGCCAAGATCTGGCGCGGCAGCATCTTCATCCAGCGATTGCATGGCCGGGATCAGCACTTGCGCTGTTGGCACTTGTGACATCACAGACTGGAACCGAGAAAACACCAGTGTGCAGACATCAAATTCACCGGCTTCAAACATGGTCAATATGCGGGCCGAGATGTCGGCGGCGACGGGGCTGTCGATGGATTTGTGCTCGCGCAGACTGATCACGTCGATAATCTGCTTGGCATACACGCGTTTCAGCTGATCAGCGGCCTTACCACCGACACACAAAATTTTGACCGTTTTGCCTTCTCTGGTCAGACGGGAGACTTCGGCGCGGGCATGGCGGGCAATCTGGCTGTTAAAACCGCCGCACAGGCCACGATCAGCACTGGCGACCACCAACAGGTGAACATCGCTTTTGCCGGTTCCCACCAGAAGTTCAGGCGCACCCGGACGTCCATCCATAGCAGATGACAGATTGCCAACCACCGCACTCATACGGGCGGCGTAGGGGCGGGCAGCCTCGACGGCCTCTTGCGCCCGGCGCAATTTGGCCGCAGCCACCATCTGCATGGCCTTGGTAATTTTCTGAATGGATTTCACGCTATCTATACGATCGCGGAATTCCTTCAAACTTGCCATGGGACTCTTCCTTTATACCCTGAAGCTAAGCAAAGCGCTTGGTGAAGGCCTGAAGAGCGGCTTTGAGCTTGCTCTCAATATCCTTGGTCAGGGCCTGCTCTTTGGTGATCTCGTCCAAAAGGTCCTTGTGATCGGCATGCAGGTTGAGCAACAGCTCTTCTTCATAACGTTTGACATCGGCAACTTTGATCCCATCCAGATAACCGCGCGTACCCGCATAGATCATGCAGGATTCTTCGGCCATGGAGAGCGGGGAGAATTGCGGTTGCTTCAACAGCTCGGTCAGGCGTTCACCCCGGGCCAGCATGGCCTGGGTTGAGGCATCAAGGTCTGAGCCAAATTTAGCAAAGGCGGCCATTTCACGATATTGCGCCAGTTCACCCTTCACCGGGCCGGCAACTTTTTTCATGATCTTGGTTTGCGCGGACGAGCCCACCCGGCTGACCGACAGACCAACATTCACCGCCGGGCGAATGCCCTGGTAGAAAAGGTCGGTTTCCAAAAATATCTGACCATCAGTGATCGAGATCACATTGGTCGGGATATAGGCGGACACGTCATTAGCCTGGGTTTCAATGATCGGAAGGGCGGTCAGTGAGCCGCCACCGTGCTCATCACTGAGCTTGGCGGCGCGTTCCAGAAGACGCGAATGCAGATAGAACACGTCGCCTGGATAGGCTTCACGGCCTGGCGGACGACGAAGAAGTAGGGACATCTGGCGATAGGCCACGGCCTGTTTGGACAGATCATCATACACGATCAAAGCATGCATGCTGTTATCGCGGAAAAACTCGCCCATGGCGCAGCCGGTAAAGGGTGCCAGATATTGCAGCGGCGCAGGCTCGGAGGCGGTGGCGGCAACGACAATGGAATATTCCATGGCGCCATTTTCTTCGAGGGTTTTTACGATCTGCGCCACGGTCGAGCGTTTCTGGCCTATGGCCACATAGATACAATAGAGCTTCTTGCTCTCATCATCGCTCTGATTGACTTCCTTCTGGTTCAGAATGGCGTCAATGGCGATCGCGGTTTTACCGGTCTGGCGGTCACCAATGATCAGCTCGCGCTGGCCACGGCCGATGGGGATCAGGGCGTCAATGGCCTTGATGCCGGTGGCCATAGGTTCGTGCACGGATTTCCGTGGAATAATGCCGGGGGCCTTGACGTCCACGCGGGCGCGTTTTTTGGTCTTGATCGGGCCTTTGCCGTCAATCGGCTCGCCCAGTGCGTTGACCACGCGGCCGAGCAATTCCTTGCCCACCGGCACGTCGACAATCTCGCCCAGACGCTTGACGGTGTCACCTTCGCGAATGCCCCGGTCTTCACCGAAAATTACGACGCCGACATTGTCGCTTTCCAGGTTCAGCGCCATACCTTTGACACCGCCTGGAAACTCAACCATTTCTCCGGCCTGTACTTCGTCCAGGCCATATACCCGGGCGATACCATCGCCAACGGACAGTACCTGGCCTACGTCCGAGACTTTCGCCTTGGTGCCATAGCCTTTAATTTGTTTTTTGAGGATTGCAGAAACTTCCGCCGCACGGATATCCATGACGCCTAGCTCTCTTTCATTACCATCGTTAGTCCCTCAAGTTTGGATTTGAGGGAGCTATCAAACATACGGGATCCGATTTTTACGATCAGCCCGCCCAGCAATGCGGGGTCAACCCGCATTTCAACCTTAACGTCCTGACCCAGCACCTTYTTCAGTGTACTGGTCAGGTCTTTTTCCTGTTTTGCGCTCATAGGCTGTGCCGTGGTGGCCTCTGCCTGAACGGTTCCGCGCGCCTGGGCGCACAAGAATGCAAAATGGTCAGTCATTTGCGATAATTCACCTGCCCGACCAGCCATGGCAACCGCACCTGCAAAATTAATGGCAAGTAGGGAAAACCCAGCTTTTTTAGCGATTGCTGTAATTACAGAGGCCTTTTCTGAGCTGCCCACTATGGGAGAAGCCAGAACCTGCATCAACTCTGCGTTTTCATCCAGCGTGCTCTTGAGCACCGATAATTCTTTTTCAAGAACACTGGTGCTTTTGGCATCACGCGCCAATTCAAACAGCGCTCTGGCGTAGCGGCTCGCCGCACCGGAAGTTTTTACATCCTGGCCTGACACTCTTTTCCACCTGTCGTTAATTTCGCCTGCTGTCGTATCACAGAAGGTTAACACATTGATTACGCACTGGTTTGTGAGGGTAGCAAAATGTAATATTCTTGCGTGTTCCCACAGCCCGGCGGGGGCATAGCACGCCCTTTAGGGGGGGGCAAGATAGTCAGGGCAGCATGATTGCCTGTCCATTGCATTAACGCCCTGTGAAACCGCATAGATAGAATAAATAGCCAGGCTCCACTCAATGTTAATATCTTTGTGTCAGGTTCCCTCCCTTGGCGGGGAAAGGGCAGGAATAATGTCTCCCATACGGATAACTGAGCTGGCGGTTTTTCGATCACGCACTGCGTTGGTCGTACTTGCCGTTACCTTGACCATAGCCATGGTTGCAGGTTTGGGGCTGACCGTACGTRGAGCCGCCATTAACATTGCTGATGCTTCCCATACCAGCGCCCAGTTGGCGCAGGTGCATGGCGATCTGGTTTCCATCAATAGAGAGCGCGGGTTTGTAATCCGGGCAGCCAAAGAAAGCGGTGACCGGCGTTGGGAAAGCCGTTATCGTTCGCTGGGTGCACAATTGGAAAAACGCCTGCACGACGCCAGCAAACTGGCCGTAAGCCCTGCGGTTAAGGCTGCGGCTGCGCGGGCAAGATCACTGCGCCAGCGTGTGGCTCTGGCTGAATCCCGTGCATTTGCCGAAATTCGTAAAGGCAATGCCGTTAAAGCCAGTCAGATTATTAGCGATCCCCGTTATGTTGCCCATGCTGATGCCTATAACAAAGCCGTGGATGATTTACTAAGCGCCACGTGGAAGCATGTTGAACAGCAACGTGTCGCCGCCCAAAAGACAACGCGCATGGCGCTGATTGGTGCCGTTGTGGTGCTGATTGTGCTGAGCATGATCTGGTATTCTATTTTACGCGATGCACAAAAGCGGGGCAAGGCTCTGGCGGTGGCGCAGGCAGAACTTCTGGCCTATCGAGACAAGCTGGAACAGCGAGTGCGCGAACGCACCCAGGCCCTTAAAAAAGCCCGTGATACGGCGGAAAGTGCCAGCAAAGCCAAATCTGAGTTTCTGGCCGTGATGAGCCATGAAATCCGCACTCCCCTAAATGGCATACTGGGCATGACCAAGGCGTTGAGCCAGACCGAAGTTTCACCAGAGCAAAATTCCATGCTGGAGGTGGTCGAGCAATCGGGCGCAGCCTTACTGACCATATTGAACGATGTGCTGGATATGTCGAAAATCGAGGCTGGCGAGTTCAAACTTCATAATAGCGAATTCACAATCCGGGAAATATCACATTCCCCGCTGGAAATGTTTGGTCATGCGGCGCGTTCCAAAGGGCTGACCTTTGATGTGCAGACCAATATTGATGAAGACATGCGCTTTGTCGGTGATGCGGCCCGGATACGGCAGGTGTTGAACAATCTGCTTTCTAACGCCGTCAAATTCACACATAAAGGCGGAATAAAAGTGCTCTTGTCTGAAGAGACAGACRRTGAACAGACAACCTATCTTAGCGTYTCGGTTATAGATACCGGTGCGGGCATTCCTCTATTGGCGCAAAGCAGCATCTTTGATCGCTTTACCCAGGTAGACAGTTCATTGAGCCGCGAACATCAAGGGACAGGGCTGGGGCTGGCCATTTGCAAGGAACTGGTCGAGCGCATGGACGGCGAAATTAATCTTAAGAGCGAGTCGGGCAAGGGGTCCAAGTTCTGCTTTTTTGTCTCCGTTAAAAAGGCACAGATCCTGCAGGTTTCTGAAGATAATATTGTAGATAAGGCAGACCCTGAGAAAAAGGCAAAGCGGGCTTTGCGTATTCTGGTTGCCGAAGACAATCCAACTAACCGCATGGTGATCAAGGCTATTTTAAGCCATGCCAAGGCCGATGTCACCTTTGTTGAGGACGGACAAGAGGCGGTGAAAACCTGGCAGGCACAGCCCTTTGATCTGGTGCTGATGGATATTCAAATGCCGCATATGAATGGTGTTGAGGCCACGCAGGCCATTCGTGAAATCGAAGCCAGCAAGAAAATGCCCAAAACGCCGATTGTGGCGGTGACGGCYAATGCCATGCCACACCAGCGCCAGGAATATCTGGCCGCCGGCATGGACGACCAYGTTGCCAAACCCATCGAGCCACAACGTCTCTATGCGGCGATGAAGGGTGCGCTGAACAATAATAACAAGACAGCAGATCAGGACATTCCTGTTCGTGCCGCTAACGCCTGATCTCTCCACAGCTCATAAAAACGAATACGGGTCAATGTCCACTTTAAGGCGCACATTGCGCGGTAGCTTTACCCGGGTACGCCAGGCGCTGATCATGGCGGAAAGGTCAATCTGGCGTCCTGCTCGTAACAGTAACCTTTGCCGCCAACGCCCGCGAACACGGCTAAGGGGTGGCTCGCTGGGGCCCCATATATCCACCCCCTGAACCAGGGGGGCCATGGCTACAAAGTCCCGCGCCGCTCTTTGTGCCTCTGGCTCAGTGGGGGCTGAAAACACCAATGCCGCCAAACGGCCAAAGGGGGGGAATCCCATATCTTCGCGCAAAGACAGCTCGGCGTCGATAAAAGTTTCCCGATCACCGGAACACAAAGCCAGTATGGCCTCATGGTCGGGTTGGTGAGTTTGCAGCAATGCCCACCCCGGCTGCGTTGCCCGCCCGGCCCGCCCGGCCACTTGCATCAGCGTCTGATAGGTGCGCTCCCCCGCCCGCATATCCGCGCCATGCAGGCCCATATCGGCGTCCACAACCCCCACCAGCGTCAAACGGGGAAAGTTATGGCCTTTGGCGGCCATTTGAGTGCCGATCAGAATATCGATTTTGCCGGCCTCCATTCGCGCAATCAGCGCCCGAACCTCTGCTGCATTTTTGGTGCTGTCAGAGGAAAATATCTCAATCACCGTACCGGGAAAAAGCATCATTGCCTCTTCATGCAGGCGCTCCACCCCCGGCCCTACCGGGTGCAGGCTGTCTGGCGTTCCACACGCTGGACAGGCCTTTGGTTTRGGCATGGAATAACCRGTTARATGRCACACCAGACGWCCGTTATAGCGGTGTTCCACCAGATAGGTGGAGCTGTCAGGCGCTTTCATCCGTTCGCCGCAATGACGGCAAATAGTCAGGGGCGCATAGCCGCGACGGTTTAAAAACAAAAGGCATTGCTCTTTTTTTTGCAAAGTCTCTTTGATGGCCTCGATCAGCGGGGGCGATAGCCAGCCGCCGGATGCGGGCGGATATTCGCGCAGGTCAATGGTTGATATGGGCGGCAAAACGGCGGACCCTGGTCGTGCCTGTAACCTGACATGGGCATAACGGCCCGAACGGGCGTTGAGCATGCTTTCAAGTGACGGCGTTGCCGAGGCCAGGATGATCGCCGCACCAGCAAATTTGGCGCGGGCCACCGCCATGTCCCGGGCATGGTACAGCACCCCGTCTTCCTGTTTGTAAGAGCTGTCATGTTCCTCATCCACGACAATCAGGCGCAGATTGGAAAAGGGCAAAAACAGGGCGGARCGGGCCCCCACCACAATGCGTGCCCGTCCATGGGCCACTTCGCGCCAGACCCGGCGRCGCTGCATGTTTGTGCGCTCCGAATGCCATTCCGCTGGCGGTGCSCCAAAGCGRSSYTCAAAGCGYKYYANAWACRYCCTGAGTCAGGGCAATTTCCGGCAACAATACCAGCACCTGCGCGGTTGGGTCTCGCCTCAGTACGTCCGCAATGGCATCAAAATAGACCTCGGTTTTTCCCGATCCGGTAACCCCATCCAGCAGAGCCGGGGCAAAATTGTCTTGCTGGGTCAGGGTGATCAAGGCACTGGCTGCGTCACGCTGTGAAGATGTCAGGTCAAGTCCGGTGCGTTCAGGGTTTGGCGGCTCAAAAGGCAGGTCTACTGGCTGTCGATTGACAATCAGTCCGCCGGCCTTGGCCAGGGCGGTGATGACGCCGGGGCTGACCTCGGCACGCCGGGCCAGTTCGGTTATGCTAAAATGGCCTCCCTGGACGACTTGCAAAACCTTTTCGCGCGCCGGGGTCATTTTTTTTGGCGGTGCGGCGGCGGGGCCATACAGAGTTTGCACCGGTGAAGGCCTTAGGGCCTCAGGATTGCTCAGCACCATGCGCAACACCACTCCTTGCAGATGACAGCAATACCGCGCGGCAAAATCCACAAATTCAAGACAGGAAAATGGCAAAGGCGGGGTGTCGAGTACTTCGGCAATGGGTTTAAGTGCGCGTTCCTGATCATCTTTTTTGGCGCGAAAAACCTTCCACACCACGCCGCAAACCATACGCGCCCCCAAAGGCGCATAGACAATAGCACCTTTGTCCACGGACAGGGTATCCGGGATCTCGTAATCAAAAGGTTCGGGAACCGGCATCGGAAACAGCACGGATGCCAGTCGTTTTACGGGCAAATTCATATAACTTCTATCTGGTAACCTCTATCTGGCGGGGCACTGCGGGGCGCGTTAGAGTGGGCGAATCGTTTTTCATTAAAAGCATTATAGAGGGCAATTATCATGCAGTTTTTTCTCGACACCGCCAATGTGGACGAGATCAGGGCCATGACCGCAACGGGTCTGGTCGACGGGGTGACCACCAATCCTTCGCTGATTGCCAAATCCGGGCGTGACCTGGTGCAGACCATCAAGGAGATTTGCACCCTGACCACGGGGCCGGTAAGTGCCGAGGTTACGGCCATTGATGCCGAGGGCATGGTAAAGGAAGGTGAGTTTTTACGCGACATTGCCGACAATGTCTGCGTCAAGGTGCCACTGACCTGGGAAGGGCTGAAAGCCACCCATGTGCTTAGTGGCAATGGCCATCCGGTGAATGTCACCTTGTGTTTCAGTGCCAATCAGGCGTTGCTCGCGGCCAAGGCAGGGGCCACCTATGTTTCGCCATTTATTGGCCGTATTGATGATACCGGTGCAGATGGTATGGAGCTGATCGGCGAAATTCGTACCATTTATGACAATTACCCGGAACTGGATACGCAAATCCTGGCCGCCTCCATCCGTAATGTATTGCACGTCAAACAATCGGCTTTGCTTGGTGCGGACGTGGCCACCATTCCGGCGAATGTATTGCAGGCACTGGTCAAACATCCGCTTACTGACAAGGGCCTGGCGGCCTTTATGGCGGATTGGGAAAGCACGGGACAAAGCATTTTGCCATGAGCGAGGACCAGGGCGCATCCATCATAGATTTTGATAGCGCCGCTAAATTGCGGCTTGAGGGCAAGATGCGCCGCCTGAC
The DNA here is from genome assembly GCA_002733485.1 of Robiginitomaculum sp. Taxonomy (GTDB): domain Bacteria; phylum Pseudomonadota; class Alphaproteobacteria; order Caulobacterales; family Maricaulaceae; genus Robiginitomaculum_B. The sequence continues at coordinate 24,639 of NVVU01000010.1, forward strand.
CATGGAGCGCGATGCCCTGGTGCAAACCATGCGCACCAACCATGCCAGTACCGCGCAAATTCATGGCGCCGTGCTGGCGCTGGTCGATGCCCGTGATCTGAGCATGCTGGATCAGCGCCTGGCCGGGCATGTGCGCCATTCGCTGGGGGCGGATGTGTTGCGGGTGCTGGTTGAGGGCCTGCAGGCACCGGATAACACCCGTGCTATTCTGGGTGCTCCCAAAGGGTTGGTGTTTCGGGTGATGGATGGCCATAACGAACGCCTTGGCCCCTGCCAGCCTTATACGGCAGACGTTTTTGGAAAGGAGGCCGAGGGCCTTAGCTCGGAAATGCTGCTGCGTATTCAAGTGCGTGGCCGTGAGGGCCTGTTTGCGCTTGGCAGCCGGGACCGACTGACGTACCGCCCGGGCCAGGGCACGGATCTGGCCGCCTTTCTAGCCCGGGTGATTGAACGGCTGGTGGCCGCATGGGCACCGATTTAACCACATCGGCATACGAAGCCCGGGGGGCTTTTATCAACCATTTGTACGCCGAGAGGCGCCTGAGCCCGAATACGCTGGCGGCCTATGAACGTGATCTGGATGCATTTTTTGCCCACATACGCGACCATGTCGGCGAAGACGTTGATCTTGGGGTTCTGAGCCGTTTAAGCGCTCAGGACTTTCGCAGCTATCTGGCGGCAAGACGAAGGGGRTCGTCGCCGTTATCATCACGATCACTGGCCCGCGCCCTGTCTTCCATTCGCAGCTTCTATCGTTATCTGGAACGGCGCTGGGACCTTAAAAACGATCAGTTATCCCTTATTGAAGGGCCAAAACTGCCGCGCAGTACCCCCCGGCCTTTATCGGTCAAGGCCGCCGATGAGGTCTTGCAAGCCAGTGCCAGGGTGAAAACAAGGGAAGAGCCATGGATCGCCGCCCGCGATGCCGCCTTGCTGACCTTGTTATATGGCGCCGGTTTGCGTATTGCCGAAGCTCTATCCCTAACCGGGGCGGATTATCCCTTTGGGGACACGTTGCGCATTACCGGCAAGGGCAATAAAACCCGCCTTGTTCCCATGTTACCGGTCGCCACTCAGGCGATAAATATGTATGTGCGGCTCTGTCCCTGGCCGATGGAGCCTACGCTTATCCTGTTTCGAGGCGTGCGGGGTGGAGCCATGGGCGCGAGGGCGGCGCAAAAGCTGATGCAGAATATACGAGCGGAACTGGGCTTGCCAGACACCGCCACCCCTCATGCCCTGCGTCATTCTTTTGCAACGCATTTATTGGCTGGCGGTGGCGATCTGCGTGCAGTGCAAGAGCTGTTGGGACATGAAAGTTTATCTTCCACCCAAATTTATGCTGATGTAGATGCGCAATCGCTCCTGCGTATTTACGACAAGGCGCACCCAAAGGGTGGGAAATAAAATGACGATTTATTTCAATCTATTGTTTAGTATATAGCTTTGTAATATATAGTTATATTGTCTATATATTAATCAAAAATAATTTATACTATCAATAATATATTTTTATTATTATGTCATGAATTTGCATGCAGAGTTGAGGTGTATTTTCTTTGATACGTGGTATATATATGTACTGTGTATTTACGGTCCTGATATAGTTACGGAGTAGGATGTTTTGGATTTCACGCAATTTCTGCCGTATTGTGCAGACCTGTACAGTGCCTCAAGCCTGGATGAGCTGGTTACCAGTTTTGATCGGGTGATCAAACATTTTGGACTGGACCGGCATTGTCTGTTTGAAATTTCATCGGTAGAAACGGCGTGGCAAGAACAATTGATTATTGGCACTTTTCCAGATGGTTATCTCAGTGACTTCTGGCGTGAGCAGCGTGCTTTTGATTCCGTTATTATCCGCCAGGTCAAATTGAGTGGGGTGCCGTTTCTTACAGCTGATTTACATCAAAACTATGACCTCACCACTAAGGAGAGGGACGTCGAGTCAAAGGCTCAGGATGCCGGAATATTTGTTGGCATTACCTTTCCCTTAAAGGGCAGGCACAATCGGATCGCAGGCGTGGTGATCACAGGTGACCCAGCAGTATTGGGTGAGCAAGAAAAATGGATTCTGACCTGTATTATTGCCGGATATTATTCGAGAGCATGCGTTTTGTATGAAATGACAAACCCAAAAATTAACGATGTGACAAAGTATGCACTTACAAAACGAGAGCGGGAGTGTTTGACATTTGTGGCTATGGGCAAGGCCGACCGTGAAGTCGCGGAGATGCTAAACATCTCTGAACGTACGGTAATTTTTCATGTAAATAATGCCAAAAACAAGCTGGGCACAAACACGCGTTTGCAAGCCGTATTAATGGCTTTGCGAAACGTTGAGATTTTTTTATGAACATGTTTAATTAATTCACAAATATACCATATAATACAATATGTTGAGTGCTACCTGTTAGAAGTAACAGGTATCCAGAATCTGAAGTTATCATTACTTTATTACTAAATAACTGTGATTCGCAGGGGGTTTTTATCGGGCAAACACTAGTCAAGCGTACTGCGATGATCATTGAACTGGGGCAGTTCAAGCTAGATCAAGTTGGAGCAAACGTGATGCCTGACGCTGAATTGCGAGACCAGCTTAAGGCACATCTGGACGAATGCGCCTTGCTTGGTGCTAAGGTTGATCATGAAAACCTGGCAGACCTTGCGGTTGCATTAAGGCAGGCCGCCGGTGTGATGAGCATATTAGCCAATCTGGCCGAAAAATATGCGCTTAACGAGAAATAGGGTAGATTAAAAAACCTTTGTGCGTGTTTCTACATTAAACCCAGAGCCTTAAAACTGACCACATCTTCGCGGCCGACAATAATATGATCATGCACTGAGATTTTTAAGGCGCGTGCTGCCGTGATCACCTCGCGGGTCATTTCAATATCGCTTTTTGAGGGTGTGGGGTCACCGCTGGGGTGGTTGTGGACCAGAATCACTGCTGTGGCCCCCAGTTCCAGCGCCCGGCGTAAAACCTCTCGCGGATAAACCGGGGTGTGATCAACGGTACCCCGGTTTTGCACTTCATCGGCGATCAGGCGATTTTTCCGATCCAGATAGAGTACCCGAAACTGTTCGCGGGTCTCCTGGGCCAGCGCCGCCCGGCAATAATCCAGAAGCGCACTCCAGCTGGAAACCACCGGGCGGTTCATCACCCCGGCCTGATGGAGGCGCAAAGAGGCCGCGTGAGTGATTTTCAGCTCTCGAGCAATGGCTTTGGTCATGCCCGGTAATTCGGCCAGTCGTTCCGGGGTCGCGCCTAATACTTCGGCAAAGCCGCCAAACTTTTCAATCAGGGTTTTAGCCAGTCCTTTGACGTCCCGGCGCGGGATCGCCCGAAACAACAATAGCTCCAGCAGTTCGTAATCGGCTAGGGCCTCGGGGCCAGATTGTGCAAAACGTTCGCGCAGGCGCATGCGGTGGCCATGATAATGTGGCTTTGGTTTGGCTTTTGGGTCCGGCTTGTCTTTACTCATACGTCGTTAGATTGTGCGGGATTATGCAGACCAGCCGGGGAGGTGGTGAAGACCTCTGCCCCCTTGGCGGTAACGCCGATGGAATGTTCAAACTGTGAGGATAGCGAACGATCACGAGTGACCGCAGTCCAGCCATCGCTAAGGATTTTTACCGCTGGCTTGCCAAGGTTCAACATCGGCTCGATGGTAAAAAACATGCCTTCTTTCAGCGCTGTCCCGGTGCCCGGCTGGCCATAATGGAGCACATTGGGGGCATCGTGAAACACGCGCCCCAGCCCATGGCCGCAAAAATCACGCACTACGGCACAGCGCTCGGCTTCGGCGTAGGATTGAATAGCATGGCCGATATCGCCAAGGGTGGTGCCGGGTTTGACTGTGGCAATGCCCCGTTGCAGCGCTTCGTAGGTAATATCAATCAGGCGGCGGGCGCGGCGTTTAACATTACCCAGCGCAAACATGCGGCTGGTATCCCCGTGCCAGCCATCCAGAATGAGCGTGACGTCAATATTAACAATATCGCCGTCTTTCAGGGTTTTTTCACCGGGGATGCCGTGACAAACTACATGATTGGCCGAAATGCACAGCGTCTTGGGGTAGCCGCGATAATAAAGACAGGCTGGCTGTGAGCCGTTATCCAGCATAAATTCGCGCGCCAGCCGGTCCAGTTTATCGGTGACCACGCCCGGCTGCATATGTTCGCACAGCATGTCCAGGCACTCGGCCGCCAGATGGCCAGCCTTGCGCATGCCGTCAAAATCTTCGGGCGTGTGCAGCTTGATCATATTGGTGCGCCCGGCGGGCGCTTCTTCGGCTTCGGTAAAGGTCATCATTATGCTTTCGCAGTATCTTCCAGGTAGGCCCTAACTTGGTCTTTTACGACGTAATGTGCAACCAGTTCGGGGCTCATCCGCGCAGGCCGCCCATTATCAAGGTTGATACATACCAGTTTCCAGTATGCCCGAAAGATGGTTTTCCCGGTATCTGCACGGCGGATCTGATAACGCCGCTCGGCCCGCAAGCGTCCATCGGCTGCGGTGATCCACACCGCAACATCCAATGCATCACCATTATAACTGGCGGCCAGGTAATCGGTTTCAGCGCGGATTACCGCCATGCCACGCCGCGCTAAAATACAACTTTGTTTATCAAAACCAAAACTGTCCCAATGGGCCCAAGCGGTTTCATCCAGCCAGGTATTGTAAACCGAGTTATTGACATGGCCAAAGGCGTCAATGTGTTCCGCTCTGGCGGTGACCCGGTGAATGAAGGGTTCAGGATAATCCCAACCATCGGTGCTCATGATGATCTCCGCATTAATTCAAATAGGGCTGCGACGCTTCCCACCACAGCATAAAGGGCAAGTATAATATACAGGGAGGAGCGGTCATGGGTCCACAAATAGACTAGCAAGAGCACCACCGTTGTCCCCATGAGCATCAAACCCAGTATAATAAGCCAGGGCAGGGATTTGCTTTTTCGGGATAGTTTAAGATTGGCTGCTGAAACGCCGATGGAAACCAGCAAAAATGTCATTGAGGAAAAAGATGCAATGACTTCCAGGCCACCGGCAAGAGTAAAAAGGGCGGCAAATCCAATCAGGGCATAGACCGCAACATTAGGGGCGTTTCGAGCATTGCGATGGGTGAATGCCCTGGGCATGCGCTTTTCTTTGGCCATTTGAGCCATCATGCGAGACGCTCCAAACGTGGTGGCGTTAATGGCGCTGGAGGTGGCCAGCAAGGCGGCTACCCCAACCAGTACAACTCCGGCTTCGCCAAGGACCGGGCGCGCCGCCGCCGCCAGCGCGTATTCTCTGGCCTCGATTAACTGGGCTTCCCCCAGATTGCCAACACCAACGATAGCCAGAACAATATATATGACCGAGGTAATAACGATGGAGGCATAAATTCCCCGGGATAAGTTCTTGTCGGGATCGCGCATTTCAGTAACCACATTAGTGATCAGCTGAAAGCCCTCAAAGGCGACAAACACCAGAGCTCCGGCCATGAAAACCGACGGAACGCCCCGATCAAATACCGGCAATAAAACACTGGGTTTGACAGTGATCGCCCCGGCAATGGCAAAGAACCCCAACAGCGCGATCTTGGTATACACTATCAAATCCTCGGCAAGACCCGCATCACCGGTGCCACGCAGATTGATGATTAGAAAAAATACCAGCACCAGCGCCGATAACCCTATACGAACCACCTGATCAGTCCCATGCCCCAGCAAATTTGCCCCATAGGCACCAAAGGTGAAGGCATAGAGCGCCAATGTTCCCACATAGCCAACGATAACCGTCCAGCCCCCCAGGGTGGAGACAAACTGAAAGCGGGGAAAGGCGTGCGACAGATAAGTATAACTGGCACCATCATTGCGAAAGGTCAGTGCCAGTTTCACATAAGAATAACCACCCGCCAGCGCGATCAGGGCACCGATGAGAAAGGCAAAAGGGGCCGCATGGCCGGCAATGCCAACGGCCAGACCCAGAACGGAAAATATGCCGCCGCCAATCATCCCCCCCACACCCATGGCAATGAGCTCTGTCAGGCCCAGCTTGCGTTCAGAATTTGGCGAAGGTGTAATCACAGAGAATCCTAAGAAGACAAGAAATATAAAGAGTATTTACGGTGTGGATATTAAGGCTTCAATGCTGGTTGTCTTATGACGGCTGGCGAAAGTCCTTTTAAGGGGAGATGACGGAGAAATTTAGCTTACTACCGTCAAATTGTTGTATTTCTGTCACATAAGAAAATTTCTGCTGACGGTTGTGCGTTCAAATCCTCGTTTTATTAGCAAGGTTTCACAAACTTAGGTATGAAAAGGCACCCTTTGGGGAGGGCAATAAAAATCAAAACGCCATTTCCGATAGGAATAATGAGGAAACCATGAATATGAAACATTCAATAAAAATAGCCATGCTGTGTGCGGCCTCGTCGGTTGCGCTGACCAGCGCCGGTACGGCAATTGCACAAAGTGCGGGCAGTATACTGGAAGATGAAATTATCGTTACCGCCACTAAAAAGGCCGGTGGTCAAAGTGTGCAGGATGCACCTGTTGCCATAACGGCCTATGGCGCGGCACAACTTGAGGTGCTGCATGTCACCGACTTGCAAAGCCTTAGCTATTCGGTGCCTAATGTTTCACTGGAAGATATTGGCACTACACCGGGTGTGGCCAATTTCTCTATACGTGGATTGGGTATCAACAGCTCCATTCCCTCCATTGACCCCACGGTCGGGGTATTTGTTGACGGTATGTATCTGGGCATTAATGGCGGTGTGGTGCTGGATCTTTTTGACCTGGAAAGCATTGAAGTGTTGCGTGGCCCGCAAGGCATTCTGTTTGGCCGCAATGTGACGGGTGGCGCGGTGTTGATCAACACCAAAAAACCCACTGATGAGTTTGAAGCCAGCTTTAAGGCTGCAGCTGAATCCGGTTTGAAAAATACCGGCGGAAACTATTATCTGATGGGTTCTGTTTCCGGGCCAATCGTGCAAGACAAGCTGAAAGCCAAAGTGTCCGCCTATTACAACAAGGACAATGGCTATTTTAAAAACTATGAAGGCGGCCCTCGCTTTGGCAAGCCAGATGCGTTCAGCGTTTTCGGCAAAAGTGAAACCGTCCTGGTTCGCCCGTCATTGGTGTTTACACCCAATGACAATGTCGAATTCATCCTGCGTTATGAACATGGCGAAAGTAATGGCGATGGCCCGGCTTCGCAAAACCATCCTGGCCGCAATGGCACCTTCCCCAATGCCTTTGTCAGCTTTGATCGTAATTCCGACAGCTTCTCGATTGATGAGCTTGGCAATTATGACATTAACTGGGATCAGGTTATTTTTGAAACCAATTGGGACGTTGCTTTTGGTAATGGTACCATCACCAATATTTTAGGCTATCGGGATTTCAAGAACACAGGTCGCAGCGATATTGATGCGACGCCGCTGCCTCTCTTCCATGCCAGCTTTGCTACTAATCAGGACCAATGGAGTAATGAGCTGCGTTATGCAGGCTCATTCGGCAAGTTTGATCTGACCACCGGGCTTTATTATTTCACCCAGGATACCGCCTATCAGGAAACCCGCAATATTGCCTTTGGCCGGTTGAACTTCTTTGGTGGTGGCCAGCAGAACCAGAAAACCTATGGCGCTTTTGCCCAGAGCGATCTGGCCTTGACCGATCAGTTCAGCGTGATCCTGGGCGGGCGTTATACCTATGAGAAAAAACGCGGCGATATTGCCACGCTGATTTTCAACCGCACCCCGTGCAACGTCATAGCGGGCACCTGCCCGTTTGACTTCAGCGGCCAAGACTCCTGGTCCAACTTCTCCCCCAAAATTGGTTTCACCTATGAGCCAAATGATGACTGGAACGTCTATGGCCACTGGACCAAGGGATTTCGATCCGGCGGGTTCAACTTCCGTAATACATCGGCGGTTTTCAAACCCGATCCATTCAACGAGGAAAGCATCAGCTCTTTTGAAGTGGGTATTAAAGGTAAGCCAAACGATATGATCCGCATTAATTCGGCGGCTTTCTATAATAGTCTTTCCAACATGCAACGCGAAATAAACATCGCTGATCCACTGGCCGGTGTGGTGCAGTTTATCCGTAATACCGCCGATGCCACYATTTGGGGTTTTGAGTCAGAAGCACAGATGAACATCATGGGTATGATCACGCTTCTGGGTTCTGTCGGCTATACCAATGGCAGTTATGACAAGGTTCTKTTTGACCTGAACGGGGACGGGACATTGAATGCCGCAGACAAGGCTTTGAAAATCCCGCGACTGGCACCCTGGACTTACAGTGTTGGGTTTCTTTTGAATAGTGAAATTCCAGGTGTTGGCGAGTGGACTTTGCGCACAAACTATGCGCACCGGGATCGCTCATTCTATACCGATAATAACCTGGGTACATTGAATGGCGCGAACATGCTGGATTTCAATCTTGCCCTCACCACAGAGAATAATGTCACCATTGGGCTCTATGGCAAAAATATGCTGAACGAAGTGACCCATGGCGGCGATACTCAATTGCCGGCCACTCTCGGCGGCGGCTCGTTTGCGCCCCTGAATAAGGGCCGCATCGTTGGTATTGAGCTAAAAGTCGATCTTTACTAAGGCCGACCTGCATATATAAAAAGGCGCTGTGGGTTTTTCACAGCGCCTTTTTTCTGATGGGTTTATTTGATTAGCTCATAGGCTGGCAAGGTTAGAAATTCGGCGAACTCATCATCAAAGACCAGTGCTCTCATCAGTTTGGCGGCATCTTTAATGCGGCTGTCGCTCCCGTTATCATCGCCGGTTTTGGTTTTCAGGCTCTCCAGGACGTGATCAAACTGGGTTTGCAGAAAAGCATAATCAACAACCGCGCCATCATCCATCTTCGCGCCGTGCGCGCGCCATTGCCATAATTGCGCCCGGGAGATCTCGGCGGTAGCCGCATCTTCCATGAGGTTATGGATAGGCGCAGCCCCTTGCCCGCGCAGCCATGAAGCCAGATATAAAATGCCAACTTCAATATTGGTGCGCACCCCGCCAAGGGTAATCGCCCCGGTGCTGGGGGTTAAAAGGTCAGCCGCGCTGGCGCTATAACCGTTTAAACGTTCAATCTGATTGGCTGCGGGCATATGCTGGTCAAAAACCTCCATGGCCATGGACACCATGCCCGGATGAGCCACCCAGGTACCATCATGGCCGTCCTTGACCTCACGTTCCTTGTCGGTGCGTACCTTGGCAAAGGCGGCGTCATTGGCGGCATTGTCACCTTTGACCGGTATTTGCGCCGCCATGCCGCCAATGGCATGGGCCCCGCGCCGATGGCAGGTTTCGATCACCAGGCGCGAATAGGCGTGCATAAAAGGCGAGGCCATGGTCACATCGGCCCGATCCGGCAACAGGCGGTCCGCGCGTTTGGCAAAGCGCTTGATATAGCTGAAAATATAATCCCAGCGCCCACAGTTCAGGCCAACGATATGATCGCGCAGGGCATAGAGAATTTCATCAATTTCAAAGCTGGCCATAATGGTTTCGATCAACACAGTGGCGCGCACCGCACCGACAGGCAGGCCCAGCACAGTTTGCGCATGCAGGATTACCATATTCCAAAGCCGTGCTTCGCCCCCACTTTCCAGCTTGGGCAAGTAATAATATGGGCCGCTATTTAATAATTTTAAGGATACATGGTTGTGAAAAAGGTATAGACCAAAATCAAACAGAGAGGCCGATATGGCCTCGCCATCTACCAGCATATGGGCTTCGACCATATGCCAGCCCCGGGGGCGCACCAGCAAAACCGCCGGATCCGCGTTCAGGGCATAGACTTTGCCCCGGGCGGTATCTTCAAAATCAATGGTACGGGCATTGGCATCACGCAGATTGATCTGCCCCTGCACCATGTTTTCCCAATATGGCGAGGTGGCATCTTCAAAATCCGCCATAAAACATTTGGCACCACAGTTTAGCGCATTGATGATCATTTTGCGATCCACCGGGCCGGTGATCTCTACGCGGCGATCCTGTAAATCGGCGGGGGCGGGGCGCACTTTCCAGTTGCYGGCGCGAATATCGGYSGTYTCTRTTTTRAAATCAGGGTCCTGCCCGGCATCCAGTTCTTTCTGGCGGTGRTGCCGTGCCTGTAAAASCGCGTTGCGGGCGGGGTTAAAGCGACGGTGCAGATCAGCAATAAAGGCCAATGCATCGGGGCTCAGTATTTCGTCAAAGCCGGGTTTCATTGCCCCTTTAATGTGAATGTCTGGATGAGTATTTACCATGATTTACGCCTCTTAATATTCCTGTCCGTACTGCGCCGCCTGTGCATAAAACCAGTCCCGTTTTGTCACCATGAGCAGCTTTAACACATGGATGAAAGTTAATTTCCCTTGTGTCATATTCACAGTCAGCCCTCTATAAATTTGTACAGATTTTTGGCAATGATTCAATCTCTGACTAAGAGTAAGAAGACCCCGAAAATCCAATAAAAACTGCCTGCTTTAGCACAAGAGAGGCCCATAAAAATGAAACGTTTTCAAAGGTGGAAACGGCTATTTGCAGCCTCCAGCGCCGCCCTTTTAMCGGCCGGAACCGCTTTGGCAGAGAGCCGGAACCCGCTGAGCGACGAAATTGTCATCACCGCGACAAAAAAAGCAGTTGGTGCCAATATTTTCGAGACCCCTTTGGCCATCACTGCTTTTGGCGAAGCGCAGTTGGAGGCATTGCACGTTACAGATCTGGAAAGTCTCAGCTATAGCGTGCCTAATGTGGCGCTGGATGATATTGGTACCTGGCGCGGTGCCGCTAATTTTTCCATTCGGGGACTTGGTATTAACAGCTCCATTCCCTCCATCGACCCTACGGTCGGGGTGTTCACCGACGGCCTGTATCTGGGCATTTCCTCCGGGGTGGTTCTGGATATTTTTGACCTTGAACGTATCGAGATCTTGCGCGGTCCACAGGGGATTTTGTTCGGGCGCAATGTCACTGGCGGCGCGGTCTTGCTGCACACCAAAAAGCCCACAAATGAATTTCAGGCCTCGTTAAAAACGGCCGCTGAGTCCGGGCTTCGGGGCACCGGGGAAAACTATTATCTGATGGGGGCGCTCTCAGGCCCTATCATCAAAGACAAGCTGTTGGCTAGAGTTTCTACTTTTTACAATAAGGACGAGGGCTACTTTAAAAATTATGAAGGCGGCCCGGTTGTTGGCCAGCCCGACGCGTTCAGCCCCTTTGGCAAAGCCGAAACCTTTATGGTGCGCCCGTCTTTGGTGTTCATCCCCAATACGGATCTGGAATTCATTTTGCGCTTTGAATACGGCGACAGCAAAGGCGATGGCCCAGCAGCCCAAAGCCACCGCAATGGCAGCGGTGTTGCCAACCCGATTGCTGATTTTGACCGCAAGAGTTTCAATTTTTCCATCAATGAAGATGGCCTTTATGACAGTCACTGGACCCAGGTGATCAGTGAAACCAATTGGCATATCGGCTTTGGGCAAGGGGTGATTACCAATATTGTCGGCTATCGCCGTTATAATAACAAAACCCGCGCCGATATTGATGCCAGCCCACGGGAGCTTTTTAGTTCGGACACGCAAACCAGACAAAACCAGTTGAGCAATGAGCTGCGCTATGCAGGCCGGTTTGCCGATCGTCTTGATCTGACAACCGGGCTTTATGTCTTTACCCAGCGCATCGCCTATCAGGAATCGCGCAATATCTTTGACGGATTTTTGACGTTTTTTGGTGGCGGGGTTCAGCGCCAGGACACCTATGGCGCGTTTGCCCAGGGTGATTATGACCTGAACTCAAATCTGACCCTCAGCCTTGGCGGGCGCTATACCTATGAGAGCAAACAGGCGCACATCGCCACGGTTACTTTGAATACCGCCCCCTGTAATGTGATTGAAAACACCTGTCCGATTGATTTTGCCGACACGGATTCATGGTCAAACTTCTCCCCTAAAATTGGCCTGACCTACATCCCCGATGAGCAGATCAATGTTTATGGGCATTGGACGCGGGGCTTTCGTTCCGGCGGTTATAATTTACGCAGCACCACGCCTTTAACGGCACCCGGGCCAACAGGGGCAGAGAAAATTGATGCGTTCGAGCTGGGTTTGAAAGCACGCCCGGATCACAAACTGCGCCTGAACGCCGCGATTTTTTATAACGACATTGCTAATTTGCAGCGGGAGATCAACCTTCCTGATCCGCGCGCCGGTGTGGTGCAGATTATCCGTAATACAGCCAATGCCAGCATTTGGGGGTTTGAGGGTGAAGCGCAACTTTCTGCAAGCGATAATCTGACCCTCTATGCCTCGCTTGGGCACACCAATGGTCAATATGACAAGGTGCTTTTTGATCTTAATGGCGACCTTGTGGTGGATGATATTGATAAAGCGCTAAAAATCCCGCGACTTGCCCCCTGGACCTACAGCTTTGGTTTTGTCTTGACGCAAGCGTGGGTCGACATGGGGACAGTCAGTTTACAATCAAACATTTCTTACCGGGATAGCGCGTTTTATACAGATAACAATCTGGGCACATTAAACAGCGCCACCATGGTTGATTTCAACCTGGGTCTGACCACAAAAAACCAGATGACGGTCTCGCTTTATGGCAAAAACCTTCTGAATGAAGCCACCCATGGGGGCGATACGCAATTGCCCAATTCCCTTGGCGGCGGCACGTTTGCGCCTTTGAACAAGGGGCGGGTGCTGGGCCTGGAATTGAAAATGAATTATTGAACAGGAAAGGACGCTGTGAAGCTTTCACAGCGWCTTTTATCCTGACCTGAAATAATTATTCTGCGGCGGCGGTAAACTGCGCGTTTTCCGTCGATTCGCCCAAAGCCGTGGTAGAGGACTGGCCGCCCGAGATGGCATTAGCCACCGCATCAAAATAGCCGGTGCCAACTTCGCGCTGGTGACGCGTGGCGGTATAGCCGTCTTTTTCTGCGGCAAATTCGGCCTGTTGCAGTTCAGAATAGGCCGCCATGCCGCGATCCTTATACCCACGAGCCAGCTCGAACATGCCGTAATTGAGGTTATGGAAACCGGCCAGGGTGACAAACTGATACTTATAGCCCATGGCCCCCAACTCGCGCTGGTATTTGGCGATGGTGTCCTTGTCCAGATTAGCCTCCCAGTTAAAGCTGGGCGAGCAATTATAGGCCAGAAATTTGCCAGGAAATTCCTTGTGAATGGCTTCGGCAAAACGGCGCGCATCCTCAAGGTTTGGCTTGGAGGTCTCCCACCACAGCAAATCAGCCACCTTGGCATAAGCAAGACCACGCTTGATGCAATGGTCCACGCCGTTACCCTTCAAACGATAAAAGCCTTCGGGGGTGCGCCCGGCATCATAATCAATAAATTCGTGATCGCGCTCATCAATATCCGAGGTTAGCAATTTGGCGCTTTCCGCATCGGTACGGGCCACCACCAGTGTCGGCACACCGCACACATCGGCGGCCAGGCGCGCGGCCTGCAAATTGCGCTCGTGCGCCTTGGTGGGGATCAATACCTTGCCGCCCAGATGGCCGCATTTCTTTTCCGAGGCCAACTGGTCTTCAAAGTGCACGCCTGCGGCACCGGCCTCAATATAGGCCTTCATGATCTCAAAACAGTTGAGTGGGCCGCCAAAGCCGGCTTCGGCGTCGGCAACAATGGGGGCGAACCAGTCGCGCTCCGCCCCGCCTTCGGCGCATTCAATCTGATCGGCCCGTTGCAAAGTGCGGTTGATCTTTTTGGCCAGTTCCGGCCCGGAATTAGCTGGGTAGAGCGATTGGTCCGGATACATTGCCCCGGCGACATTGGCGTCGGCGGCCACCTGCCAGCCAGAAAGATAAATGGCCTTCAGGCCCGCCCGCACCATTTGCATGGCCTGATTGCCGCTCATCGCCCCAAGGGCGTTGATGTAGGGCTCTTCGTGCAGTAGTTCCCAAAGGCGGTTGGAACCACGCTCGGCCAGCGTATAGGCGATCTGTACCGAACCACGCAGCTTTTTTACTTCTTCAGGGGTGTAATTGCGTTCAATGCCGTCATAGCGGCCCGAAGGTGCGGTTGGGACGAGGGTTTCAAAACCGTTGGTGCTCATGATTGTCTCCATAGCCATGTATGAGAATGGCTGCATAAAATTTACTTCTATGACAATTATGATATTATTTTGATAAAAATGACAGAATATAAGGGTTTACGTGTAATTTATGTGTGATAATAATTTGTAAAAATGTAATAGATGTAAATTATTATGACAGAAAAAAAACTCTTTGCCGGGGCACGGCTCAAACGTTTGCGCAAGGATCTGGGGCTGACCCAGGTTAAAATGGCGGCGGACCTTGGGGTGTCGGCCAGTTATCTTAATCTGATGGAGCGCAACCAGCGCCCCTTAAGCGCCCGGGTGCTGATCCGGCTCGCCGAAACCTTTGAGTTTGACCTCAAGACCTTCGCTGCTACGCCTGACCAAAGTACGCTTTTGTCTCTGCGCGAGGCCGCCGCTGATCCGGCGATCGAGAATATCGGCCTGGATGTACAGGACCTCAAAGAGCTGGCCGATGCCCACCCTCGGGCGGCACAGGCGCTGATCCAGTTACACCAGAGCCACCGTGGCACCACCAGTGACCTGGCCTCTCTAGCGGATCGCTTTGACGACCGTCAGGGCGGGGGCGGTACCGGCGAACAACCCTTGCAACAGGTGCGAGACGTGTTGCAGGAAAACAATAATTATTTTGCTGAGCTGGAAGAAGCGGCCGAAATATTTGCCGAGGAAGCGCATCTGGACAGGGCGGATCCGGGCGCGGGCATGCGGGCCTATTTATTGCAGGTGCATGGGGTGCGCACCCGTGTATTGCCGCTGGATGTAATGCGCGGGGCCTTGCGTCGTTATGATCGCCATTCAAAACGCCTCATGCTAAACGAATTACTGGAGGTCCCGGCACGATTGTTCCAGCTTGCTGTGCAAATTGCGCTGCTGGAACAGCGCGACCTGCTGGACCAGATGGAGATGGAAACGGGGCTGACCACTAAAGTGGCGCGGCGATTATACCGTCTGGCCCTGGCCAATTATTTCGCCGGGGCGCTGATCATGCCCTATGACAAGACCTTAAAGGCGGCGCAGGATTTGCGCTATGATCTGGAGAGCCTTCGCCGCCGGTTGGGTGTCAGCCTGGAACAGCTTTGTCATCGGCTTGCCTGCCTGAAAAAACCGGGGGCGCGGGGGGTGGAGTTTTTTATGCTGCGTGCCGATTTGGCAGGCAATATCACCAAGCGCTTTGGTGCCAAGGGGTTTGCCTATGCCAAAACCGGAGGCTCGTGCGCCCGGCTGGCCATGTGGCATGCCAATGAATGTTCCGGCGAAATTATTCCTCAGGCCATACAGCTGGGTGACGGTACGCGCTATTTCACGCTCTCATGCGCCATTCGGGTAGCCAATGAAGAGGATCCGCGCATCCGTACGCAGCGGATTTTGATGCTGGCTTGTCCGGCGGAGGAGGCCGAACACCTGATCTATACGGATGGGGGCGAGGAGGCGAGGGTAGGGCTGAACTGTCGGCTTTGTGATCGTCCGGCCTGTGCCGAACGAGCCTTTCCACCATTACAAAAACGCCTTTATGCCGATGAAACCAAACGTTCAACCGTGCCATTTTCGTTTGCCACGTAGCGCTATTTTTTCTTTTTTCTCGACACGGTGCGCTTAACCACTTTGGCGCTTTTGCCGATTACTTTGGCAGTGCCTTTGCCGATCATGCCCGTTGCCGCTGCAGCGCCGCTGACCAGCTCAACACCGGAGCCAACAGTAGAGCACCCGCCAAGAAGAAAAATAACTGAAACGGCTAAGATGACCTTGCGCATACCCCGACCTCTTTGGTTACAAGTGGGTTATAACGGCTTTGGGTTAATCATTAATGAGAGGGATCAGTTTCCACAGTAACGCGTAAGGGATCTTTGGCATGAAGGTGCACATCGCGTTGTGGAAACGGAAAGGCAATGCCGTTTGCCTTAAAGCTGTCCCAGATTTTTAATAACACTTCACTGGAAATATTGCTGACACCATTTTCCGCATCGCGGATCCAAAAGCGCAATTCCAGATCAACCGCGCTATCTCCAAACCCCTTCAAAAGACAGGCTGGTTCGGGGGTGCGTAGTACACGTGGTACCTCGTTCATGCACGCAATTGCCAGCTCAATCGCCTGATGTACATCCGCACCATAGGCAATGCCAACCGGGTGCTTTACCCGCACTTCGGGGCTAGAAAACGACCAGTTGATGACCTTGCCGGTGACAAAACTCTCATTAGGGATCAGGTGCTCTTTGCGGTCACGGGTGATCACTGAGGTATAGCGCAGTCCCAGTGAGCCGATTTTGCCATAGGTATCATCAACCTCGATGACATCGCCGGGCTTGATGGAACGGTCCATCAGCAAAATTATACCGGAAATAAAATTGGCAAAAATGCGTTGCAGGCCAAAACCGATCCCAAAGCTCAAGGCACCGCCGATAATGGCCAGTGAGGAGAGGTCAAAGCCCATGCGGGTCATGGTGATCAACACCGCCACGGTCAGCAAAGTGACCTGCACCGCCTTGGACAAGAGCAGACGGATCGATGGAGTCAGGCTGGGCAGAGTGTTGATGCGGTGTCGCAAAACCTGTGACAGCCAGTTGGCCAGCCACAATAAAATTGTGGCCAGGATAATCCCATCCAGAACCAGCAGCACAGAAAAATCCTTGGTGCCGATCTTAAAGCCAAGCGGCGTGCCCAGAAAATCGGTGACCGGCCCGATCAACCCAAATATATTCAGCGCCGCCAAAGCCCAGGCAATGTTGGCCGCCGTTCGCGCCCAAAAGGGTTCGGCAATCAGATTGGACGCCATACGAATCAGGATCCATGCCCCGGTCAGGGAGGCAAAGACACGCACCAGCGCCAGCGGGCGTTCAGCCAGTTGCAGCGCATAGAGGGCGGCCAGCAGCGCGATCAGTAATACCAGTGCCTTGGTCAAGGGAGCAAGAAACGGCCCGGCAGGGACTAGAAGCCGTTTTAGTTTTTCATGTTGGGCCACATGCGCAGCCAGATTGTTGACATGGTGGCTGATCAATAGCGCCAGTATTACCGCCAGCACCACCGCCCCGGCTTGCAGGGCCATATCAAGGCTCAAGAGGGTCCCTTGTGCCCAATCCAGTGCCTTGTGGAGAAGAGCTTGGCTTTGTTGAGTCAGCTGGTTGATATTGTCGACYTGCATAAAGCAACCCTACTCTGATGGGTTGGGTGTTGTCGATTGTGCCTTTCCAGGTTTTTGACCTATCCGCCAACGGGTGGTTTTGATAAGCTGTTTTCTATGAGAATTTTAGCCTTCATCCTTGTCATGACCTCTGTGGGAATTGGCACACATGGTTATGCCAAAACGCTAGCTTTTTATGAGAGTGGGCAATACCGTGAAGCGATTGAACTGGGTGAAAGTAATCTTGAAGAAAAAAGCTCGACCCGGGCCGAAGATCTGGTGCTGGCAGCCCGTTCCCGGCTAGCCCTGATTGATCTTGGCCGCAGCGAAAATCATAAAACAGATGCCAGGGCGGCTTTGGCCGATGCGGAAAAAGCCATGAAGCTGGACCCAAATAATGCCGAGGCTCACCTGATGAAGGTGGCGGCACTGGGCATTCTTGCCCGGGGCATGAGCAAGATGAAAAGCTTTCGCAAGGGCATTGCCGGCAAAAGCCGCAAGCATATTGAGGCAGCGCTGACGCTGGATCCGCAATCGGCCTGGGCGCGGGCCATGCTGGGGATGTGGCATTTGGAAATCATCCGCCGGGGCGGCAAATTTGGGGCCCGGGTCACTGGGGCTAATGCCCAGGAGGGGGCAAAGGCCTGTGCGACCGCGCTGGACAGTATTAATTTTGATGCTGGCATGNGGGGCACAATGCGGCCTTGCGCTTTTGCTCTGCAAAGAAGATTTTCAGGCCGAGGCCGTGACCATTTTGCGTCGGGCCAGCCAACAGGGTGCCAGCACCATTGCCTATAATATTGCCATGAGCGAACGGGCCAGAGAAATTCTGGATATTCTTGATCACGAGGGCTTGAAAGCGGCGCAGAAACAGGCCCTGGTTTATCTGAACTATACCGCCTCCTGACCGTCGTGATTCCTATGAATTCTGATGAGATTGAACGCTATGCCCGCCATCTGATCCTCAAGGATATTGGCGGACCGGGCCAGCAAAAACTAAAATCCGCAAGGGTTTTGATTGTCGGTGCCGGGGGGCTGGGCGCCCCGGCGGCGCTATATCTTGCTGCGGCGGGTGTTGGCACACTGGGCCTGATGGATGATGACGTGGTCTCGCTTTCCAATTTGCAACGTCAGGTGCTTTTTGGGACGGAAAACATTGGTGAGGATAAAACCACGGCGGCGGCCCGCACTCTTGGCCGTCTGAACCCGCATATCCACATTGCCACCCATAAGGGGCGCTTTGACAAGCACAGTGTCGGGCAATTGGATGAATATGACCTGGTGCTGGATGGCACCGATAATTTTGCCAGCCGCTTTGTGATCAATACCGCCTGTCACCAGACGGGTACGCCACTGGTATCCGGCGCGGCTATTAGCTTTGAAGGGCAGGTCGCCTGCTTTCATTCCCATGGTGGAAAAACGCCCTGTTATCGCTGTCTGGTTCCCACCCTGCCGGACGAGGGTGATACATGCGAAACCGTTGGCGTAATCGGGGCGCTAACGGGGGTGATTGGGGCGATGATGGCGCTGGAAGCGATAAAAATCATTACCAGGTCCGGCGATCCGCTTTATGGACGCTTGATGGTTTTTGATGGTTTGGGGGCGGTCTGGCGGGTTCTTGACCTGCCACGCGATCCCGCCTGTCCGGTTTGCGGGGATCAACCTTTGGATAAATCCCCATAAACAGTGCGAACAAAGGCTTCGGCCTTGATAAATCCTTTGCCCCATTCTTCGTTTAGGGCAGATAGCGGATCGGCGGTAACGGCCTCATCTACGCTTTTCCCATCCGCGATGGTTTTCAAAATAGCTGTGCGCACTGCCTTTAACATGGCCAGATTGCTTTGCAGATCGGCTTTGCTGGCCAGGGGGCCATGGCCTGGAATAATTTTGGTGTCATCGGTGATCAGGGCCAGTGCGCGTTCTTGCGCGGCGATCATGCCATCAATGGATCCGCCGCTGCCAGTGTCGATAAAGGGGTACATTCTGTTGAACAGGACATCGCCCATATGCAACACATCGGCATCTTCAAAATACACCATGGCATCGCCATCGGTATGAGCATTTTTGACGTGAAAGACGTGGATGTTCTGGGTGTTTTGATAAAAACTGATCTCATCGGTAAAGGTAATGATCGGTTGGGCGATCGTCGGTGAGGCTTTGATTTCGCGCTTGAAGGCTTTGATGAACTGGTCTGTGGATAGGCGTTTGCGTACATTGTCATGGGCCACAATAATGGCGCCATCCTTGCCAAAGTTTTCATTGCCACCGGCATGGTCATAATGCCAGTGGGTGTTTACTAAAAAGCGCACCGGGTTGGCGCTGACCTTGCCGATGGCGGTTATAATCCTTGCCGAAAGGGGTGCAAACTGATCATCAATCAGAAAGGCGCCGTCTTTGCCGGTGCTCAAACCCAGATTTCCGCCGGCCCCCGTCATCATATAGAGGCCACTGCCCAGATCGGTGGTTTCTATTTTTACATCGGCAAAAGCATTGTCCTGTGCCTGTGCCGGTAGGGCCAGTATGGTGGCGGCACATAATCCCGCTATCGCGGTATTCAAAATCAGTTTTTGCATGATGGGTTCTCCTGAATGGAATGTGGCCGAATTTCAGTGGACTTTCCACCCATAGCCATCACAAAATCTTGAGGCCAGGACGAGTTCCTATGTCAACTCAATAATGACCCGGTCTGGTGGGCGATGGCCATCCTCAAACGCTTTGATGTTAATGATCATTTTCTCGCCCATGGCAATGCGGGCCTCAATGGTGGCCGAGCCCATATGAGGCAAGGCGACCACGCACTCCATATTTAACAGGCGCGGTTCCACTTTGGGTTCAAACTCATAAACATCCAGACCCGCCCCGGCCAGTTCCCCCGCTTCCAGTAAATCGGCCAAAGCGGTTTCGTCCAGCACATCGCCTCGCGATGTGTTGACCAGAAAGGCATGGCGCGGCAGCTTTGACAGGCGCTCACGCGAGAGTAAATGGTGGGTTTGCAGGGTCTTGGGGCAATTGATGGAAATAATATCCATTGAAGTGAGCATGGCATCCAGATCCGCCCACCATAACGCGCCCAGTTCTTCCTCAATGGCGGCACTGACCCGATTGCGATTGTGATAATGCACCTCCAGCCCAAAGGCCCGGGCGCGCCGTGCAATGGCCTGGCCAATGCGGCCCATACCCACAATACCCAGCTTTTTGCCGCCAATACTGTGGCCCATCATCCAGGTGGGGGCCCATCCCTTGAACGCTCCGGCGCGCATCACCCGCGCCCCTTCGGCCAGACGGCGCGGCACCGCCAGGATCAGCGCCATGGCGAGATCGGCGGTATCTTCGGTCAGCACCCCTGGCGTATTAGTCACCGTAATGCCGGCCTTCGCCGCCGCCTCCAGATCAATATGATCAATGCCGGCGCCATAATTGGCGATGATTTTCAGGCGTCCGGCTCCGGCGGTTATAACTTTAGCATCAATCCTGTCGGTTACGGTGGGGGCCAGCACTTCGCAATTGGCTGCTGCTGTTTTTAGCGCATCATGGGAAAACGGTGTGTCAGCCTCATTAAGGTGGGCATCAAATAACGTTCCCAGACGGTCCTGAACCGGATCTGGCAGTCGCCGGGTTACAATTACCTTGGTTCTCTTGTTCATGGTGATTAAACTCATTTAATTCTGCTTCGCAAGCAAGGGTGTTTTTGCCAAGTGCCAGACTTTATTCATTCACTTTTTGTACGCCGATTCACCCGTATTGTGGCATGTTTTGGTGTGCTTGTCCTGATCGTTGCCTGTGGCCAGCGCACACAAAAAAGTACATCATCTGAGGTGCCTTATTTCACAAACCTGCGCCCCGACGAGGCCTGGGGGCGCCGTGGTCCATCTTATCAACAACCGGTATTGTGGGAATATCGGCGGCGAGGCCTGCCCTTGCTGGTGATTGATGAAACGGTCTTTTGGCGCCAGATACTGGATCCTGATGGGGACCGGGTCTGGATTCACAAATCACTGCTTTCAAAGCGCTCGATTGTAATGGTTATGGCCGACCAGCCGATCCCGTTATACCGCACCATGGGAGATGATCAGACCGTGGTTGCCTATGCGGATCCAAAGGCTTTGTTGCGCCTGGGGCCGTGCCAGGGTGATCGCTGTCAGCTTAGAAAAAATAACATCAGAGGGTGGGCTGATAAATCAAAGCTATGGGGTGTCGATATACCGCAAGATTTGCCAGATTGATTAACTGGAAATACGCACCAGCAAATCCACACCCTTGAGCTGAGTTCCTTCGGGCAGTGGGGGAAGCTTCAGACCCTGTAACAGGTTCTCACCGATATTGATCAGTTTACCGGTTTTTTCATCATAGAAATGATGGTGTTCTATGGGGTTCGTATCAAAATAAACCCGGGAGCAGTCCGTATTGACCTGGCGCAATATGCCCGCCGCAGTAAATGCCCGCAGGGTGTTGTAAACCGTTGCCAGAGAAACCCGGCAATTAGCCTCTATGGATTGCTCATAAAGCTCTTCGGCGGTGATGTGGTTATGCTTTTCATCACAAAATAACAGGCAAGTCAGGATCACCCGTGGGGCAGTGGCCCGCAACCCCGCTTTCTCCAGCGTGGCAATGGCGCGCTCATTGCTAATCGTTCGAATATCGCAAGTCATGCATTTCTGATCGACCATGTGCGCTCTCCTGATGAGCTTCGCTTGAGTGTCCCCGAACCGCGTGCTAGGCGAGAGCCTCCCGACTGGCAAGCCTGCTGAACGGGGTAGTTATATACCGTATCATAGTGCGGTAACCGATGCACGTAAACTAATAGTGATTCTATTCTTCATAAAACCATAATATGTATACAGGTTTTCGAAGGTCAGAATTGGAGGGCAGAAAGTATATGCATGAGACAGGTAACAGTTTCGACTATGCAGGTTTAATTCGTTCGGGCCATGGTGGTATTTTCGGACCTGGTAATGCGCAATTGCCACTGCCTCCGATGTTGATGTTTGACCGCGTCACCATGATTACCAATGAAGATGGCGAGTATGGCAAAGGCTATGTTGAGGCCGAGCTGGATGTGCGTCCCGACCTTTGGTTTTTCCCCTGTCATTTCGAGAATGATCCGGTGATGCCCGGTTGTCTTGGCCTTGATGCCCTGTGGCAATTGGTAGGGTTCTTTTTGGGCTGGTCCGGCGGCGCGGGCCGGGGGCGCGCTTTGGGCGTTGGTGAAGTGAAATTTACCGGCCAGGTCACCCCGGACATCAAGCTGGTAAAATACCGCATTGACCTGAAAAGGGTGATTAACCGCCGYCTGGTTCTTGGCATTGCCGATGGCACCATGGCGGCTGACGGTGAGGTCATTTATAAAACCAAGGACCTTCGTGTGGGTCTGTTTCAACCTGAACAAAGCGGATAGGATAGTAGCATGCGTCGCGTTGTTATCACTGGCATGGGCATTATTTCCAGCATCGGTCTGGACCTGGATGAAGTTTCGGCCTCCCTCAAGATCGGTAAATCCGGCGTGAAGACGGCCCCGGTATTTGCGGAAATGGGATTTCGTTCACAAATTGCTGCCCCACCACCCGAGCTGAACCTCAAAGAGTTGATCGACAAACGCCTGTTGCGCTTTATGGCTGATGGTTCGGCCTGGTGCTGGCTGGCCGCCGAACAGGCAATCCGCGATGCCGGGCTGGAAGAAAGCGAAGTTTCAAATCCGCGCACGGGTCTGATTGTCGGCACCGGTGGCCCTTCCACCGAAGTGCTGATCCGTTCGGCCGATGTCGCCCGCGCCAAAGGCGTTAAACGAATCGGCCCGTTTGCGGTACCCAAGGCGATGAGCTCCACCGGTTCGGCCACCTTGGCTACGGGGCTTAAAATCAAGGGACTCAGCTATTCTATTTCTTCAGCTTGCACCACTTCGTTGCACTGTATTGGTGCGGCTGCTGAACAGGTGCAATGGGACAAGCAGGACGTTGTCATTGCCGGCGGCGGCGAGGAATTATTCTGGGCCATGTCGGCTTTGTTTGATGCCATGGGTGCCATGTCCAGCAAATATAACGACACGCCGGAACGCGCCAGTCGCGCCTTTGATGTGGACCGCGACGGCTTTGTCATTGCCGGCGGGGCCGGGATTGTCATTGTCGAAGAGCGCGAACATGCGTTGGCGCGCGGTGCCAAAATCTATGCAGAAATTACTGGCTATGGGGCCACTTCGGATGGCTATGACATGGTCCAGCCCTCTGGCGAGGGGGCCGAGCGGGCCATGAAGCTTGCCATGGCAACTGCGCCAACGCCGATTGATTATATCAACCCCCATGCGACCTCGACGCCGGTTGGTGATATCGCTGAAATGCGGGCCATTCGCGATGTTTTTGGCTCATCCATGCCGGCACTGTCGGGTACCAAATCCATGACCGGGCATTGTCTGGGCGGGGCTGGGGCGCAAGAGGCCATATACTGCCTGTTAATGATGCGGGACGGCTTTATTGCCCCCTCCATCAATATCGAAAATCTCGATCCCGAATTTGACGGGGCAAACATCATCACTGCGCCCACCAAGGCGGAGCTGAACACCGTCATGTCCAATTCCTTTGGCTTTGGCGGCACCAACGGTTCGGTTATTTTCAGCCGCCATTAATCCAGCAAAACAAGGAGCATCCCATGAGCGAAGATGTGTGCGAAGGCTTTCCCAAGGGCAAACTGATGCGCGGCAAGCGTGGCCTGATCATGGGCGTTGCCAACAAAAACTCGATTGCCTGGGGCATTGCCCGCCAGCTCCATGCCCAGGGGGCCGAGCTGGGCTTTACCTATCAGGGCGAGGCCCTGGAAAAACGGGTGCGTCCGCTGGCGACAAGTGTAGGGGCAAAAATCTTCACCCCGTGTGATGTTGCGGACGATGACAGCATGGATGCGGCCTTTGCCGAAGTGGAAAAAACCTGGGGCGGGCTGGACTTTCTGGTCCATTCCATCGGTTTTGCCGGTCGCGAGGGCCTGAAAGGCTCGTTTATCGAGAACACCACCCGTGATAACTTCAAAATGACTATGGATATCTCGGTATTTTCCTTTGTCGCTGCGGCCAAACGCGCCGCGCCGTTGATGAAGGATGGCGGCACCATGATCACCATGACCTATCTGGGTTCGGAACGGGTGATCCCCAATTATAACGTCATGGGCGTTGCCAAGGCGGCACTGGAGGCGACCACCCGCTATATGGCCCGCGATCTGGGGCCACAGGGCATCCGGGTGAACGCCATATCGGCTGGCCCCATGCGTACCCTGGCCATGGCCGGTATATCGGGAGGGCGCGGCATGCTCTCCACCGGCAAGCAATGGAGCCTTCTTAAAGAAGATACCTCCATGGAAGGCGTCGCCGGTTCGGCTCTGTGGCTGCTTTCAGACCTGGGCCGTTCGGTCGCCGGTGAAGTGGTGCATGTGGATGCAGGCTTTCACGCGGTTGGCATGCCTGACGAAGAGACCTTAAAAGGCTGATCCTTTCACGCCCAAATTGTACCAGATTAACCCGAATCATGATGGCGGGGGTTTTTTGGTTTTATTCCCGCTTTTGCAAGGGGAAAGCAGGGGTGGTGAGGGGTAAATGAGGGGCGTATAAGGGGCTGTTTATGCTTTTATGGGTTGTTTGAGGGGTAAATGAAGGATGCCGAAGGGGAAGGTTTGCCTCCGCCCGTCGTCCCGGTCTTCTTATTGCTTTTTGTCAGATTATAGAGCATCTCCGGTACGTGATGTCGATGTCGTTTTCATGTAGAAAATAATAAATAAAATCATATACCAAGCTCTCAAAATATTTATGCCAGAAATAACTATTTAGTCACGTTCTATTTGTTACGAAGATCTGTGACAAATAGTCGCAAAGAGAGAATGTTTATTTGGTGCTATAGATTGTTTAATAAGTAACTTGTTTTTTGATAATGCCGACTGGTCTGTAGCAATTCTGAAGACATCAGTATTTTACCTTTTTTTGCGGCAGATTATGTCTGAATGGGGGTAGTGATGAAACGGCTAACCGTATTTGCAGCGTTTGTCTTTCTGGCGATGAGTTTTTCAACCGCAATCCATGCCACCGAGTTTCTGGTCAACACCGCAACAGCCAATGATCAGAAAGCACCCAGTGTGGCAGCGCTATCCGGTGGCGGSTTTGTTGTCTCCTGGGCGGATCTAAGTGTCAGTGGTGGCGATACCAGTGCTGGTGCCATACGGGCGCAACGCTATGACGTCAGTGGTGTGGCCCAGGGCGGTGAGTTTCTGGTCAATACGTCAATAGCCAATGATCAGAAAACGCCCAGTGGGGCGGCACTTTCCGGCGGTGGTTTTGTTATCACCTGGCAGGATTTGAGTAATGGCGTGGATTTTGATATCCGGGCCCAGCGCTATAACGCCACTGGTGTGGCCCAAGGGGGCGAGTTTCTGGTCAACACCACGACCCCCAACAATCAATCCAAGCCCCGTGCAGGGGCACTGCCCAGCGGTGGCTTTGTTATCGTCTGGTGGGATTTTGGTTCCACTAGCGGCGATATACAGGCGCAGCGCTATAACGCCGCTGGCGTGGCCCAAGGGGGCGAATTTCTGGTCAATACCACAACAGTAAGCTTTCAGACAAGGCCCAGTGTGGCGGGGCTTACCGGCGGTGGCTTTGTTGTCGCCTGGCAGGATTCTAGTGCCGGTCCGGCCGATATTCGGGCCCAGCGCTATAACGCTAGCGGGGCGGCACAAGGGGCCGAGTTTCTGGTCAACACCATAACGACCAACAATCAGGAAAACCCCAGTGTGGCAGAGCTATCCGGCGGCGGCTTTATTATCACCTGGTCGGATAACAGCACCACTAGCGGCGATATACGGGCGCAGCGCTATAACGCCAGTGGTGTGGCCCAGGGCGGTGAGTTTCTTGTCAACACTACAACACCCAGCGCTCAGCAAAACCCCAGAGTGGCGGCACTCACCGGCGGCGGCTTTGTTATTGCCTGGGAGGATAATAGTCTAAGCCCCGACGACCCCAGCGGCTTGGCCGTCCGAGCACAACGCTATAACGCCACTGGCGCACCGCAAGGCTCTGAGTTTATCATCAATACCACCACGGCAAACAGTCAGCAAAACCCCAGCATTGCGGGGCTCACCGGCGGTGGCGGTGACGTTGCCATTGTATGGCAAGATCTCAGTGTCACTGGTGGTGATACCAGTAGTGCCGCTATCCGGGGCGATATTTTTATTTTCAATGACGCGCCCACCGGAGCGGTAATCATTTCTGGTACGGCGGCGCAGGGCCAGACCCTTACTGCCGATGCCTCGGCGGTTGCTGATGTGGATGGGTTGGGTGCATTCACCTACCAATGGCAACGTAATGGCGTTAACCGGCTTGGCCAAAATGATTTAGATTATTTACTTACGCAGGCTGATGTTGGGGCCACCATTACTGTGGCGGTTGATTACACCGATGGAGGTGGGAAACGCGAAAGCGTGGTCTCTGCGGCCACCACAGCTGTTGCCAACACCAATGATGCGCCCACCGGGGCGGTGGTGATTAGCGGCACGCTAATGCAGGGCCAGAGCTTGAGCGCGGACGCCTCCACCGTTTCGGACGTGGATGGTCTGGGCCCGTTCAGTTATCAATGGAAGCGCGGCGGCAGCAATATCGCCGGAGCCATGGGTACGACCTATACGCTGGTGCAGGGCGATGTTGGCTCCACCATCACCGTAACGATCAGCTATACCGACGGCTTTGGTGCAGCAGAAAGCGTGACCTCTTCCGTTATTGGACCTGTCTCTAACACCAACGATGCCCCAACTGGCACGGTGATGATTAGCGGCACGCCAATGCAGGGCCAGACCCTTAGCGCGGACGCCTCCACCGTTTCGGACGTGGATGGTCTGGGCCCGTTTGCCTTTCAGTGGCGCAGGGTGGGCACCGACATTACGGGCGCTGATGCGACCACTTATGTTCTGGTGGCAGCGGATGCCGGAAAGACTATTGATGTTGTCGTCAGCTATACTGATGGCTTTGGTACCAGTGAGAGCCTGACCTCTGCCCCTACCGGGGTCATTGCGGCAGGGTCGACTACACTTTTTTCCTCTGTACTGCCATCCGCACGTGCTGGGTTTTTCCCAGGTGGGCCAGTGATAACCGTTTTTGCCTCGGTGATTAACGCCGGGTCAAATCTGGCGCAAAACTGTCAGATCAACATTCCCGCATCCTCGCCCGTTACCCTGAGTTATCAGGAAACAGATGCTTCCAATGTGCCAACGGGGATTGTTGACGCGCCCTTTAACATCGCGGCCGG
>NVVU01000108.1 GCA_002733485.1 Robiginitomaculum sp.
GGCCAAAACTGATCACCCCGCCCCGTTCCTGATCGCGATAGCGCTTCACCCCGATAAAGATCATGGTCATAGCCACGACTATGATCAGATAACCCAGCCATTGGGAAAAACCACTTACATTCAAAATGCCCAAAAGCATGCTGCCAATTATCACCGCACCGGTGATCAGCCCATAGGTCAGAATGCTTTTTTTCATGGCTTAGCCATCGATTTGCGCCAACAGGGCCGAAACGGCGCGTTCCAGCTGTTTGTCTTCGCCGCGTTCCACGCTGTCCGGGTCATTATTGATGCGAATGTCCGGCTCGGTCTGTTTGCCTTCCATAAAATCGCCGTCCCGGTCATGAATGCCCAATTGCGGCACGCCCCAGAACATATCCCCGGTCATCAGGCGTTCCCAGCCCGCATAGGTGCACGTGCCAGAGATTGGCATGCCCACCACCTTGCCTATCCCCAAAGTCTGGTAGGTGGCGGGGAAACAATGGCCATCAGAATAATTGGACTCGTTGGCAATCACAATGCTGGGCTTGGTCCAGCGGGTGATCGGCTCGCCCTGTACTTCGCGGCCCCGGCTGACGTTTTTGGTATAGACATGCCCATCCAACAGACGGTTCAGATCTTCCATCAGATCGCCGCCGCCATTATCGCGGGTATCCAGCACAATGCCATCCTTGGCAAAATGGCGGCCAAACAGCTCGCGATAGACCACCCGAAAAACACTRTCGCTCATATTGGGGATGTGKACATAGCCAAGCCGCCCGCCTGAGAGYTTTTCGACCAGCGCATTGCGATCCTTGACCCAGGCCAGATAGGCCCATTCCGCCTCATCGCGGCCGCTGACCGGCTTGACCACCAGATCAAAAGGCGTGCCGCCGGGGGCCACCAGGGTCAGACGAAGGCGCTGTCCGGCGCGGTTTTTCAAATACGCATAATAATTATCCGCCGCGCCCAGCACATGGCCATCAATGGCGCGAATAATCGTTCCCTCGGGAATGACCTTGCCGCCTTTGCGCAAGGGGCTTTGCGGATACACCGTCATGATACGCATGCCCGGCCCCGCATAGGCCGGATCATAGGCCACGCCCAGCGCCGCCGTATGGTCGGCATTTTCATTGCGCGGCCGATAGCGCACAGCCGTATGCGATGCGTTTAGCTCGCCCAGCATTTCATTGGTCAGGTCGGCAAAATCACGATTGTTAGAGACCGCCGAAACCTTGACCCCATAGGCCTTGCGCATAAAGGGCCAGTCCACCCCATGCATAGYGTCGACATAAAAAATATCTTTGGTGCGCCGCCAGATATGACCAAACAGCTCATCGCGTTCCGCATCGGGTTTCAGGTCCAGCGTAGCGGATATTTTTACCGGCTTGGATTTGCTGGCATCGCTCTTGGCATCAATTTTCATCAGCGCGCCATCGGCCAGCACCACCAGGGTTTTACCATCCTTGCTTAAAGAAAGGCTGGCCCGGTCCGCATCCAGCGAGACCAGTTTTTYGGTCTCTTCCTCACGAAAATCATGTACCCACAGATCATAGCCACCCTCAAATGAGGAGAGATAGAACAGCAGGTCTGCATCCTCGGATAGAACCGCATCGGCCAGCTCGGACGAATTAATCGTCAGGCGCTGTTGCCGGTCCGACAGATTATCCCACTCGATCACCACCGGCTTAACTTTGTCTTCCTTTTTGGCCTTTTTACCTTTTTTCTTTTTGGATTTTTTCTCACTTTCCTCTTTGGCTTTTTTGGCCGCGTCCTCGGCCTCTTCTTCCAACGCCACATCTTCTTTGGTGCGCGAGAATTTATCCATGGCGTCCTGATTCAAAAAGGCGGCCATCACATCAAAATTGGCACCGTGGCTGCCATGATCACGGCGACCATAACGCCCGGTAAACCAGATGATCATACCGCCCGACGCATGCCATTTGGGCGCGGCATCGGTATAGCCCGACAGGGAAATATCGCGCACTTYGCCCGATCCATCGGCATTSAYAATGGCAATATTGGTGAAAAACAAACGCCCATTGCTGGCCATATCCACCACCAGTTTGGTGCTGTCCGGGGACCAGTCAAAATTGATATAACCGGTGGTGCTGTCATGATTAAACGTATCCGGCAGCACGGTAACCACGGATTTATCGGCCCGGGTGAACACCCGCACGGTGTTGCGTGCCTCGGTATAGGCGATTTTTTTGCCATCCGGTGAGGGCGTGGGCTGAATAGCCCCGCCTTCGGGTTCGATCAGCGCTTTTTCGTTAATCTTGGTCGCGGTGTAAAAATGGGTTTCCGCGTCATCGGCCCGGCGCGCTTCAAAAATACGCCAGCGGCCGTCCCGCTCGCCGGCAAACAAGAGGCCCTTGCCATCCGGGGTGAAGATCACATCGCGTTCTTCACCGGGGGTATTGGTGATGCGCCGGGTGGTGGCAAATTCCATCGAAGTAACAAACACCTCGCCGCGAGACACAAAGGCCACTTCCTTGCCATCGGGTGAGATGGCAAATTCGCTGACCTTGCCGGCGACCCCCAGGGGTAATTCATCGCGCCCATGGCCGTCCGCCCCAAAGCGCACATCCACACGCACCGGCTCATCACCACCACGTACCGTATAAAGATCGCCGTGCCAGCTATAGCCAAGCATGCCATCACCGGAGACGGACAACCCGCGCACCGGGAATGTCTCATGGTGGGTGATCTGGCGTGGACCATCGCCGTTTAAGGGCTTGGCCCAGACGTTAAAAATCCCACCCCGTTCCGAAAGGAAATAAAAGCCGGTGCCATTGGGCATCCAGACCGGATTATGGTCGGCGGCGGGGTTTTTGGTCAGTTGTTCATGGTGTTTGCTGGCCACAGCATAAAGCCAGATATCGCGAGCAAAGGATGACGTGTCATGTTTACGAAAAAAGTTCTCCCGCGCATGTTCGCGCAAATATAAAATCTTGCGGCCATCAGCGCTATAGCTGGCCTGCATGGCCCCGGTGGTGAAAATCTGGCGCGGGGTGCCGCCGGTGATGCCAACCGCATACAGCTCGGGCATGCGGCGGCGCGGATTGATATGGGCTTTGGGGTTATCCTGACGTACCGAATTAAACAAAACGGTTTTACCATCAGGAGAAAACCCGCTGGGGTGATCATCGGCATCATTATAGGTCAGCCGGGTGGCCCGGCCCCCGGCGGCGGGCATAACAAACACATCCAGATTGCCATAACGATCACTGGCAAAGGCCAACATGGTGCCATCGGCGGACCAGACCGGCTCGCCCTCCCAGGCCTCATTAATGGTCAACGGGCGCGCCGTACCGCCTGTGGTCGGCACCGCATAGAGATCCCCATCGGCATGAAACACAATGGTCTTGCCATCGGGCGAGATCACCGGGTTACGGATCCAGTTTTCGCGCGCATCCTGCGCCTGGGCAAAACCGGCCACACCCAACACAATCAACGCCAACACAAATGTAATTACAAATCGAAACTGCATGATGAACCCTGCCCCTTTTTCCTGCCGAACGTTATTTCAGGCTTGCGCGGCCGGGGCAAGGCAGCGCGCCAATGGTTACCGGATTTTCATGAAGACGGTGGCGTCTCTTCTTTTTCATCCCCCGTGTTTTCGTTCAGGCGCACCAGCATTTCCAGCATGTGTTCGCGCATGGCCTCATCCTCGCCTTCGGTGCCATAGGCATCGTTCAGATCGCGGCCGGACTGGGTCGTGTCGAATATCTGTTTTTCCGCTTCGCGCAGACGGCCCGCCGCCATGGATAACGCGGCGGCAAGACGGGTGGTGGCCACGGTATCGCCCAGATCGGCGTGCGCCATCGCTTCTTCCAGAGTGCGCACCGCCAGACGCAAGGCATCAATACCCCGCGCCGTGCCCCGTTGCCAGCTCTCCCGGGTGCGCCGTTTACGCAATGTGCCTTCACTCACCCCAAACTGTATCGCCAGGGCGCGCACAGCCTTGCCGGCTTCCCATTGATGGCGAATGGCCTGCCAGTCTGGCGGCGGCGGGGCGGGCCAGTGCTCAACCGCCGCGCGGTGGTTGATCTTGGCAATGGGCAGACCCAAGGCATGGGCGATCTGGCGCGCGGTTTTGCCCTGGCCATAAAGTGCGCGGGCCTCGGCCCATTCGGGTTTATTATCGGCATTCATGGGTGCCATCATACGGTCATGGCTACAGGGTCGGATAAGTTCGCTTAATACCCTTCCTTGGCAAAACGCGGCCAAGTGACGTTTAAGGGGTCACTTTTACCCCTTACCCATCCCTCGATTACCCCTTGTCCGCCCCTTCTCTGCGCTAAAAACACTCTTTATTGCCCCTCAAATGATGCTTATTATCCCTTTTTACCCCTAGAGTGGGTTTATGAGCGAAATGATTCGGATTTTGGGGATTGATCCGGGCCTGCGCCGGTGCGGCTGGGGTCTGGTGGATGTGCGTGGCAGCAAAATCAGCTACCATGCCTGTGGCACCATTATTCCCGATACGAAGGCGCAAATGAGCGTGCGCCTGTTGCACATATTTCACGAAATGCGCGCCGTGATCGAGCGCTATAATCCAGACCGCGCCGCCATTGAAGATACCTTTATGAACAGCAATGCCGCCTCGGCGCTAAAACTGGGGGCAGCGCGGGCGGCGGCCATGCTGGCCCCGGCGGATGCGGGCCTGGGGGTGGAAAATTATGCTCCCCGGGCCATTAAAAAAGCCATCGTTGGCACCGGGCGTGCCGATAAAGACCAGATGGCGGCCATGGTCGCCATGTTGCTGCCGGGGTGCAGCGCCAAAGCCGATGAAGCCGACGCGCTGGCCATCGCCATATGTTGCGCCAATCATGCGCCGCTGGCCTCGGCACTGGCCACGTCTCTGGAGCGCGCCTCATGATCGGCAAGCTGAGCGGTATTGTGGATGCGCTGGGAACCGGCGAGGTCATACTGGATGTAAACGGCGTGGGTTATCTGGTGCAATGCGGGGCGCGCAGCTTGCGTACGCTTAGCCTTGGCGAGCCGGCGCAATTACATATCGAAACCGTTTTGCGGCAGGATTTGTTGCGCCTTTATGGTTTTGCCAGCGAAGAGGAACGCGCCTGGTTTGTCCGTTTGCAGGAAATTCAGGGGGTCGGGCCAAAGGCGGCTTTGGCGGTGCTGGACACCCTGTCACCGATGGAGCTGATCAATGCCGCCGCGCTGGAGGACAAGGCCAGTATCGCCCGGGCGCAAGGTGTGGGGCCACGCATCGCCGCCCGTATCGCCGGAGAGCTGAAAGATAAACCACCCCCCACAGGACGTTCGCTGGGCGGTCTGGTGCCCGCCGTGACACCCAGCGCCACCATCAGCGCACCAAACGCACTCAGCATCAATGCAGAGGCGGTTTCGGCACTGGTAAATCTGGGCCTGAACCCCATGGATGCTCAGCGCGCCGTAGCCAACGCAGGGCGCACATTGGGCGAGGGGGCAAGTCTGGATAATCTTATCCGTGTCGCCCTGAAAGACATGGGCACATGAGCGAAGAACGCATTATTTCTGGCACAACGCAGGGCGATGATGGGCGAGACAAGGCCTTGCGTCCACAAAGCTTTGACAGCTTTGTCGGCCAAAGCGCGCTGATCGATAATCTGAAAGTGTTTGTCAGCGCCGCCAGGGGACGTAATGAAGCGCTGGATCATGTTTTACTGTCGGGACCACCGGGGCTGGGCAAAACAACTTTGGCGCAAATCATCTCACGCGAGCTGGGTGTGAACTTTCGCTCCACCTCAGGGCCTGTGATTGCCAAGGCCGGGGATCTGGCGGCCATCCTGACTAATCTGGAACCACGCGATGTGCTGTTCATCGACGAAATTCACCGCCTCGCCCCCCATGTGGAGGAAATTCTCTATCCCGCCATGGAGGATTTCGAGCTGGACCTGATCATTGGCGAAGGCCCCTCGGCGCGGACCATAAAAATTGATCTGGCGCCCTTTACCCTGATCGGGGCGACCACGCGCGCGGGCCTGCTGGCAACCCCCTTGCGCGATCGTTTTGGGGTGCCGGCGCGGCTGAATTTTTATGAGGTTGAAGACCTGACCCATATTGTCGCCCGCGCCGCCCGAAAGCTGGAGGCCGACCTTAGTGAAGACGGGGCGCATGAAATTGCCAAACGCGCCCGGGGCACCCCCCGGGTGGCGGGCCGTTTGCTGCGCCGGGTGCGTGATTTTGCCGAAGCGGAAAATGCCGGCCAGATCAGCGCGCACTTTGCCGATCTGGCGTTAAAGCGCCTGGAGGTGGACACTCTGGGGCTGGATGCCCAGGACCGGCGTTATTTATACACCCTGACCGAGAAATTTGCCGGTCTGCCGGTAGGTCTGGATACCCTGGCAGCCTCGCTTTCCGAGGCCCGCGACGCCCTGGAAGAAGTGATCGAGCCGTTTTTGATCCAGCAGGGATTTATCCAGCGTACCCCGCGGGGGCGCATGGCCACACCGCGTGCCTATGAACATCTGGGCATTATGGAACCCCCCAGCCTTGGCAATCCCGATGACCTGTTTGGCGACGAACCATGAGCACCGTGCAAAGCGGTAGTTTTGCCGACGGGATGCACCAATTGCCGGTACGGATTTATTACGAAGACACGGATTTTTCCGGCGTAGTGTATCATGCATCCTATTTGCGCTTTATGGAGCGCGGCCGCACCGAATATCTACGCCTTTCCAGCGTGAATCATAAGGCACTGTTGCAAGGCGATGCGCCCTTGGCCTTTGCCGTGCGGCGCATGCAGATCGACTTTGCCCGCCCGGCCCGCATTGATGATCTTTTGAGCGTGCAGACCCGGTTTATCGCGGCCCGAGGGGCGCGGATCCACGCGCGCCAAAGCGTTCTTCATGGTGAGGAATTGCTGGTCAGCGCCGATGTGCAAATCGCCTGTATCGACCTTGAGGGGCGACCAAGACGCCTGCCAAAGTCT
>NVVU01000011.1 GCA_002733485.1 Robiginitomaculum sp.
GAATGCGATGTTCTGCAAATGCGAAAAAACCGTGCTTTTCTCAATGACTTTGTCGGGATGCGCGTCCGCTATCTAGGATATGTGGGCTGGATCGAGACGGCATCTGAAGGCATTGCCCGGCTCCATACCGCGCTGGATCAGGAACTTGGTATTGTTCATGAAACAGGAGCGACACCATGATCCTGCACCATGGTTTTTATATAACACCTTATGCGTAAGCCCGAATTGGTTGCGGATTTTATAATGAGTGATCAAGCCCCTCCTGCCATCGACCACGATATCTATGCCCCGGTGCTGGAGGTGCTGGAGAAAAGTCGCGACAATGTTTATCTCACCGGGCGTGCGGGAACCGGCAAAACCACCCTGCTGAAGGCCTTTGTGGCACGCAATGCTGAGACTACCGCCGTTCTGGCCCCCACGGGCATTGCGGCGGTGAATGCGGGCGGGCAGACCATACATTCGTTTTTTCGCCTTCCCCCCCGTCTGATCGAACCGGGTGACGTAAAACGTATTCGTTATGCCCGGGCACTTAGGGCCATTGAGACGCTGGTGATTGACGAGGTATCGATGATCCGGTCCGATGTGATGGCCGCCATTGATCGTTCCTTGCGAATAAACCGTGATGTTGATGCGCCCTTTGGCGGGGTGCAAATGGTGCTGGTCGGCGACCCGTACCAACTGCCCCCGGTGATCGAACGGGGGTTAGAGGGCTATCTGGAAGAAACCCATGGAGGCAGTTATTTTTTCTCGCCGCCGGCCTTTCGCGAGGGCGGCTTTCAGCTCATTGAGCTAACGAAAGTGTTTCGCCAGTCCGATCCGGTATTTCTGGACATTCTGGCCGGCGTGCGGCGCGGGGATATGGATCGGGACCAGATGGAGATTTTATCGGCGCAGGTCTCATCAATGGACCCGGTGGCCGCCAGCCAGACCCATGTGGTGCTGACCGGCACCAATAACGCCGCCTTTGATATTAATCACCGCCGTCTGGAGGCATTGCCGGGTAAGGCGCAGGCCTATGCAGCACAGATCAAGGGTGAGTTTGATCCGCGCCTTTATCCCACCGAAGCGCCGCTATATCTGAAAGCAGGCGCGCGGGTGATGATGCTGAAAAATGATCCGGACAAAAACTGGGTCAACGGCACCCTGGCCACGGTGCTCAGCACCTCGCCGAAAGAATTAAAGGTAGAGATTAACGGCACCGCCCATGCGGTAGCCCCGGCCAGTTGGGAGCGCATCCGCTATGGCTTTGACGAGGAAAAAGCCACTCTGAAAAAGGAAACCGTGGGGGCCTTTAAACAGTTTCCCGTGCGGCTGGCCTGGGCGCTGACTATTCACAAGTCACAAGGCCAGACGCTGGACAAGGTCTATGTGGATTTGCGCCGGGGCCTGTTTGCCCATGGCCAGGCCTATGTGGCGCTCAGCCGGTGTCGTACGCTGGAAGGGCTGGCCCTGTCGCGGCCCCTAAGTCCGCGTGACCTTAATATTGACCGCCGGGCACTGGCGCTGGGGCGGTTGTGCGATGTGCAGGAACGCGAAGGCTGTCGTATGGCGGTGCTGGATCATTAGGGACGTCTGAAAAATGTATTTCCCGTTTTTGGTACAGGTTGAAGTAAATATGGTAGTCAATTCAATATTGAGAGAACCAGGTCCCCAAAACGGCCAGGTTTTTCAATAAGGGGTCATACATGAACCGGCTTTTACATGAGTTGCGTCGCCGTAATATTTTCCGGGTGGCCGGGGTTTACGGGGTGGTTGGCTGGCTGTTGATGCAGGCGGCATCCATTGCCTTTCCTGCCTTTGGTGCGCCGGGCTGGGTGCTGAAAAGCATTATTGCCTTATTGTTGATCGGCTTTCCTCTGGCGCTTCTTCTGGCCTGGGCATTTGAGATGACGCCGGAAGGCGTAAAACGTACAGAGGCGATTGCCGAAGCAGACAGCATCACGGGCAGGACCGGGCGTGGACTGGATTATGTAATTATTGCCGGACTGATACTGGTTGGCGCGATGGTAATCTGGCAACAAACCACGCCTTCAATATCTGCACCCGGGAGCGCAATGACGCCGATGGAAGCCTCCATAGCGGTGCTGCCCTTTGTGGATATGAGCGCCAATAGCGATCAGGAATATTTCGCCGATGGCCTTTCTGAGGAAATTCTCAACGTCTTGGCACAATCCGGTGCGTTGCAGGTGGCGGGGCGCACATCGTCTTTTCAATTCAAAGGGCAGAACAAGGATTTGCGCACCATCGGGGAGACGCTGGGCGTTGCGCATATTCTGGAAGGCAGTGTTCGCACAGACGGCGATGCTTTGCGTATAACCGCACAGCTTATCAAGGCGAAAGATGGGTTTCACCTGTGGTCGGCGACCTATGACAGAAAACTTGAGGATATATTTCAGGTACAGGAAGAAATCGCCAATGCCATTGGCGCGGCACTGCGTGCGCCAATGGGGGTGCAGTCGCAAAAGCTGAGGGATAATCGAACGGGCAACCCGGAGGCCTACAAATTATACCTTGAGGGAAAAGCCCTGTGGATACGTCGTTATGATAGCCTTTTCCCCGCCAGAGAAAAGCTGGAACGCGCGGTCAAGATGGAGCCGGATTTTGCCGCAGCCTGGGCGTCGCTATCGCTGGTTTACGACTTAATCCCCTTATACTTTAACGAGACGCAGGGGCAGGGGGTAATGCGAAAAGCCTACCGGATAAAAATGCTGCGCACCGCACGCCGGGCCGTAGAGCTGGCCCCGGATCTGGCCGTGGGGCAACATGCCTGGGGCAATGCCTTGCGCATGATGGGGCAGTGGACTGCCGCAGAGGATGCGTATCAACGGGCTCTGGTTATTGATCCGAACGATCATGCRACGCTGGAGGATTACAGCGAAATGCTGATCTATCTTGGCGCCCATGAAAAGGGCATTAAGCTGGCGAAACAAGCCATGGAACTCGACCCTTTAAACTCGCTTTACCGTGAGTTGGCTGCACGCGGGTTGCGCTCAATCGGAAGACAGGATGAAGCCATTGCCATGTTGGAGCCACTTATTGGAAAATGGCCCTTTGCCACAGAGATGCTCATGGCCATCCAAATCGAAGCCGGGGCRTATGACGAAGCTCTGGCCACCTTAAAAAAATATGGCTCTATCAGCCCCGAAATTGAAACTATTTATCTTGCCTTGATCGAGCAGGCAAAAAACCCAAAGGCTGATTTTGAGATGCCCGAAGCCGCCAACTCAATTTACGTGCGTRTAGAGGCGCATTACGCTGCTTTGGGCGCTGAGCATTTGCTKGATATACTCGAGCATWCTATTGCCAYCRATATTGATCCCWATGTGGGCATCATGCAAAATACCAAGACGCTTGCCAGCRTSCGGGGCAGCCCACGTTTTAAGCAATTGGTWGAGGCGCTTGAYCTTCCKGCCTATTGGCGGGARCGCGGTTGGCCAAAGCACTGTCAGCCCGTTGGCGATGATGATTTTGARTGTRCCYGATGAATGATMTKCTRSTTTTGCKGACGCCSGGTTTAGCCTYTCCKTGTGATCMGCTCTGGCCYCKATGACGGGCGGSCGGRTCTTTCTYTTAACCGCCTTGGCGTTGATYGCCTTTGCCGCCAATTCGGTGCTGGCRCGRYTGGCGCTGCTCCACGGTGAGATYGGCCCCTGGGGGTTTACCCTGATCCGGCTGATYTCYGGCGCAGTCATGCTGGCCGTGCTGGTGGGRCCGGGAAAGGCCARACGCGCGGGCAATTGGCTATCGGCGCTRRYGCTGGTTKCCTATGCCGGSTTTTTCTCCTTTGCCTATATTGCCYTGCCCACRGGSACCGGCGCGTTGATCCTGTTTGCCTTGGTGCARATCACCATGGYGGGCACTGGTCTTTATCAGGGGGAGCGGCTTAACCGCTGGCAATGGATCGGGGCGGGTCTGGCCATGCTGGGGCTGGTTGCCCTGTTGGGGCCGGGCATTGGTGCCCCCTCGCCCGTGGGGGCGATGGCCATGGCGCTCTCCGGGGTGAGCTGGGGCGTGTATTCGGTGCGTGGGCGCGGCGCGGGTGATCCCGGGCAAAGCACGGCGGGAAATTTTGTCCGCGCGGCGCTGATGGCGTCTCTGCTGGCGGTGCCGGTTTTTCTCATTCACCCCGAAGCCATGCCCGGCACAAACGGGATCCTGTTGGCACTGGCCTCAGGCGTCATTACCTCCGGGCTTGGTTATACCCTCTGGTATATGGCGCTGAAGGGGTTAAGCGCCAGCCGGGCCGGTATTGCCCAGCTCAGCGTACCGGCATTGGCCGCCTTGGGGGGTGTCATGGTGGTTGGCGAGGCATTGACCTTGCGCTTTATAATTTCCAGCCTGATCATTCTGGGCGGCATTGCGCTGGTAATGCTGTTGGCCCCAAGGGGCGTATCAAAATAAAACAGGTTTTACAGGATTGGATTGGCACAGGCTGTGCACAGGAAAGCGTGAACGCTGTAATGCCCTCCCGGGCAAGCGTTTGCTAGCTATGTTACCTTTGGCCTTCTGTAAAATTGCAGGAGGCTTTTTTTTACACATATTGCACGATTACTCCCCAAAGGCTCATTGACCGGCAGATAACAGTACGTATCTTCCAATCTATATCCCATTTGCAGGAGTGCTTACCCATGGGCCTTATCGCCGCCATACGGCGCGAATATCTTTTCATTAGCGGGATGACCGCAACTTTGAAACGGATCAAGCATATTGATCCCAATTCGAGCTTTCTTCTGGTCGATGAAATGGAACAGGCGGCAGAGCGCTATGCCGGGAATACCGCCTTTGTCATGGGCGATCAAAGCTGGACCTATGGTGAGTTTGATGCCTATGCCAACCGCGTAGCCAGCTGGGCGTTGGAACAGGGGTATGGGCCGGGTGACAGCATCGCCTTCTTCAGTCACAATCGGCTGGAGTATGTGGCAATATGGTACGGCCTGTCCAAAGTGGGGGTAATTGCAGCCCTGCTGAACACGCAATTGGTTGGGCAAAGTCTGTCCCATTGCATTACGGTGGCCGGGTCCAGAGCCATTATCGCCGAGCCGGAACTACTCAAAGAAGCGGTCAAGGTGAATGCCAGAATAGACACGCCTTTGCCGGTCTGGTGTCTGGAAGGGCCGGGCWAGGGCGCACAGGATTTTGATGCCGCTTTGTCGACCGGTTCTGACCAGCGCCCTGATGTCAACATACGCAAGGATTTGTGCGCCCGTGATGTGGTGCTGAAAATGTTCACTTCCGGCACCACCGGCTTGCCCAAGGCGGCGCTGATCACCCACACCCGGGCGCAACGATATATGAATACATTTTCGGGGGTTGTGCGCGCCGGACAAAAGGACCGGATGATTATTGTCCTGCCGCTTTATCATGCCACGGGCGGGATTTGCGGTGTGGGCACATCCCTGCTTACCGGCGGGGCGCTGATTATCCAGAAACAGTTTTCCGCCTCGCGTTTCTGGGACGAAGCGGTCAGCACCGGTGCCACTCTCTTTATGTATGTGGGCGAGCTGTGCCGGTTTTTGGTCAATACGCCACCAACCCCGGCCGAACACAAACACAAAATTCGCGCCATGATTGGTAACGGTCTGCGCCCGGATGTCTGGGAGCGTTTTGTCGAACGCTTTGGCATTCACAAAATTGCAGAATTTTATGGGGCAACGGAGGGCAATGTAGGCCTTTTGAATGCCGATGGGCAAATCGGGGCCATTGGCCGCGTACCCTGGTATGCCCGCAAAGGCTTCAATATTGCGCTGGTGAAAATTGATCCTGAGACTTTGGAGCCCCTTCGCGATGAAAGCGGGTTTTGTATAAAAGCAGGTATTGATGAACCCGGCGAGGCCATCGGCTATATTGACCCATCCGATGCGCGCTTTCGCTTTGATGGCTATGGGTCCAAATCCGAAACCCAGAAGAAACTGTTGCGCGACGTCTTCAAAAAAGATGATCTTTATTTTCGTACTGGCGACCTGATGCGGGAGGACCGGCACGGCTATTACTATTTTATCGACCGGGTGGGCGATACCTTTCGCTGGATGGCTGAAAATGTATCCACTGGCGAAGTAGCCGCCGCCTTTTCCACCTTCTCCGGGGTCAGTCAGAGTAATGTCTATGGGGTTGAGGTGCCGGGCTATGACGGGCGCGCGGGCATGGCGGCTTATGTGCCGGCGGGGRAAATTGACTATGCCGCCCTTTATGCGCATTTAAGCGAACAATTGCCCGTTTACGCAATCCCGATTTTCCTGCGCGAGCAACAACAGGCTGAAACCACCAGCACGTTCAAGTTTCGAAAAGTGGATCTGGTTGAGGACGGGTTTGATCCCGATAAAATCACTGAACCGCTTTATGTGCTGGACCGTAAAGAGGGAACCTATACTCCCCTGACCAAAACGGTCTATGGGAAAATCCTGTCCGGTAAAATCCGCCTATAATACACAGCGTAAGGTCGTACCCCCTTGTTTACCGGGCGTGCGTGTCTGGTCCGGCTTTTGCAAGGCTCTTTCGTTAATTGTGCATCATGGAGACCTCGGATGACCATTACCCCGGATGACTTGCGTTTTATGGCCTTTTCCATGGTGGACCGTCACGGGGATAATGCGGTGCTGCTGGCCGGACAGGCCGTGGATGAAATGCGCGCCCTTGGCGATAAGCGCCGCACCATTGCCTGGCTGGCCTTGCGCTCGGTCATCGAAGATGCCCTGGATGGTCGCATAGATCGAGAACAGCACTTGTCGATGCATTGACGCTAGCCGCTGGTGCGCCTAACTGGCACCTATGGACAAGCGTTTCGCAGATTTTTTTACCAAAGCGGTCGAGCAGTTCTCCCGCGATACCCCGGCCCATGCCGTGGCCTTTGCCCGTTCGGCCATAGCCAGCGGTAAAGACAGTTGGCAAAAGCCAGCCCCGCCGATTGCCAATGCCCGTGGCGTGAGCATTCCCTCATCACCGGGCACCATTGCGGCGCGGCTTTATACGCCATTGGGGGCTGGCGTGGCACCGGGTCCAGGTTTGATTTTCTTTCATGGCGGCGGCTTTATTGTGGGCGATGTGGCCAGTTATGACAGTGCCTGCCGACGTCTGGCCGCTCTTTCGCGTTTGCGGGTCTTGTCTGTGGATTATCGTCTGGCCCCCGAGCATACCTTTCCCGCTGCTCATGAAGATGCGGAAAGGGCGCTGTTATGGGCGTCGCAAAATGCCAATGACATTGGTATGGATGCAAACCGGCTGGCGGTGGGGGGCGATTCCGCTGGCGGCACCCTGGCCGCATGGCTCACCCATTTTGCCCGCCAGGAGGGCATTGCCCTTGTGGGCCAGTTTCTGATTTTCCCGCTTTTGCAATTGGTGGAAACCAAGTCGAAGCAACGCAA
Source organism: Robiginitomaculum sp. (assembly GCA_002733485.1). Classification (GTDB taxonomy): domain Bacteria; phylum Pseudomonadota; class Alphaproteobacteria; order Caulobacterales; family Maricaulaceae; genus Robiginitomaculum_B. The sequence continues at coordinate 7,359 of NVVU01000011.1, forward strand.
ATCTCCTGATGCGCATTTACTCGGTAATCAGGCACTGAACGCCATACGCAAGCTCTATGTTGCCGGGGCCGATCCGGCGGATCCCCGCCTGTCCCCGCTATTTTGTGAAAACTTCAATGGATTGCCCCCGGCGTTGGTGGTGACCGCCGGGTTGGACCCGTTAAAGGCCGAAGGCGGAGCTTATGCGGACAAGCTGGCCGCCGCCGGGGTGGGGGTGAAAAAGCTGCATTTCAAAACCATGCCCCACGGCTTTATATCGCTTACCGGGCTGGTGCCAGGTGCGCTTGGGGCCTCAGAGGAAAGTTTTACACAGTTTGGCAAGCTGATGCAGAATGCTTAAGGACCGCCCTCATATTTCAATATGATCGCCCATGCTGTCGGTAAGGCGGCGATTGCTGTTTTTGTCCGAAACCTTCCGACGTCGCCGATCCGGCCCGCGATAGGCCACACGGTCAATAAATTCGCGCGAGGTTTTCAGTGCCGCATTCACGCGCAAGCGCAGGCTTCTTGCAGAGATAGGCATGGAAACAATTTCGGTCACACCACAATCACGCACTTTTTCAATGGCTTTTTTAGTGCCATTGGTCGCGATCACCACCACCGGAACGTCTTTGGCAACCCCGGTGCGACCGCTGCGGATATCGTCCATAAAATCCAACAGCGATGTGGGATACAATTCATCTCCAAGAATAATCAGGCTGGGCCCGTTGAAATACATCTGGTCCATCGCTTCCTCAGTATTGGTAGCGAACATGATTTTACCAAAGCCCATGTCTTCCAGGGCAAACCGGTAAAGTGATGTATTTTGTACCTGGCGTTCCACCAGCAAAACCCGGACATCCGGAAATTGAATCTTCGAAGCCATTTTCCACCCCTGTGCGCTCTTCGCGTCTCATTATGGATGGATGACCCTAAGGCCAAATCTTGAAAATCAGGTAAATTCAACCGTGAAGTTTCTAATGGTTTGGATAAGACTTTGGCGTCATCTTCGTGGCGGTTACGGCTTTGGGCAATCGACACACAGCCCATAATGTTCGATCACACTGCGCTTGACGGTAAAACCTGGAGGTTTATTTTCCTGGCCGGGGCGGGCCCCCTGAACCTCAGTCACATTGGCGCAGGATTCGCAAACGTAAAGCACCGCCGCATGGCCGTGCCCGGCCTGGGGGCAGGCGACAAAGGCATTTAATGCCTCAACCCGGTGGACCAGCCCCGCCTCGATAAGAAAATCCAGCGCCCGATACACCGTGGGCGGTTTGGCGCTGGTGCTGGAACGATCGATTTGTGACAATAGGTCATAGGCCTTTACCGGGGCTCCGGACCGGGCAACCAGCTCCAGCACCCTTCGTCGTAATGGCGTCAGACGTGCCCCGGTTTTGGCGCAGTGCCGGTCCGCATCTTCAAGAATATCAGGCATGGCGCTCTCCCAATGCAAGGGACAGCCCCCACCATCGCAGGCTATCAGTTTTGCGCGGAAAGTCATTACCCTTTGCATGGCTCCTGCTGCGTGGACGCCACATGTCAACCCTAATGGCAGTCGTTACAGAAAAGTCACTTGCCTTGCCTTAAGGTGTTACGTTATTACATCCGCTCTTAAATAAATGTGTGGGGGTAAAGCGTGTTGATGGTATCAGAGTATAAATTTTGGCTGATGGTCTCGGCCAGTATCGGATTGGCCAGTCAAAGTCTGGCACAAGACGCCGGGAGTGCCAGCGAACCGCCTGAGCATGTCCATGAAGAACCCATTATCATTACCGCTTCACCGGTTGGGGCGCGCGCCGATGAGTTGCTGCAGGGGGTAACCGTAATGGGCCAGGATGCGTTGGCCGAGACCGGCGCAGCGGGGCTTGGCGATGTACTGGATGCCATGCCAGGCATTTCCACCTCTGCTTTTGGACCTGCGGCCAGTCGGCCGATTATACGGGGTTTGGGCGGCGATCGGGTCCGTATGCTGGTTAATGGCGTTGGGATCATGGATGCCTCGACCGCCAGTCCCGATCATGCAGTTACCGCCGAAGCGCTGGAGGCCACCCGCATCGAAGTGGTGCGCGGCCCGGCGGCGATTGTCTATGGCGGTAATGCCATCGGGGGTGTGGTCAATGTCATTGACGGACGCATTCCCGAAGCCTTGCTGGATGCCTCCATTGAGGGCCGTGTGGTGGCGGGGATAAGCTCGGTTGATAATGGCGATGTTGAGGCGTTGCGCCTGCGTACCGGCACCGGGCCATTGGTGTTTAATGCCGAGGCGGTGCGCCGCCATGGCGGAGTTGAGCGCATACCGGGTTATGCGCGCACGGCGGCCTTGCGGGCCCGTGAAGGCGATGGCCCGCATGATCGTTTGCCCAATTCTGACCTGACCTTCAATACCCGGGCGCTGGGCGGGTCTTATATTGGCAATTGGGGCTTTGCCGGGGTTTCTATCAAACGCAGTACCGCCAATTATGGCCTGCCACAGGAGGCCGCTGCTCGAATAGACATGGCACAAACCCGCATAGACGCGCGCTCAGTCATTGCTTTGCCCATGGCATGGCTGGAACAGTTCAGCATGGATTTTGGCACTTCGGATTACCGACATTTCGAGCTGGACCAGGGGACTATTGGCACGCGCTTTGACAATCAGGGGTGGGAGTTGCGCACCCGGATCAAACAGACGAAAGTGGCGGGATGGTCCGGCTCGTTTGGGGCCGATGTTTCACACAAGACCTTTTCGGCGCTGGGGGCGGAATCCTTTTTGCCCAAAACCCGCACCCGTGATGAAGGGGTTTTTGTCGCCCAGCGGCGGGATTTTGGTAAATGGGGGCTGGAAAGCGGCCTGCGCCTGGAAACCCGTCATCTGAGTACCGCGACCCTTCGGCGTAGTTTTACTGGCACCAGCGCCTCGGTCGGTGCCTTTATGCGTCCGGCAAAGCATGCATTTATTTCTCTATCCTTATCGCGAACCGAGCGCGCACCAACCGATATCGAGCTGTTTTCCGACGGGCCTCATCTGGCGGAAAGTACGTTTGAACATGGCAATCCCGATTTGAATAAAGAAACCGCCTTCTCCATTGAGGCCATTGCGCGTTTTCACGCAAAGGGATGGGAGACCCATATAAATCTGTTTCATACGCACTTTAACGACTTTGTATTTCTTGGACCCACCGGTAGCGTTATTAATGGATTATCAGAGTTTATCTATTTGCAAGACACTGCCCGTTTTAGTGGTACTGAAATATCGGTAGAGCGTGATTTGTGGCACTCGCAAAGTTGGAGCCTGCGCAGCGACGCAACGCTGGAATATGTGCGGGCCAAGACCAGACGCTTTGGCGATTTGCCACGCATCCCGCCGTTGGAACTTACGGGCGGATTAAACCTGGTGTCCGACCGGGTATCCAATCGCGTCGAGCTGGTATGGACGGACAGGCAAAACCGTACCGCCGCTTTTGAAACCAGCACCAAAGGCTCGGCCATGATTAATCTGAGTACCAGCGTGCAGCCACTGACCTCTAATGAGCAATTACGCCTGATTTTCAGGCTCAGTAATCTGGCCAATGCGGTACATCGTACCCATGCGTCTTTCCTGAAAGACCGGGTGCCAGCACCAGGGCGATCACTTTCGGCGCGGCTGGTGATGGCGTTTTAATACGGTAATTTATGCCTGTTGCGATACTTTTGGGGTAAATTATCTGCATGTATGCTGTTGGCAGGCATGGCCTGATCCGTTAAGACGCCCGCTGCACTATCCATTACTCAATTGGGGAATATTATGGCGGACACCAATACGGGCACGATTGAAACCACCGGAAATCTGCTCTTTTACAAAAAACCAGAGCCGCTCAACAGTGATGTTCATGGCAATCTGGGCATTACTGCAGATTTGAAACACCCGTATACTTTTGCAAAAAATACGCAGATCGTCCCCATTACAGTTGCAGAATTTGCAGCCGCCGCCTTGTGCTACCCCATTATCTTTGCGGGCACGGATCACACACCTGCAGCCGTAATGGGTCTGCAAAAAGATCATAATGCCTATGTGGATGCCGATGGCATGATCCCTGATGGCATGTATGTGCCCGGGTTTCTTCGGCGTTATCCATTTGTTCCAGCCACCAATAATGGTGATAAGGACAACCTGATGGTTTGCATTGATCGTGATGCTACGGTTGTTACCGATAAACCTGAGCAACCATTTTTTGTGGATGGCAAGCCTTCTGACTTTACCAATCGCGCCATAGAATTTATCCAGAATTACGAAATCGAAACGCAGGGTGCCCGTAATTTCATCAAGGTGATGGAAGATCTGGATCTGTTTGATACCATAGATGTCAACATTCCACGGGCCAGCGAAGATGGTAAATCTCTGGTGCAACAAAAAATTGGCGAATTTGTTGGCCTGTCTCAGGAAAAGCTTAATAAGCTATCGGCTGATAAAATTGTGGAATTGCGCGATAACGGCGGCCTGATGGCGGTCTATGCGCAAATGATTTCTCAGGCAAACTGGCAGCGTCTGGTATCCCAGGAAATGAAGAACCCTGCGCCCGGCGATACGATTGGCGCTCCAGCCGGCAAGGCTTAAACCCAAACGCCAGCAAAGCGCCTAATCCACTTTGCTGGCCACCATCATATAATTGACAGCGCTGTCATTGCTCAGCCGCCAAACACCACTTATCGGGTTATAACTAACCCCATAAGGGCCTTCGACCTGCATGGCGGCGCGTTCCAGCGGGAGGCGGATTTCCTGAGGCTGGACCAGCTTGTCATAATCATGGGTGCCTCGTGGCAGCCAGCGCAAAACACGTTCGGCCATGGAAATAGCCAATAACCGCGCCTTGGGCGTGCGGTTAATGGTGGCAATAATCATCAACCCGCCCGGACGCAACAATGCGGCGCAGGATTGCAGAAATGCCTCCGGATTGGCGGTGTGTTCAATCACCTCCATATTCAGGATGACATCAAAATCACCTTCTTTATTTTGCAACAGGTTTTCGGCGGCACCATGACGATAATCAATCTTCAGGCCCTGTTCGTCCGCATGCACCTGCGCGGTTTTTACATTGGCCTCGGCAGCATCCACGCTGGTCATGGTCGCCCCCAGGCGGCACATAGGCTCACTCAAAAGGCCGCCGCCACAGCCAATATCCAGAAACCGCAGACCCTCAAAGGGTTGGCGCTGGTCATGATCAAGGCCAAAATGGGCGCTGACCGTATCGCGAATGAATTTCAGCCGAACCGGATTAAACTGGTGAAGCGGGCGAAACTTTCCCTTCGGGTCCCACCATTCCGCCGCCATAGCGCTGAACTTGGCAACCTCATCGGGATCAATGCTGGTGGTGTGGAGCGCGTTGGTATGGGACGGCGAAGCCATGAAAGGAATCCTAGACGTTTGCGTATTCGCCCCCTAACTACACCGGCAAGTCTGGCACGAACAGGGTGAAGATGACACGTCTGGTGATGAAATTTGGTGGCACATCCAGTGCCGATCCGTCTCGGCTGGAGGCCTGTGCCGCCCTGATTGCCGCGCGCCAACAGGATGGCGCGAAGATTGCCGTGGTGGTGTCGGCCCCGGCAGGCCTGACGGATCAGTTGGGGCGCGATGTGGCCCACGCCGACCCCAGGGGAGAATGGGCCGATGAAGGCGATGCGGTACTGGCTGCCGGCGAACAGATCAATGCAGCGCTGCTGGCCATGGCCCTGCGCCGTCTTGGGCTTCGCGCCAGATCCTTTACCGGCTGGCAGGCCGGCATTTTATCCGATGGCGCCCATGGCAACGCTAAAATTCAGACCATCGCATCTGACCATCTGGCAGAGGTCATTGATGGCGGCACTATTGCCGTCATTGCAGGATTTCAGGGGCTGGGCCCCGATGGCCGCATCACCACTTTGGGCCGTGGCGGATCGGATTTAAGCGCGGTGGCGCTGGCGGCGACGCTGGGTGCTCAGGCATGCGAGATTTATACCGATGTAGAGGGGGTCTACAGCGCTGATCCGCGTATGGTGCCCACGGCCAAACCCATTGCCCGGCTTAGCTATGAAGAGCTGCTTGAAATGGCGTCCCAGGGCACCAAGGTTATGCAAAGCCGCTCGGTCGAGCTGGCCATGGCCAAAACCGTCACTTTACGGATTCTCTCCAGCTTTGAGGGAAAAGTGCCCAAAACCGGAACCACCATTAGCACCCATGCTGCCTTGGAGCGCGCCTCTGTGTGCGCCATCAGTTACAGTCGCGATGAAACCCGCATTATGGTACATCGGCTGCCGACCGGATCAGAGGCGCTAAAACGTGTCTTTGCGGTACTGGCCGATGCTGGTCTGCAGGTTGATCTGATTGTACAAAGTCCGGGGAATCGCGTAAATGAGAGCACGTTGGTTTTCTCGCTGCGCCGTGGCGATGCAGAGCAGGCTTTGGCTTTGCTGACCGATCCTTGTCATAAACTGGCGCTAGATGAAGTCTCGATGAACCCGGATATGGCCAAGGTATCGGTAATCGGTATCGGCCTGCGCTCGCAAACACGAATGGCACACACCATGTTTGAAACTCTTTGCACCCATGACATTGCCATCGGTGCGGTGGCCACATCTGAAACCCGGATCAGCGTACTGATCCCTGCATCGGATGTGGAAATCGCGGTGCGCGCCTTGCACCGCGCCTTCGAGCTGGATCAACCCCAGACATGAGCAGTATACATCAACACGTGGGGCATCGAAAGCTGCTCCGCCAGATCCGCGAGACCATGGCGGGGGAAGGCTCTGCCCAAAGCCGCCTGGACGGCCTGGTCGAGGCCATTGCTTCTAATTTGCGGGCCGAGGTGTGTTCGCTCTATTTGCGCCGTCCTGATGCCAGTATGGAATTGTGGGCTACCCATGGCCTGGCCCCGACTGCGGTTCATGTCACCACTCTAGAAGCCGGCGAAGGCCTGGTGGGTGAAACCGTGCGCCATGCCCGGCCGTTGAATTTGCCCGATGCCCCCAGTCATGCGGAATTTTCTTTTCATCCTGAAACCATGGAAGACCCGTTCCATAGCTTTTTGGGTGTGCCAGTATTGCGTGGCGGCCGTTTGCTGGGCGTGCTGGTAGTGCAGAACCGCGAAGCCCGCCATTATAGCGATGACGATGTGGAGGCCTTGCAGAATGTCTCCATGGTGCTGGCTGAAATTGTCTCCTCAGGCGATCTACTCAGCAAGCGCGAGTTGGAAAAAGTAGCGCTGCGCCCGATCCGTGCCGAAGTGCTATCGGGTCTTAGAATTTCCGATGGTCTGGCCGTTGGCCGGGCGGTTTTGTATGCGCCGGGGCGGGTTCAAGGGGATATTATCGCCGATGATCCAGAGGCGGAAAAACAAAGACTGAGCACTGCTATTGCTGATCTGCGCCGCGCCGTAGATGCGCTTTATCAGGGCAAAGGCAATCGCCTTGGCGGCCCCTCACGAGAGGTGCTTGAAGCCTATCGCATGTTTGCCAATGATCAGGGCTGGCTGGATCGTTTATGTGAGGCGGCGGGGTCTGGCCTGAGTGCCGAAGCGGCGGTAGAGCGCGTGCGCGGCGAGCATCGCGCCCGCTTGCTCAGCGCCAAAGACCCGTATTTGCGCGAGCGTCTGCATGATCTTGAGGATCTGGCCAACCAGCTATTGCGTCATTTGGGGGCCATTGAGGATCTGGATGAGTTGCCCGAAGACACGGTGCTGATCGCCCGTGTAATGGGACCGGCGGGCCTGCTGGAGCTGGATCGCTCGCGATTGAAGGCATTAGTGCTCGAAGAGGGTTCACCCACTTCGCACGCGGCCATTGTGGCCCGGGCCCTGCGCCTGCCGGTGGTGGGCCATGTGACCGGCCTGCTGGACCGGCTAAGCGCTGGCGATACGGTGTTGGTGGACGGGGAACAGGGCATAGTCTCCATACGCCCCGATGTGGGCACCGAAGAAGAGTTTCGTGAGCGGGTCAGTGATCGCCGCCAGCGCCGGGTGGCCTATGCGCGCCTGCGCGATAAACCGGCCCTGACCCGCGATGGGAAACGCATTACCCTGTCAATGAATGCAGGCCTGCGGGTGGATTTACCACAACTGGAAGAATCCGGGGCCGAAGGTATCGGCCTCTTTCGCACAGAATTTCAGTTTTTACTCTCCGATCATCTGCCCCGCCAGCGCGAACAGATGCAGCTATATCGCGATGTGCTGGAGGCGGCCGGGGATCGCCCCGTGGTGTTTCGTACTATTGATCTTGGCGGTGACAAGGTATTGCCCTATGTGGCCCATGAACGCGAAAGCAATCCGGCGCTGGGCTGGCGTGCCATGCGCATGGCGCTCGACCGGCCGGGCCTGTTGCGATATCAGCTGCGTGCCCTGATCGAGGCCACCGCCGGGCGGGAGCTGAATATTATGTTTCCCCTGATCACTACGCTGGAAGAGTTTTGCGAAGCGCGAGCCTTGCTAGCAGCCGAGATCAAACGCATGGAGCGTTTTGGCAAGGCGGTACCCAGCTCGGTGCGCGTTGGCTCTATGGTGGAAACCCCGGCCATTGTCTGGCAATTGGAAAGCCTGCTAAAAGTTGCCGATTTTGTCTCTGTAGGGGCCAATGATCTGATGCAATATTTCTTTGCGGCCGATCGTGAAAACCCCCGTGTGGCGTCGCGCTATGATATTCTAAATCCCGGAAGCCTGCGTATGCTTGGGCACATTGCCAGTCTCTGTAAGGCGGCGGGCCGTCCGGCATCAGTTTGCGGTGAAATTGCCGGACAATGCGCCGAAGCAGCGGTATTAATTGCGCTTGGCTTTACCGAACTTTCTGTTCCCCCCGCAGCCATCGGCCCGGTAAAGCGGATGATTCTCTCTTTGGATCAAAAGTCACTTGGTATCAAACTTGCAGAGTGGCTTGAAAGTGGAAATGAAAATGGGATGGATCAGATAGCGGGTGAGTCACAAGGTTCGGTACGGGAAAAGCTGTTGGCCTATGCACAGGCTAATAACCTGCCTCTGTAAAAACCTTGCAGAAGGATGAACATATTTAGGGAATCACCTTGATTTGATTCACATATTAGGTTTTTATGTTGCGTGCGACCAAAATGTCACGCTTGGAAAAATGATGATGAGTTCATTGATTCGGGCTTAGGGCTTGGTTGGAAAGGGAAATTACCATGGATGCTTCGGGCGCACTCCATTATCAATCTGAGTGCAGTGGCGCAGCAGAAATGACCTCCGAAGGTATTGGCGATGCTTTGCGCTTTGCCCGACAGCGGGCCAATTTAAGCATTGCAGACGTTGCCGCCGCCACCAAAATCAGCACTGAATACCTCGAAGCCATAGAATCCATGGACCGGGCGGCTTTGCCGCAGCGGGCCTACGCGCTTGGCTTTGTACGCTGTTATGCCAACCATCTGGGCCTGAATGCCGAAGACATGGTCTCTGGGTTCAAGGCACAGTTTTATGACGGCATGTCACCGCTGGGCGATCTGTCGCCGCGCCCGGCCCCGGCCTGGGTGGATTTTCGCCTGCCCAAAGGCACTGGCATAGTTTTGGTAGTCGCCTGCGCTTTGGGTCTGGCAACCTGGTATGGGCTGCGTGCGCCCACGCAAAGCACGGCGGCGGTTCCACCGGTTCCTGAGGCAATGACCGATTGGGCCAATTCCAAGGATCTGAGTAACGTACCGGATATTTCAATCACCTATGTCACACTTGGGTCTGAACCCAACTAGTTTGCAGTTGACGCCGCCCCTTAGGCGCGCCAAACCTGCACACAGATTTTAATGTAATGAAACGGTATTTGCGATGACCGACGCTATGAGCGCGCTTCGCCCCTGGCGTGCAATCGAGCGGCGCGCCTCCCGACAGATTATGGTTGGCGCCGTGCCGGTGGGCGGTGATGCGCCGATCAGCGTGCAATCCATGACCAATACACCCACTCCGGATGTGGCGGCCACGCTTGCACAAGTGCATGCCCTGGAAGAAGCCGGGGCCGATATTGTGCGTATTTCCTGCCCGGACAAAGACTCCACTGCGGCCATGTCCGCTATTGTGCAGGGCGCCAATGTGCCGATTGTCGCCGACATTCATTTTCACCATCAACGAGCGATTGAGGCGGCCTGCGCCGGGGTGGCTTGCCTGCGCATCAATCCGGGCAATATTGGCAATGCGTCGCGGGTTCGCGATGTGGTACAGGCGGCCAAGGACCATGGTTGCGCTATTCGCATTGGCGTTAATGCCGGATCGCTGGAACGCGAATTTCTGGAAAAATATGGTGAACCCTGCCCCCAGGCCATGGTCGAAAGCGCCCTGCGCCATGTAAACATTCTGGAAGAGCATGACTTTCACGAATACAAAATTTCGGTCAAAGCCTCGGACCCTTTCCTTACTGTGGCGGCTTATCAGCAATTGGCCGAGGCCATTGATTGTCCGCTGCATCTGGGCATTACCGAAGCTGGGGGGCTGCGATCCGGCACCGTTAAATCCTCGGTTGGAATGGGCATGCTGCTCTGGRCCGGGATCGGCGACACCATCCGGGTGTCCCTGTCGGCCGATCCGGTTGAGGAGATCAAAGTTGGCTTTGATATTCTCAAATCCCTGAATTTGCGCACACGCGGCGTGAATATTATTGCCTGCCCGTCCTGCTCGCGCCAGGGTTTTGATGTCATCAAGACCGTGCAAACCCTTGAGGAACGTCTTGCCCATATTGCCGAGCCGGTAAGTCTTTCGATTATCGGCTGTGTGGTCAATGGACCGGGTGAGGCGGCCTATACCGACATTGGTTATACTGGCGGCGGGGCCGGTCATGGCATGGTCTATTTCGCAGGCAAGACAGACCATAAACGGAGCAATGAAACTATGGTTGACCATATCGTCGGGCTGGTGGAGGAACGTGCCGCAAGCCTTCGGGCCGCCAAAGAGGAAGACCAATAAATGGCTCATATCCCTCAATCACGTCTGGATCAGGTGGTTGATCGTTTCGAGCAGATCGAAGCCCGTATGGGCGCCACAACAGACAGTGATGAAATTGTCTCGCTGGCCAAAGAACATGCGGCCCTGATGCCGGTGGCCAAGGCCGCCAGTGCGCTTAATGCCACGCGCAGTGAGATCGCCGACYTGGAGGAAATGCTGGCCGATGGCGGCGAGGATGCCGACATGCTGGCCATGATGCGTGAAGAGCTGGAGGGGCTCAAAGAAAGTCTGGCCAAGCGCGAACAGGACATGCAAATTCTGCTCTTGCCCAAAGACAAGGATGATGGTGCGCCGGTCATGCTGGAAGTTCGCGCCGGCACTGGCGGCGATGAAGCGGCGCTTTTTGCTGGCGACCTCTTTCGCATGTATCAGCGCTTTGCCCAGCTGCAGGGGTGGAAGATGGAACTGGTCTCGGCCTCGGATGGCGAAATGGGCGGCTATAAGGAAGTTATCGCCTCGATCAAGGGCGAGAACACCTATGGGCGGCTGAAATTTGAATCCGGCGTGCACCGGGTGCAACGGGTGCCTGATACCGAAACCCAGGGGCGCATTCATACGTCGGCGGCCACGGTGGCGGTGCTGCCAGAGCCTGAAGATGTGGACATTCAGATCGAAGAAAAAGACCTGCGCATTGATGTGTTTCGTGCCTCCGGCCCCGGAGGCCAATCGGTGAACACCACCGATTCTGCGGTACGCATCACTCATATTCCCACCGGCATTGTGGCTACTCAGCAAGACGAAAAATCCCAACACAAAAACCGCGCCAAGGCTATGCAAGTGCTAAAGGCGCGCCTGTATGAGGCCGAGCGCCGACGCGTGGATGAAATTCGCGCCGCCGACCGCAAGGGCCAGATCGGCTCGGGCGATCGCTCGGAACGTATCCGCACCTATAACTTCCCCCAAGGCAGGGTCACTGATCACCGGATCAATCTGACGCTTTACAATTTGAACAAGGTGATTGCCGGCGAAGCGCTGGGCGAAGTGATTGACGCCTTGCTGGCCGAGGATCAGGCTGCCAAACTGGCCGCCATGGAAGACGAGAGCTTCCGTTGAATTTGCTGCCATCGCTATGGATAGGCATGCCGGTTTTCAAGGTGCGCAGGGCGCTGGGGGCGCGCCTGAACGATGCTGGTATAGAGGATGCAGAGCTGGACGCCCGCCATATGCTGCGCGCCGTTTTTGGCGATGTGGCGCTGGACGCTGGCCCGGATCATTGCCTTGATAAAGAGGCGGCGATGCAATTGGAGACCATGTGCGCGCGCCGGGAAAAGCGTGAACCTTTATCGCATATTCTGGGTTCATGGGAGTTTTGGTCGCTGGAGCTGCGTGTCTCAGTCGATGTGTTGACCCCGCGCCCGGAAACCGAACGCCTGATTGAGTTAGCGCTGGGCGCCCTTGGGTCTGGTCCAAGCAAAATTCTGGATTTAGGGACCGGCTCGGGGGCCATTCTCTATTCGCTTTTAAGCGAACGCCCAGAGGCCCTGGGCGTTGGGGTAGACCTTTGCCCGGACGCCCTGAAAATTGCCGACGCCAACGCCCGGGCACTAAATCTGAACAAGCGGATTCAGCTCATTGAAGGCAATTGGGGGGCGGCCCTGGACCTGGCTCCGTTTGACGTTCTGGTTTCCAACCCGCCCTATATTGCCAGCGCTGTGATCAACACGCTGGAACCAGAGGTGCGCGCCTTTGAACCTATGCTGGCGCTTGATGGCGGGGCAGATGGTCTTGATGCCTATCGTGCTATCCTTCCGCTCATCCCCTGTTATCTGAAATCCGGGGGTTGGTTTGCCTTTGAGATCGGCGCCGATCAGGGTGAAGCGCTTCTGAATTTAGCGCAGACTCAGGAAAATATACAAAAAATAGAGATTTTTCAGGATCTTGTGGGCCGGGATCGTGTAATATGTGGATACTCAAACTGAAACGCAGCAGAAAAAGCTTGGAATGCACTGCGCCGGACGCTAGTATATGGTCAGGACGCAAGAAAGAAATATGACTTTCCGTCTGGACCACCCGCTTTTAATTCGATCTGTGGACTGGAACGACGCGCGTTATTGAGTACTGCAAGTGCAGAGTGAAGCGCATTGAAAAAGACCTGCACCCCGATGGAACAGGCCAATGCACGATAGAGAACTTCAAGGACAACAGGCATGAAACGCCAAAGAGGCCGCAGCCGTAATAACAATAACAATAACAACAGACCGCAGAACACCAACCGGGCAATGGAAAGCAACGGGCCGGGTGTTAAAGTCCGCGGTGCCGTATCGACCATTTACGAGAAGTATCAGCAATTGGCTCGCGATGCGTCCTTGTCCGGAGACCGGGTGATGGCCGAAAATTACATGCAATTTGCCGAACACTATTTCCGCGTCATGCGCAGCCAGCAGGAACAGCGTGAGGCCCGCGAAGAAGAACAGTCTGCCCAGCGCGCCGCCCGTCAGGCGCAATATGATGCCCGCAAGGTGCAACAACAACAGCAACAACAAGAGCGCGCCGCCGCCTCGCCAGAAAATGCGCCCCAGCCAACACAAACGCCGCCACCGGCCGCCTCGCGCGATTCTGGCGAAGCCGTGACTGCCCCGGCCCCGGCACAAGACAACGGCACCAGCCATGGCAATGGCACCGGCCCCATGGATGTGGTCACACCCGAAGCGGTCCCGGCTCCAGTGGCTGCCAAGCCCGCCCGCGCACCCCGGCGTCGTGTACGCCGCCCGACTTCTGAGCCCAAGGCAGAGCCTAAAGCCGATGCCAAAATTGCCAGCGCCCCGGACATAGGCGGCGAAACCACCGCCTGAACCTTTKCTTTTTACGCTTTTCTTCTGAAACGACGTTTCCGGCGCGGCTCTTGCTGTGGTGTGTTCATAATGGTGCGAACGCCTTAAAAACGCACCGAAATGATACGCCGGAGAGTGATTGTGATCGCCATTTCCCTTGTTTTAACTGCCGCCATTTTGGGCGCCATGTCGTTTTTTGCATTTTTTGTAGCCCCCGCCGCCGGGCGCGCCGGGTCGTCCAAAACCGTGCTATTGCTCAGTCGTGCTGTGTTTCCACGTGCCTTTGATCTGTTTGCCTTGCTCAGCGCTGCTGCGGCCCTGTTTTCGGCCTTTGGTAACCAGACCACCGGGGCGGCCATATTGATTATTGCGGCCTGTGCCTTTTTATGGGCCGGCTGGTCGATCACCCCGRCACTGGAACACGCCCGCGATGCGGCCAGAGCGGGTGACGAGTTGGCACTGGCCGACTTTCGCAAAGCCCGGGGCCAGGCCGTTCGTGCCAACGCCCTGCAATATGTGGCCCTGATCACCGCTTGCGGCTTTCTGGCATTTGGCTAATCTGATGCCCCAAGAGTGTGCGGCGCGTTGCGCAGACAAAAGGGGMAAATCATGCATTTTGGCGATCATCTGGCAAAGACCATTGCCACCCACGGCCCGTTATGCGTCGGACTGGACCCGCACCCCGGGCGCATCCCCGGCTTTTTTGGCGACGGACTGGTCGGCATAGAGGCCTTTTTTATGGCCGTCTTATCCCGTCTTGATACGCGATGCGGCATCATCAAACCCCAGATTGCCTTTTTTGAACGCTATGGACCGGACGGTCTGGCAGTGATGGCGCGGTTGTGCGCTCATGCCAAAGCCCGGGACTTGCTGGTGTTGATGGATGCCAAACGCGGCGATATTGGCTCTACCGCCAGCGCCTATGCCAGCGGCTATCTTGGCCCCGATGCCTGGGTGCCGTGCGATGCYATTACCGTGAACCCCTATATGGGTATGGACACRCTGGAGCCATTTCTGGCCATGGCGGAYGACCAGGACAAAGGCATTATCGTACTGGTGCGCACCTCAAACCCCGGGGCCGCCGATTTTGAAGACTTATCTATGGATGGAAAACCTTTATACCAGCACATTGCGGCGGCACTGGCACCGTTCGCGCGGGACCGCCAAGGCCCGCAAAGTGGCTGGTCATCCCTGATGGTGGTGGTGGGTGCCACCGCGCCAAGTGAAGCCCGTCAATTGCGCATAACCCTGCCTCATTCACCATTTCTGGTGCCCGGCTATGGAGCGCAGGGAGCCAGCGCCCAGGACGCCGTCAGCGCCGCCCGCGACGGACAGGGCGTGGTGGTGAACTCTTCGCGCGGTGTGCTCTATCCCCCCTGTGCGAAAGAGGCTACCAGCTTTACCGACTGGGACCGCCTTTTTGATGCTGCCCTTGAAAAAGCGCATGATGAGCTGACTCAGGCCTTGGGTGCGTAACGTCATAAATTGACAATTATAGGCGTGCTTTTACGGTCGAGGATAACCATTCTTTAGTGCGCTAACGCGACGCTAAAGCTCGCTATATGAGCACAAATTTATCCCCGCCTTGGTGAGGGACTAAAAGGGGTAAATGAGGGACATATGAGGGAAAGTTTTCTCTCTTTAAGGGGGGGGAAGGGTAAGTTGAAGGTGGCCGAGGGGTAAAGGTTGACCCTTATGGACCCCCAGGCTCGCTATGCGGGGGATAAATATATCCGTCTTCCTCTTCGTCATCCCGGATCAAGTCCGGGATGACACGTTTAGTTTTTTGGATGGGGATTGTGCTAACTTATCCCACACCGGCATGGTTAAAGTATAATCTTTGTGACAACCTCATGCCTGTCATTGCCGGACGGGTTCCGGCAAACCAGAATGGCCTTTACACAAGACTGGATTACCCGGATAAACCGGGTAATGACAGATATGGCAAAGCCATCTTTCGAGGTAAGGCCTTGCCCCGTTCCGGATCAGTTAGGCCAGTATATCGTTTGTGTTATCCCCTAAGGATTTAGACGTGCATAAAAACAACAAAGATTAAAAACCACAGTGCACCGAAAAAAACGCCTAAAATCTGACAAAAAGGGCTTTATAGTGGTCGGCATGCAGGCCAAGATCACCGGGCCTATGTGGGGGCAAGATGTGGGGTACGTTATGAGTAACGCCAATTCACACCGGATCCGGTTTACCGGCCCTGGCCAGTATCTGACCTGGATGCTGGGCTTTTTGACGCTGGTCGCGGCGCTGATCTATGCCCTGCAGGATCAGATTCGTCTGGCCTTTGAGAGCAATCGCGCCATCAATGGTCTGATCATCGTGGTGTTTGTCGTTGCGGTGCTTTACACGTTTCGTCAGACTCTGGCCATTGGCCCGGCGGCACGCTGGGTGCGTCGCCTGACCGCTGCCAATGACTTTTCCAATTTACTACGTCCGCCGGGGTTGATTGCGCCCATGGCGGTGTTGCTTTCTGAAACCCCTGGGCATTTAAAACTGTCTTCAGCCTCGACCCGTTCCATACTGGATGCGGTGTCTTCTCGCATGGCCGAATCGGGTGAGATCACCCGCTATCTGGGCCGGTTGCTGATCTTTCTGGGGCTTTTGGGTACGTTTTGGGGTTTGTTGCAAACGGTCAGTTCTGTAGGTTCAGCGGTTAGCGCACTATCGGGATCGGCGGGCGGCGAAGAAGATATTTTCAAGCTGATGAAGGCGCTGGAAGAGCCGATCAAGGGCATGGGTACAGCGTTCTCATCCTCGCTGTTTGGCCTTGCCGGATCGCTGGTCATCGGATTTCTGGATTTACAGGCCGGGCAATCGCAAAATCGCTTTTTTAATGAGATCGAGGACTGGATTGCCACCATTAGCCGCGTCGCCGCAGCAGGCAAGGAAGCAGATCCGGGCAGCCCGGCTTATACCTCTGCCTTGCTGGAGCAGGCCGCCGAAAACATATCGGCACTGGAAAAAGTGATCCGCCAGAGTGAGGAGCATCGCGCCGCCGGTATTGAGGCCGTGCGCGAGGAGATCAAAATTCTGACCAAAACCATGATTACACTTTCGCGGGGCGATCAACCATAATGGCCGGCCCGCGACTATCGCGGCGTGGCGCCGGGGCCGAGGACTATTGGCCGGGCTTTGTGGATGCGCTGGCAACACTATTGCTGGTGGTGGTTTTTTTATTGTCTCTTTTTATTGTCGCCCAGTTTGCACTGGGGCGGGCGCTTTCAAATCGCGATGCAGAGCTGTCGCGGCTGAACACGCGGCTGTCTGATCTGGCCAATATGCTGGCCCTGGAAAAGGACATGCGCAAAGGGGGCGAGGAACGTATTGCGCTGTTGCTGGTAACGCTGGACAAAAAAAACAACGAGATGGACGCGTTAAAAGAAACGCTGGCCAATACGCAAACCGCTACGACTGAAATCGAAAGCGCCCTGACGGCAGAAAAAGAAATTTCGCAAAAGGCCCGTGATGAAATCGCCGTTCTGGCGGTGCAAATCTCGGCCCTGAATGCGCAATTGGCACAGCTGAACGCGGCGCTGGAAGCGGCGGAGCAGAAAGACAAAAAGCAAAAGACGCAAATCGTCAATCTGGGCAAGCGGTTGAACGCGGCGTTGGCGCAAAAAGTATCTGAACTGGCCCGTTACAAGTCTGACTTTTTTGGACGTCTGCTGGAGGTTCTGGGAGATCGAGAGGGCATTCATGTGGTGGGTGACCGTTTTGTCTTTGAAACCGATATTCTTTTTGCTTCCGGCTCGGCGGAGCTGAACCCGGACGGGCGGGAATCCCTGGCGCAAATTGCCGCCGCCATTATTGATGTCTCTATGGAAATTCCACCCGATATCGACTGGGTGATCCGTGTTGATGGCCACACCGACAGTATTCCTATTCGTTCCGGTTATGCCTCCAATTGGGAATTGTCGGCAGCAAGGGCCATTTCGGTGGTTAAATTCTTTGTCCGCGCCGGCGTGCCACCCAAACGCCTGGTGGCGGCGGGCTTTGGTGAATTTCACCCCATTGATCGTGGCCGCTCGACAGCCGCCCTGGCGCGCAACCGCCGTATCGAGTTGAAAATGGACAGCCGCTAAACTCAAACCTAAGAAAATTCTCACCATTACTATTATGATTGGATCCATAAATGACGGACACAAACACCTATATACCGCCCAAAATCTGGAAAGAGGATGCCGATAGTGAGAACCGGTTTTCCAGTATTAACCGACCGGTCGCCGGGCCTACTCATGACAAGGACCTGCCTGTCGGCAAACATCCGTTTCAGCTCTATTCACTGGCTACACCAAACGGCGTGAAAGTTACCGTGATGCTGGAAGAGCTGCTGGCGCTCGGCCATGACGGTGCAGAGTATGACGCGCATCTGATCAATATTATGGATGGGGACCAGTTTGGTAGCGGCTTTGTGGCGGTGAACCCCAATTCCAAAATTCCGGCACTGATGGACCACAGCACCAGTCCGCCAACGCGGATTTTTGAATCCGGTGCCATGTTATTGTATCTGGCGGAAAAATTTGATGCCTTCCTGCCCAAGAACCATGCGGGGCGAACCGAGTGTTTATCCTGGCTGTTCTGGCAAATGGGCAGCGCCCCGTATCTGGGCGGCGGATTTGGCCATTTTTATGCCTATGCCCCGGACAAGATCAAATATTGTATCGACCGCTTTGCCATGGAGATTAAACGGCAACTGGACGTGCTGGACCGTCATCTGGCGGATCGGGAATATATGGGCGGTGATGATTATACCATTGCCGATATGGCCATCTGGCCCTGGTATGGCGCCGTGGTGAAGGGCCTTGTTTATGACGCCGCAGAATTTCTTCAAACCCATGAATACACGCATGTTTTGCGATGGACCGACCAGATTGCCAAACGTCCGGCGGTGAAGCGCGGGCGCATGGTCAATCGCGCCTGGGGCGAACCGGAAAGCCAATTGCTGGAACGTCATGATGCCAGCGATTTTGACACCAAAACGCAAGACAAAATAGAAGCGGCGGCGGGATAGTATTGAAGACACACATGCTTTCTGGTGGGTAAACGTATCCTGATGAAGCTTTTTAGTGCATGATTGTGACCATAGAGATAGATGGAGACTTTCATGCGTTGGTGGTTGTTTTTCCTGATATTGGTGATCGGCTTTGTATTTTCTTCAAATCGTGCCGTAAGTGATGAATGTCTGATTTGCGAAGACATGAAAGGGGTTTTGAAACCCCTGCATCCTTCTGATGGCACGCTGGCATGGCGCGATACTTTGCCGACCTTTACTGCGGCCCTCATGGAGAGGCCCAAATATATGAATGTGGTGTTGCTGAAATTCGACATTCATGATGTCTGCAATGAGAAGAAAGTTATCAACCTGCTCGCGACCCCCAAGAGCTATATCAATCAATACGAAACGCTTATGGTCGGCACACAGGCCTGTACGCAGGCCTGCAGTATCAGCATTAACAAGGCAGAATATTGCGCTTTGGATACGGCGTTGTTGTTTCAAATCRATGCCTGGCCAGGACTGTCAGACGCGTTTGCTGATACCACGACCTTGCTGGACATGGCGGGAGAGGCGGACCGGCCCGCCATCACCCAGTTCAGCATATTACTGGAWGGTGCGGCACGGGAGGCGCAARGCTATCTTGGGCAGGCCATGCAGAACCTGGTGGACAATACGGCGCCGGTTTCAGACGACCCCGGCTTTGCGCTGGCGAGGAAGGAGCTCTTCGAAGCGGGCAATGTTTTGCAAGTGCTGCACTGGACAGGCATGGCAAAACCGCTGGCCAGAAGTCGCGGAAAAGAATTGACCCGCCTTTCGCGCGTGCTTTTTAACCTGAATGCTGATCTTGAAATTGCCCTTGGCCGCGCGCAGGTGCTGGAGCCAAAGGATCGCCGGTCGCTGGCCAGACGCATCATTGTTCTGGCTGCGGATATTGCCGTGATACGCCAATCCGTGGCTTACTCTGTGCGTGCTTTGCGCCAAAGCGAACCTGATACCAATGCCAATGCAACCAACCCATTGGCAGAAACTTCCCTTAGCCTAAGTGCGGCCGGAACTTGCCTGAACACACTGGCCATTGAGACGTCACTAATCCCGGAATTTGGCAAGGGGGTTAAGGATGAACTGAACCTGTGCCGTTCTTTTGATGGTTGTTCAAAGATAACCTCTTTTGAAAACACGCTGGATTTGCAGGCATTGATTGAACGCATTCAGGCCAATGTTGGAAAAGATGAAAAAATCACCATGGCTGTTAGTCAGAAAATCTGTAATTAGGGTTCAGACCCTGATTGTGCACAATGGAAAGCACCGGAACATGACAGCTGCTTTGAAGGTATTCTTTGCGATCGGCATTTTTGTTATTTTATGCGGTAACCCTGTCTATGGTGCCGAAATGGAAGACCTGGTTGTCTTGCGAGATACGCTTCGGCCCCACTCATCCGAAGCCTATCAAAATGTATATAAAACCATACCGTGGGTGCCCAGAGAGCGCGCCTTTGTCCTGAAAAGTTTGCGCCGGATCAATACCCTTGCCCCCGGCCTGTTGCCGCGRGCGGCCTCTGATGRAACGCTYTCGGTTTATCGTGCAAATGTGCGCACCTATGCCAAAGGYGGCACCARGCTGATCGTTGTTGGTAAGATGGTATTTGCATATCCGGATAATTCCTTCCGGGTTTTACTGCACGAAGTGGCGCACTCTGCTGACAGTTATATGAAATTATCCGGGTCTGGGGCGTTTCGGGAGGTTTTTGAGCCAAAAATCAGGACGGCGCGAGCCTTGCTGGCCAAAGARGGATTAACCCCGGCAACGGCCGCTGCACTGCCGATCGGTGCGCGAAGAAAACGCATTGAGCGAATGGTGCGCGTGAAAACCGGCCTGCCCAGCGCTTACGCTGCCCATAGTCTGGCAGAATGCCTCTCCGAAGTCACTTCATTCTGGGTAACCCCCGAATTCAAGTACACGCCTTCCCCGGAAGTGGTGCGCCTGTTATCGCCGTTTGTTAATGAAAGAGTGTCGCCTAATCCGGCAGAAGTGCATTTTCGCCAGGCTGAATCTTTCATGCAAAAAGGCCAGATTTCTGCTGCGATCAATAAACTGACAGAGGTCATTCGCGCCGAGCCAAATTTCTACCAGGCATATTCATTGCGTGGTTATGCCTATCTCAAGTTGAAGAAAAACAACCCTGGCCTGAAAGACCTGAAATATGCCCGGGATCTGGTCTCCCCGCTGCAGGGCAGTTACGGATTTTATAGTCGGGAATATAAACGGGTCCGCACGCTGACCCAGGCGGAGAACAAGCCTCAATAATTGAGGGCAAATCCCTCTTTTAGTCTGCAGCAGAATTTGTCCTGTAAGTGCTGGTGGAGAACGCTATTTTAACTGTGCTTTCAGCTGCGCATCGGACAGGTCAAACAACTCCCGTACGATCGGTTGAGAGAGACCAACCCTTGGCGTTACCGGCAAGCCTTTTGATGGATCAGCCTTCAGTTCTTTATAGTCAATCAAGCGCGCATATTGATCTTGAAAATCACTACGAATAATATCAATCGCCAGGTCTTCATTGGTTTTGAATTTTTTGATGGCAAAATCATCAGGCACCTGAATGAGCTTTTGCATCTTGCGGGCATTAAGCGCCCGCTGTTGTTTTGTATCCCCGATTGCCGGGAAAATACCACCGGGATCAAAGACGTGTACCCGCCATTTGTCTTGACCGGGCAGCTTCTCAAAAGAAAAATTTGCCGGATGACCATCTGTCCATACATACCCGGCTTTGTTCAGCTCGCGCGTTGCCGCCTCCAGGGCAAGGCCCTGACCTCTGGAAAATACTTTACCAGGCTGTTTTTTTAACAGGGTTCTGGCTTCAGTACCTTTGACAACATCAATGATTTCAACAACACGGCCATCTTTTAAGCGATAGACACCACGCTGTTTCGGGGCCTCGATATAAGTATGATCAAGCGATGCATTCATCAAAGCATTGCGTCCAAACAAATCGCTGGCAATTTCATTTTCAGTTGCCGTGGATTTGGTGATACGGACGAGCTGGTCTGGAAATTCCGGCAGGTGATACAAGGTGTTTGTACGCCCCTCGGCCAGCTTATCGCCCAGGCGAATCGCTTGTTTGTTTCCATCCGCAGTGACATACTCAAAAACAACATTTTCAGCATCGGTTGCGGAACGTATGACCTTGTCATCCCAGGGTAAAAAGCGCGCCGGCTTTTGCGAAAAGCCCAAAGGCATGCGTTTGACAACTTTATCCGGATCGGTAGCTCTGGCGAGTTTGAAATTTACAGTCTTACCATCGCGTACAATTTTTTTGTTAAAAACCGTGGCATCGACATCAATAATAGCCCCGTATTTTGGATCAAACCCGCGTACCTTTACCGGAACGCCAGAGGGGGCGACCAGGATATCCTCCACAATGAATGAGCGGGTTTTTCCCTTAAATTCCAGACGGGTTTCAACAACCCACCCCTGATCCAATGCCAGTTTGATATCCAGAGGGGAGATCGCCTGGGATAGCGTGGGGTCAATTTTGGCAACTTCTATGCCGGAAAGCTGTAATCGGCGATTTAAAATTGATTCCGGCATACGCTCGGTAATGCCAAGGGCCGCCGCCCTTACTTTTAATTGAGGTTTTTCACTCACCGCATCTGCCAAAACCGCTTTAAGGGCTAGTGCACCACGGGTTTCATCCATCGATTTTCCGGTGGTCCGCCATATGGTGTAATTGCCGGCAACGGCGTCGGCATAGGCATTGGCCTTTCCAACAGTTGGTAAAAATACGTCATTGCCACGAAAGCCTGACAGTCCCGCATCCGGACCGTAGTCAGAGAGCAATTCATTTTGCAAAACCAGAACACTGGTTTTTGGACCAGGGGTGTTGGTTTTGGGGGCCACTAATTTGATTTGCATACTAGGTGGCGTTTTTGGAAAATCAGCATCAGATATATCCAGACTCACCGGTGTGAAACGCCTGGATAATTGTCGTTTTTGTAGATCCGACAGGGACGACGGCAAATCATCTATTTCGGAAATGTTCTTGAAAACCTTTCCAATGCGTTCCCCAGAGGATTCAACGGTTCTGGTGATAAAGCGGGATAAGGGCTTGCCCTGACGAGCAAGGCTCTGTCGCGATRAGGGTATGCCGCTGGCCAGCTCTTCTGCGGTTCGAATAATCTTGCCGCCGGTGTTTCTGTAGTTACGCTTTGGCGCGACCATGTCATAAAGCTCGGACCCGGCAAAGACGGCAGAAAAACCATCAACGGCCAGCCCTGCCGCCGTCATCCAGTATTCAAAGTCTGATACCTTTTTGCCGTAAATGTCCTGGGCAGTGAATAAGGTATAAATATCACCGGCAGGGGATACATAAGCCGAAGCCTCATAAAGGGTGTAGGTAAGTCCGGTGAAGAAAGCCTTTGAAATATCATTTAAGGCCTGCGTTCCCACATTTCGCATGGCAATGTACACCGCCTTTTGCTCAAAGCAGCTCATTGCCCGCATTAGTTTAAGTTGAGATTCCTCATCCTGCTCAGGGCGGGGGCGAAAAATGGGATTTCCCCTACAATATTGCCAGACGACATTTTTGGCGAGGATAGAAGCATCCGCCGCACGCCGGCCTGCATCTTCACCGCCATAAAARGCWACGGCATCACGCCACATGGTGGAGCTGCCATTGCCTAATTGTGCGCGATAACTTTTTCCCCTGACGATTTGCAGATCTTTGTTGGTATAGAATAACAACCCTTTGCCGGGGTTTACGCTTTGGGCGTAGGGCGTGTGTTTTAGATAGGAGGTCGGGCCGGTGGAGCCACCAAGATAAACCTCGCCAATGACGGCTTTGTGGATATCGACCAGCTCTCCCCCGCCGACTTTTAGCTCCATGAGAGAGTCGTAATTTTTGATGAGCCGGAGTTTTACCCGGGCAAATTCTTTTGCCTTTACCGGCGCCGAACTTGTAAGAATCTGGCTGTAGATTTTACGATAACGCTCGATTTTATCGCGTTGACGCGCCACAATTGCTTGGCTCCAGGATGGAAAGTACTGAATTCTGTAGGCGGCTTTATTGTAGGAAAACTCAAYCATCTCGCCTGAAATTCCAGAAAACGGCAAACAAGACCCGGGGCTTTGCTGTCCACCTGACACCATGGAGCCAATCCATTCCATAGACATAACCGGCGGCTGGTATTGCGGCCTTCCTCTGCATCTACCTAGCGATACCGGGCGTGAATGCGTGTACCGTACAATCCCTAAATTTGGCTCATCGCTATAGAGGCTAATGGTTTGTGTACTGCCGCTTTGCAGGCCTTTGATCGAGACATTAATAGGTTCACCAAGCTCATCCGCCTCACGTTCAGGCAAATAAACCGCAATTAAAAATTTTTGATGTTGCAGCACCGAACCCAAAGGCGGCGGCGTTTCATCCTGATCAAATTCGCCCGCAGGATAAACCTCGACATGGCTCGTTCCATATTGGCTAATGCTGAGGATCGGGTCGTACTGAAGGTCAAATTCAAGGGGGTCTCCATCGCCCTTAATGGTGACGGATTTTGAAGCCTCATCCCACTCGACCAGGCCACGATACCAGCGCATTTGCAGGAAAGGTTGATGATCAGGCCCGCTGACGCGAAGCTCGAGGCGCCATTCAAGTTCACCATCCAGTTTTTTGCGGGCCCAATACGGGATTTCAGGATTAATTTCGGCTGCAGTGGGCAGATAAAACAACTGTGCACGGATCGGGTTGGATAAACGGGTTTCATACCAGCCTTTCCAGACCCGATTGCGGGTGTGGGCTTCGATGCGGTCTTTGGGCTTGCCCGCTTCGCTGGTTGGCACAATCGCCAGGACAAATTTCTGGGATTCTGGTGCCCAGCGGCCATAAAGGCGCTCTTGCGTGAAGGCAGTGCCACTTTGTACTCCCTGTGCATTTACTGGCGGCGCTGTGCTGGTGAGCAGCAGCAGGGCACACCACCCCAGTAGAAGTCGTAAAAGCCAGTTTGTTGATTGTACAGAATTGGATTGTGTCATGGGGTTGCCTTGTCTGGAGCACCTAAAGCAATGTTAAGTTTAGCTGCCAAAATGGGAACTTTGCATTCACGACTGTCCGGTGCCCATACGGCGCGTTTGCGCAGGCGGTCATCTGGCTGGATCCAGTCTGCATCACTGGGTTCCTGAGGTAACAGCACCTTGGGGTACACAGGTGCAAAATAGAAGCGTTCCAGATAATCCGCAGAGCCCCAAGGATTCCAATAGGCACGTTTGCGCATAAGGGCATTGCCGAACTTATCGATAACGATCAAATCATTAAATGCCGTAGAGCGTTTGGAATAGACCGGGGCAATTGTAAATGTTTCACCGGACCTGAAGTTTTTTGACACAGGTTTTCGGGCAGTTCCTGCCGCGTGATTGGCATAGTACACATCCGCAAATGATGCTTTTAAAAGTCGATCAGTACGTTCCGTGGAAAACTGCCCTTCGGATATATAGAAATAGTCGGCACGATAACCTTTGCGGCCATTCCTGTTGGGATCCAGGTGGATTTTTTCTTTTAAAAACCCATCCATTCCCAGAACCAGCATTTTATAATCCTTGGAAACGCCCTCTGGCATATTGACGTTAACATCAAGGCCAAAAGACCCCTTGATGGTAAAATGATCGCCCTTGGGAAAAGAAATACGCGCGACAGGGTGTTTGATGGTGAATGTGTACGAGYCTAATTTTTGTATGKCGGGCGTGGMWAAGTMAAAAYCTGCATCRGGCCTGGAWGCATAAATACTCAGGACATAGTCACCGGAAAAATAWGGRAGATTAATSGAWWMYTTYTGGSTGGCYCCCGAYCGGTCAAGAAGRCTTGCTACGGTTAGGTTYCCCTCTCCAAAACGCGGGTGATCGCGGCCCAGRTAYAGTTTRTGAAAAGAGCCGGTYTCGTGAGATTTTCCGTCTTCATCWGCCAACCAYTCATAGGGCAGGCATCCTAACAAAAACCCGTTTTTCTGTTTGATCTGATAATGCAGRTCATAGTTCGAAAAATCTGCTTTGGACGTCAGGATGAAGTTGCGGGYGGTGCCTGGGTAAAACGGCTTGACTTTGTCGCTGGCGGTAACGTCAAGGTCACCATAATTAAAGTGGTTATTAATCGGGGTCTTGTTGTTAAACCCCCGCGCGCGGCCCCGCGCTACGTCCTCGTCATCGGCGGTTACGGTGATGATTTTCTGTGCCAGGCTAACGCGTCTTCTTACCCCCTTGTCCCCATCCCACCCCAATTGCAGATCATACTGGCCCGAGGGCAACCAGAATTCCGCCGGGCTCAACGTTTTCCCGGCCGCTGCCGCTGCTTTATTTTGTTGATACCAGTGGACGATATAATCTTTTGGTGTTTTTCCGCTTGAAAGGTCTGCGCCTGCAGGAATTGCATAAAGATATGTATTTTCGACAAGGTATTTCCATAAATCCCGCGTCAGCCCGGTTACCGCGACGGACACTTTATAGAGGGATGGTGGTTTGTTTAAACCCGCCTCATTGAAAGAACCAGGATTGCCGAGGGGTTCAGCAATATCATTACCAGGCGATGAGCTCAGGACGGGATCCCCCAGGTCCAGAGCATCCCCAAAACCTCCTGCATATGGTGAGGTGCTGTATGCCGGGGGCGGTAATGGGGGAAACGCGCCATTTTTGGCTAAGGCTCTGAGCGCCTTGATTTGCTTTTTCAGGGCCTTTTTATCACCTGTGAATGCTTTTTTCTTCAGCATTGTTTCCAGATAATCCGCCAGGTCATTGGGAGCACTCATATCGGGGGTTTGGGGTTGTGGGGCTGTGGGGGTGATGGCGATTGGCGGTAAGCGGGTTGGGGGTATGAAAAAATCTGTGCCACTGGATTCAAAGCCATCTTCATCAGATATACCCAGTCCCTCACCTTCGTCCTCTTCGCCCAGCGGAATATTGATGGTAAGCCCCGGCGAATTTGTCTCAGGAAAAGAGGTGATTGGCTCTGAGGGCAGTAAGCGCGGCGTAAGCTCTGGCGGTTGGCCGGGCTTTTTGGCTATGTTAACAACCAGCTTGGCGGAATTTGGCAGGTCGACTAAAACCTCTTTCTGGTCCACCAGAACGCCCCGGCACCATAGCTCTATAAGGTGGACGCCAATAAATGAATCATAGGGTTTGTCATAGGGCAGGGCCGACCGAATGGACGAGTTGGGATCAAGGGAATATTCTGTTTGGCCTTTCATCAACACACGCCTGTCGAGCAACCAGTCTCCTTCTGTGGCACCGCCCAAATGCACTCGCCCTGCGTGATAAAGGCTAACTACGCAAACCTCCCCAAATTGGTCGACCAGCGTATCGGCATTGCTGATGGTAACGTGGAACAGAGCGCCTGGAACATTGATGAGTTTGGTCTTAATTGTGGCCTTCGGTTCCGGTCCAAACAACAGGACATGGCCAATGGAGGTCGTTCTTTTTATGGCGTCATGGGTGAGGAAAAGTCGGTCTTTAACGACCTCTCCTTCGCCAAACACGTTGATTGTGTAGGATCGCCCTAAAGGTGGCAAATAGCGGGGTAGTTTGTAGGGTGCCTGAAAGCTTCCCTTTGTACCGACCCCCGGTCGAACTTGTGTAAAGTTAGTCTGCAGAGGGCCTGCATATTGTTGAAATTGCTTCCATTGCTCTTGTTGTTTTTTTTCATCAAAGCCCTGGGATTCATAAATCTGGTCTGTAAAAGCAGTCCATTGCGGATCGCTGGTGAAGTGACCGTAATCCTCTCCGAAGGTTTTGATGGATACGCCAAATTGTACGTAATCAGGATAAAATTCCTCGCTCATGAAAACCGGTAAATCATATTGAATGATCACAGGGTTGCTTTGGCGCAAGATCAGCTTTCTTGAACTATAGGCTTTTATTTCTCCGGATTGCTGGGCCAGGCTGGCCTGCGCCTGCACAAAAATTAGGGTTGCCAGTATAAATCCGGTATAGAAGCCCTTCATGTGCGTGACCCAAAAAAGAAAACACAATACGCTTTCGAATAACCACCCCGCTCAAAAGCATAGAGCTATGTTATCACGCGTTGCTCTGTCAGCCAAATGGATGGGTCTGGCATTGCGTATAAAGTTGCGAGAGTTTTTCAACAGGATTCTTTCTTTTCATCACCGCCCGCCCTTTTTACCACGCTTGTGTTTCCAGCTTACGCCGCGCGGTTTTGAACTCTCGCCAGGCCCGCGATAGGTACGGCCCTTTTTGCGACCCGCAGAGCCGGGTTCCAGCATGTCCAGCTCGGTTTCCCTTAACCTTGCGATTTCATCGCGCAGGCGGGCGGCTTCCTCGAATTCCAGATCRGCCGAAGCGGAAAGCATGCGTTTTTCCATATCTTCAATAACGGCGGCAAGGTTGGCGCCGATAAAGTGTTCGCCATCTTCGGCCAGGCCCTTTGCGTAATCGCGCACCGTGTCAGAGGCGGCGATGCGCACATGATCGCCCTCGTATACGCTGTTCAGAATGTCGCCAATATCGCGCTTGATACTTTGCGGGGTTATATTGTGCTCAACGTTGTATTCTTCTTGTTTTTCCCGTCTGCGCCTGGTTTCCGCCATGGCCCGTTCCATGGATCCGGTGATGCGGTCGGCATAAAGCACTACGTGGCTATCCACATTACGTGCGGCGCGGCCAATGGTCTGGATCAGCGAGGTTTCGGAGCGCAAAAAGCCTTCCTTGTCCGCATCCAATATGCCGACAAAAGCGCATTCGGGGATATCCAGCCCCTCGCGCAAGAGGTTGATGCCGATCAGCACATCAAACGCGCCCAGACGTAAATCCCGGATAATTTCGATACGTTCCAGCGTGTCGATATCCGAATGCATATAGCGCACGCGAATGCCCTGCTCATGCATATATTCGGTCAGATCCTCGGCCATTTTTTTGGTCAGGGTGGTGACCAGAGAGCGATAGCCGTCTTTGGTCACCCGGCGCACTTCGTCGATCACGTCGTCGATCTGGTTGGCACCATTTGCCGATACCGGGCGCACCCTGACCGGCGGATCAATCAGACCCGTTGGCCGGATCACCTGTTCGGTAAAGATGCCGCCGGTCTGGTTCATTTCCCAAGGCCCCGGCGTGGCCGAAACAAACACCGATTGCGGGCGCATGGCATCCCATTCCTCAAATTTAAGGGGCCGGTTATCCAGGCACGAAGGCAGGCGAAATCCATGATCGGCGAGCGTGGATTTGCGCGCATAATCGCCTTTATACATGGCCCCCAATTGCGGCACGCTGACATGGCTTTCATCCACAAACACCAGCGCATTATCCGGCAGATATTCAAACATGGTGGGGGGCGGTTCGCCGCGCCTGCGGCCGGTCAAAAAACGCGAGTAATTCTCGATCCCGGCGCAAACGCCGGATGCCTCCAGCATTTCCAGATCAAACATACAGCGCTGTTCCAGGCGTTGCGCCTCCAGCAATTTGCCATTGTCATAAAGCCATTTGAGTTGAACTTTCAACTCGTCGCGAATTTGCGTTATGGCCTGTTTCATGGTCGGGCGCGGGGTTACATAATGGGAATTTGCATAGACTTTTACGGCGTCCAGCGTGCCGGTCTTTTTCCCGGTCAGCGGGTCAAATTCTGACAGGCTCTCTATCTCATCCCCAAAATAATCCACCCGCCAGGCCCGGTCTTCATAGTGGGCGGGGAAAATCTCGACCACATCGCCGCGCACGCGAAAGCTGCCCCGGGTAAAGGCCTGATCATTGCGCCGGTATTGCAGATCGACCAGACGACGCATCAGGGTGCGCTGATCCATCGTCTCGCCCGCCTCGATGGTAAAGGCCATGGAGGTATAGGTTTCGACCGAACCAATGCCGTAAATGCACGACACACTGGCGACGATGATCACATCATCGCGTTCCAGAATGGCGCGGGTGGCCGCATGGCGCATGCGGTCGATAGCCTCGTTGATGGAGCTATCTTTTTCGATATAGGTGTCGGTACGCGGCACATAGGCTTCGGGCTGATAATAGTCATAATAGGAGACAAAGTATTCTACCGCATTATCGGGAAAAAAGCTTTTGAACTCGCCATAAAGCTGCGCCGCCAGGGTTTTGTTGTGCGCCAAAATCAGGGCCGGGCGTTGGGTGGCCTCGATCACTTTGGCCATGGTGAAGGTTTTTCCAGACCCGGTCACCCCCAGCAAAACCTGATCATTTTCGCCGCCATCAATCCCCGAAACCAGATCGGCAATGGCCTTGGGCTGGTCGCCCTTTGGTTCAAACGGCGAAGCCAGACGAAACGGCTTGCCGCCCTCGGACTTTTCCGGACGCGCCGGCCGGTGCGGTGTCCAGGGCGTAGCCGCCTCCACCGGGCCATCCAGCACAAAATCTGCTGCGGGTCCTTCACTCATGCCGGGGCGATCACTCATGGCGGGGTTGTACCGCATCTGGCGATACGTTTCCAGTTTGTTCTACAGAATTCAATATAACGAGATTGCGCTTGCCCTGTCGCGTTCATGCTCTACATATCCTCAAAAGGTGGGGAATCGGTAATGGGGCACCCAATACTAATTGATACGGATCCGGGGCAGGATGATGCGCTGGCCATTTTGCTGGCGCTGGCGGCGCCCGAAAGGCTTGAGTTGCGCGGCATTATCGCCGTGGCGGGTAATGTCCCCCTGCCGCTGACGCAAAAAAATGCGCGCCGACTGGTGGACCTTAGCGGGCGCAATGATGTGCCGGTTTATGCGGGGTGCTCGCGGCCCATGGTGCGCGATCTGATCACGGCGGAAAATGTACATGGGCATTCCGGTGTGGATGGTTATGACTGGCCGGATACCCAAACCCCTTTGCAGGACCAGCACGGCGTTGATTTTATCATAGATACGCTGATCAGCGCACAAGAAGACGAGATAACACTGTGCACCCTGGGGCCGCTGACCAATATCGCCATGGCGCTGGTCAAGGCGCCACAATGCGCCCGTGGCATTAGCGAAATTGTAATGATGGGCGGCGGCTTTTTCGAAGGGGGCAATACCACGCCTACTGCCGAATTTAATATTCTGGTCGACCCCCATGCGGCCCATGTGGTGTTCGCCAGCGGCGTGCCCCTGACCCTGATGCCGCTGGATATTACTCATAAGGCGCTGGCAACCCCGGAACGAATTGCCGCGATTGTGGCACAGGGTAATGAAACCGGCCGGGCCTGCGCTGGTATGCTCTCGTATTTCAATCGCCATGATGTGGAAAAATATGGCTCCGAAGGAGCACCGCTGCACGATCCGTGTGTGATTGCCTATCTCTTGAAGCCTGAACTGTTCAGCGGCAAGAAAGTACCGGTACAGATAGAGACTTCTGATGGATTGACCCTGGGGATGACCGTCATGGACTGGTGGGGCACCACGTCAGAATCCCCTAATTGCATGGTGATGAACCAGATTGATGCGGATGGTTATTTTGACCTTTTAACGGAACATCTTGGACGTTTGCCATAGAGGTTTGTTACCGGATTGAAAATACAAAAAACCCCGGCTGGAAACAGCCGGGGTTTTCGTTTGGAATCTCTGATCCTGCCTGAGCAGGACCAGAGATAGACCAGAGACTTAAGGCAATTTAGCGGTCAGGCGGATGTAGTACAGTCCACCGTTAACACCGCCTGGTGCAGTAAGCGGGTATTTTGCACCCACAATACCTGACCATGGGTTTCTGTCCGGGAAGTTATTGAGGATGTTATTGGCCCCAATTGCAATCTGGTACTTCTCGTCATTAAACCGCAATGCCAACTGGGCATCAAAGGTAATCTCGGCACCGCCGTTGATCGGGAACGCCAGATTGGAGTCCAGATGATCTTCGAAGAAGCTGCCATAGTAATTGGCACGTATGAGTGCAGCCCAATTACCTTCGTCATGGTTCAACGTCAGATTACCTTTCCAGTTCGGGATGTTTTCCTGCAATTGACGCAGGCGACCTGGGCTGATGTTACCGGGACGGGTAACCTTGGTGTCGGTGTAGTTCAACGCCAATGTGGCTTTGGTGCTACCACGACCAAGATCAATCGGCATATTACCAACAATATCGATACCTTGTGTGCGGGTGTCGAAGTCATTGTTAAAGAAGCCAAAAGAGGTCAGATCTTCTGAACCGGCAAAGTCACCAGCACTCAGGACACCTGCAGCATCAAGCGTGTTCAGCAATTGCGACGTGGAATCCGTCAAATTAAAGCCCACCCCATTGCTGGCGGCCACACTTTGCAACGCTGCCACAAAGTCAAAGCTGGAAGACAGGGCAATCCGGTCTTTCACCTTGATGTGGAAGAAGTCCAAGGTGAAGCTGGCAGAGCCAATTTTCAGAGCGCCACCGGCGCTGAAGCTGTCAGATTTTTCAGGCCCAAGCGTCGGGCGGTTCTGACCTTGCGATACCAGGAAGTCAGCCATGAACTGGCCGGCAGCACTGGTAAGCGGGACCGTGCCCTGGTCAGCAAGCACTGCACCGACGAAGACCGTTGATACGTTGGTTACATTAGCCTGACCAGCGGTCGGGATATGGAAACCTGTACTAAAGRWAMTRSRWAGSCRKAWSWWKWCYGKYAYTKNCAAWRTTCGSNCCNAGWTKRRWNTCMGNTCRYGCWYWGGMMGRAAYNNCAAAGTCTTCATAACGAACCGCTGCCTGAACAACCAGACGTTCGGTGACGTCGGCTTCGGTATCCAGATAGAACGCAATGTTCGACTGGGTGCTGGTACCGGCACTGGAGTTGATAAATCCACCAAACCCGTTGGAGCTGGACGAGAAACCCTGTCCAGTCGGGAAAGCCGACGAAGGTGCCGAAAGCGGACCAAGGGCCGTAGAAGCGGCATCGCCTGAGCGAATGGTAAAGCTTTCCGAACGCCATTCAAAACCAGCGGCAATATTCAGATCCGAAGCAAACCCGGCCACAGGCACGGCATAGTTCAGATCAACATTGATATCGTTTTCGGCCTGAGTATAACCACCCGGACGGAAAGACGTTGGTGTGTCTGGCCCCAGGGAGGCATTGATGGTGTTGTTGATAAAGAAGTTGATGTCGTTCTGGCCATATTTATAGCTGACATCATATCCGATACCATTACCGATCTGGATATCACCCTTAACGCCGATGGCGACGCTGCGGTCGGTAAGTTTACCACCAAAGCGAGGGGTAAAGCCGCCCGGGAACATTTCTACAAAAGAGAAACAATTGGCATCAGACGTAACCTGACCAAGAATGGTCGGATCAGGAATCAGACCGCCACCAGAAGTCAACGGAATACCGGCCGGGCAATCGCCTCTAGTGTTGCCGGAAAGGTCGCCAACACGAACAKAAGCCGAAGGATTGGTAACGGTGGCCCCGGTAAATTCGTCAACAAGAGAGCTATTCGGGTTGTTCGGGTCACTAAGCACCAGCGGATTACCCGTAGCCGGGTTAACCTGAGGACCGGCAAATACGCCACCGCGATTGGTGGGGTTACGGAAGAAGAAGCCGCCTTCAACCTTACGCTGGGCATAATTGCCAAAAGCGTAAATCTGGCCGTTTTCACTAAAATCAACGCCCATGTTTACAAAGGTTTTGATATCATCACGAACACGTGGCTGGCCCCAAACCTGGGCCACATCGGTTTGGATGAAGTCAACGGCATTGCGTACGGCGGTGTTGCCGGCCGCAATCAAAGCGGCGGCATCGCCGCGTTGTACAGACTGGCTGGTTGGATCCTGTTGGCTCCATTCACCAGTGATGTTGAAAAAGCCACTATCGCCAAGAGGCAGGCCGACATTGGCGGCAACCGTATAGGCATCACCACCATTATCGTAATTAGAGGCAAATTTGGTTTCAAACGTGGCACCATCGGTGGCATCTTTAAGGATGAAGTTGATCACACCGGCAATGGCATCTGAACCATACTGGGATGATGCGCCATCACGAAGAATTTCAACGCGCTTGAGCGCCAATGCAGGGATGGTTGAAATGTCAGGGCCCTGGGCACCATCAGAAATACCACCACCAAGGAAGGTAATGACTGCGGCGCGGTGAAGGCGCTTGGAATTAACCAATACCAGCGTTTCATCCGGAGACAAGCCACGCAAGTTGGCCGGGCGGATAAGAGTTGCCGCATCGGAAATCGGTTGCTGGTTTACATTGTAAGACGGTACGGTCTGGCGGATAAGGTCGCCCATGTCCGTCGCGCCCTGATTGATAAACTCATCACCGGAGATGACGTCAACCGGTGCCGGRCTGTCCGCTGCAGAGCGGGCAGTGCGCCGTGTGCCGGTGACGATGATATCATCTTCAACGATAGTTTCTTCCTGGGCAAACGCGTATGTCGTGCCAAAGGCACTGATCATCAGCGCGGAAGCCCCCATTAATAAAATTTTCTTTTTCATTGGTTCCTCTTATTTTTAATTAGCCGTGCAAGGGTCGTTAAGTTTAACGATTCCTGATTTTTGTATCATTTTTGTGTAACTGGCAATGCAAACATTACTCAAAATTAATATTTATGGCAAAAAAAATGCCTAAATTATGATGTTTTAGAAAAATGTGCTAAATAAGCCGCACTTTTTCCCCACTTCAATATATCTTCCCTATATACTCGCTAATGTAGACGCCCTGTAAGCTTCTGAGGGGTGCTGGAAAGGATGCTTGTTCCGCTGCCTCGTATTGCCTATGGTGCGGCGCGACTGTGCTGGAGCCTTTTCCAGCCTGAAACCCCTTGTCGATCTGGACCTTTAACGCGCCTGGTTGTTGTCTGAATATGTCTGATCCTACCCGTACGTACCTGGATTTTGAACGCCCGATTGCCGAGCTTGAAAACAAGATCGAAGAATTGGAGCGTTTCAGCAAAAGCGAAGGCGGGGTGAGCACTGCTGAAGAAGTGGATAAATTGCGGGGAAAATCCGCGACGCTTCTGAAAAACACCTATCTAAACCTGAATGCCTGGCAAAAAACGCAAGTGGCGCGGCATCCGGCACGCCCGCAATTCAAACATTTCCGCGAAGTGCTGATCGAGGGCTTTGCCGAACTGCGCGGTGATCGATGCTATGGGGATGACCGGGCTTTGATTGGCGGGTTAGGGCGTTTTCAGGGCCGCCCGGTGATGGTGCTTGGCCATGAAAAAGGACATGATACGCAAACCCGACTGGAGCACAATTTTGGCATGGCCCGGCCGGAAGGGTACCGTAAGGCCGTGCGCCTTATGGATATCGCGGATCGTTTTGGGTTACCGGTATTGAGTTTTGTAGATACCGCCGGCGCCTATCCCGGTGTCGGTGCGGAGGAACGCGGCCAGGCCGAGGCGATTGCGCGATCCACACAAAAATGCCTGTCTCTGGGGGTTCCCATGATCACGCTGATCACCGGAGAAGGCGGATCAGGCGGCGCGGTAGCCATCGCGGCGGCCAATGCAGTATTGATGATGGAACATGCGATATACTCGGTCATATCTCCAGAAGGGTGCGCCTCTATACTTTGGCGCGACTCAGGCCGGGCCAAAGATGCGGCCACCGCAATGAAAATTACGGCACAGGATCTTCTGGGCCTTAATATCATTGATGGCATAGCCGATGAGCCGGTTGGAGGCGCGCACCGTCACCACAAAGTGGCGATTAATGCGGCGGCTGAGCAAATCTCATCATTTCTGGCACGATTTGATAGCATGAACAGCGATCAGCTACGCGCCCAGCGCAAGGCGCGTTTTTTGAATATCGGGCGCTCTTTGCTGGAAACCTGAAGCCGTTTCGCTGATTAGTATACCAGATTTTCAGTGGCGCCGACGCCTGCGCTGCCTGGGAAAACCGATGTATTTAATGCGCTCAGGTCCACGCCCCAATGGTCCCGCAATACWCCCTTGAACAACGTGCGCAGGTCATTGGCTGGATATACATCGCGTCCCTGATAGAGATTTACCGGGGCCAGGCCGGGCCAGGAGCCGACCATTCTGCCGCCCTTGACCGCCCCTCCCATGAGGAATGAAGCGCCACCAACACCATGATCGGTCCCCTTGGTGCCATTTTCGGCCAGGGTGCGTCCAAATTCAGTGACCATAATAACGGCGGTATTGGCCCATTGGCTGCCAAGCTCTTCGCGCAGGCCCAGAAGGGCTGCATTCAGATTGACGAGGTTAGAGGACAAAACACTGGTTTCATCGGCGTGGGTATCCCAGCCATTAAAAGAGAGTGCAGCGGCACCGGGGCCACCATCGGCCGATAACAGTTTTCCCGCCGCTCTGGCCAATTGTTCAAACCCGCTGCCCAATTGATTGAGATCGCCAATCAAAGCCCCTACATCGACAGCACCTTGCAGGGCGGCTTTCAGCACGGGGTCATTGCTATAGAGGTCCAGCGTTTCATCGACGGTTTCCGGATCTGCTTGGGGTAATTTTGAAGGGGCCCATGTGGTAATATTGGCAGCACCTTTAAGGACTAGCGGCACCGTTTGGCCGATGCCAACCGCGCCAGGGGACAGATTGAGCGCAGTCAAGGAGCGGTTCAGCCACCCATCAAGGGTACCAAGCGGGGAATTGGTACCGTTTTCCAGAACGTCCTGGCCGTCAAAATGTGATCTCTCATTATAGGGGGCGCTGGCCGCGTGCATGAACAGGGCTTCGCCTTTGTTGAACATGGCGGCCAGGCCTGGCAAAGAGGGGTGCAGGCCAAAACCATCAGTCAGCGGGATGGCTCCGCCAGGTTCTCCCGGTGGCAAGATCGCAATATTGGGGCGTTTGGCGTAATAACGGTTTTCATAATATGGCACGACTACATTCAGGCCATCCATGGCACCGCGCAAGAGAATGACCACAAGCTTGCGCCCAGCCGGTCCGGCGGCAAATGCAAGATTGGCACCGCTGGCGCTTAACCCGACAATACCAGCGGCGCCTTTGAGTACACCGCGACGGTTCAGGCATAATTTTGGAATACCGGTAATCATGTCTATCTCCTTTGCAGTTCTGGCGTCATCAGCATCAGGGCGTATCCCTGTGCCTTGGTAAAAGCACCGGATAATATCTGAAACGAATTATCACTGAGGTTCGTGCCGAAAAGATCACTGGCATAATCTGGTGGCAGAGGCACATTTTCAATCAGATTGCCGATCAGTACTGACAGGTTGAGCCTTCCGGCAATGGTAGATGAGCTGGCCCAGCTTGCTTCATCATCTGGCCAGCCGGCAGGGGAGCCCGCCGTAAAGGGAACCTGACCCATAAGCTGGAAGGCATTAAATATCTGCTCCGCCGTCAAGTCTTTCAAGTCAAAAGCCCTAAAGGCGGCGAGAATGAACTCTTCAGAGTTTCTAAGTTTGAGGAACTGCCCACCCCACATCTCAGGAGCGCTGACCAGAGCAAGGCTGACCTGTAGCAAATCCCCATCAGTGTCAGTAAAGACCTGAGCCAATTGGTCTATCAGGCTTTGTGGAGGGGCATCCGAATGGAAGTGATAGGCCAGTTTGCGGGCAATATGTTTTGCGGTTGAGGGGTGGCGAACAAAGTCCTGCAAGGCGCTGAGCGCCTGGTCCAGGCCTGTGTCAGGATAGCTCTTGCCCATAATCGTTCGTGTTCCGGGCTCATGAAACAGTGGCTGGTACACAAAGGCGCCAAGTACATCTTCATTAAAGTTCGGGTTTCCCATGGTCCAGCCGGTGATGGCCTTGGCATATTCAATGATATCTTCCTGGGAATATCCGCCACCAACGCCCAGCGTGTGCAGCTCCAGAGTTTCGCGGGCCAGGTTTTCATTAAGACCAAGGCCGTACTGCTGCCCTGCCCAGGAGTTGGGGCCGACAGAGGTCCAGTTATCCAGATAAATCAGCATGGCCTGATGGCTTTCTACGGCCACCAGCATGTCATAAAACTTTCCGGTGACGTGGGGGCGAATGGCTTCGCGCTCCATGGTTATGGCTGTGGGTATGGTGAGCTGATTTTTGTTGAAATCTACGGAAAAATGATCGCTCCAGAACCGGACCAGACGTTCGCGAAAAGATGCTGGCGTCACGGTTGCATGCAAGGTGCGCACAGATACGTCCTGTAACAGCGCATTATACATTTCCTGAAGAATTTCTTTAGACGTTTTGACCGCCTGTGCCTTGCTGGTCGAGCTGGCAGCACTGGCGACTACCGCTTTACTATCAAAAGAATGGATTACCATTTGCTCTGTTCTTTTGATGTCATTTATGTCTCTGACAAATTGAACAAAGCGCTCCCGATCTGTTTTTTTTGTACTCGATGCCGTGGCAAATGACAGGGAGGTTGATGCATTGAGCTCAGCACGTTTGGCACTCTGAAAATCAAAGAACAGGGTTACCGCCTCAACACTGCTTAGTAGATTAAAATTATCCAGGTTCGAAGAGACATCTGTTAATTGCGCATTCAACCATGTCGCTGGATCCGGAGCTATCGTTACAAGCTCTCCCAGACGGGCACCCAGTCCAAAGCGGTGTGCCGCCGTCAGCGCATCAATATTTGCCATGGATTCATCCTTATACCTGGTAACTATCTAGCATAGAACGTAACGTGATGCGAATATCGGTCTCTGGGTTCGTTAATTTTTTCTTTTAAAACCGTTAAGGCAATCGTCGCCAGTGCCGGACATCGGCCCCACGGCAAAAAAATGTAATGGGTGACCAGGTGAAAGCTTTAAGAAGGGTTGCCGGGCGAATCTGGCGACTGGACTGTACGTCCTTTCTTTTGGCAAAGGCTTTGCCCAACCCGGCAACGCTGGCTGTAACGCCGGTCATCGTAGGGAGAAATTGTCCTTTGAAAATAGCCCGAACAATAAAAGCGCCAACCAGTCCCACATGAAACGGTAAAAATAAAATCATAAGGCCCAGCGGCATATTTTTTACAAATGTCCAGGTACGGTTGCGCGTGCCGTGAAATACCGCAAAAGGAGATTGCGCCCCGGCGACACCGGAACCTTCATGAAAAACCACTGCTTCGCTCACCTGTATGCCTCTGCCGCCGGCAAGTCGCAGACGAAAGGCCAGATCCACATCTTCATGATAGCAAAAAAAGTCTTCGTCAAAACCATTGACCGCTTCAAAAGCATCGCGGCGATATAGTGCGGCGGCGGCACAAGGGCCAAACACCTCTCCCGTTTGTGGTAATAATGCCAGTGGCCGATGCCACAATCCTCGCCAGGCAAAGCCTATGGGAGCATATAGGTCTCCCGCGCCATCCAGCAGATGACGGGAATTGGCATCAATCTGCGTAGAGCCGGCCATTACGATGGATGGATCAGATTGTGCTGTTTTTAACAAGGTGCTCAGCCAGCCCGGCTCGGCATAGGCATCAGGGTTCAAAAGGGCGATCCACGGGGCCGTGCCACGGGCTGCGCCAATGTTATTGCCCTTGGCAAAGCCGGTATTTTCATCAAGCTGAATGACTTCAAAGCGATCATCCAGTGGCGGCAATGCCTCGATAGAGCCATCAGAGGACGCATTATCAATCAGAAAGACGCGAAAATTATCCATATCCTGTTGGGCAAGTGCCGCCACACAATCGCGTAGCATGGTGCCGGCATTGTAGTTGACAATAATCACATCAACTTCAGGGTTAGTGGGTTTGGCTTTCATGCCAGCTTAGTCGCACACAAAATCATTTTTTCCAACCGGCTTGCATTGCGGCGGAAAGCCATGTTCGCGCCAATAATCATAAACAGCGGATTTTTTAATCCTGGTTTTGAATTGAGGGCTCTGGCGATAGTTTTTATATACCGGATCCCAGATATCGTAGACTAAACCCTTATTTTCAAAATAGCCGATCGGCGTTAAAAGCTCTGCAATGATGGATTGATCTCTATCGGGATTTTGGGAGGCAAAGAGCAGAGCGTCCCTGATCAGGTCCTGATGATCGCCATCCAGATTTTTATAGGCCTGATAAAGTTCACCGCTGCGACGCCAACCGCCAAAAAGATTTGAACCATTCACGGCCATCATGAAAGCCAAC
The DNA here is from genome assembly GCA_002733485.1 of Robiginitomaculum sp. Taxonomy (GTDB): domain Bacteria; phylum Pseudomonadota; class Alphaproteobacteria; order Caulobacterales; family Maricaulaceae; genus Robiginitomaculum_B. Next base: position 46,949 of record NVVU01000011.1, read on the forward strand.
TCCTCATCCAGTCGCGATAATGCCCCATAGGGCGCATCCTCAACATCCGAACCGCCCTTTCCAAGCCTATCCCGAAAGGCGTTGAGCACTCTTTTATCGCCGCCCCGTGCGGACCAAAAAGTGTAATTATTTATGGCACAGGGCACATAGAAAGGCTCATACTCCATGCACTTTTCAAAGGTTTGTGACGCCAGTCCGTCAGCGCCGATATTTATGTAAGTAATGCCAAGCCAGGTGAGCGCCGAAGCATTTCGCGGTTCAATTTCAAGCGCTTTTTTAAAGTCAGCGATAATGTCTTCATAGTCATATGTTCCGCGGAAAGTCTGATTGGCATCCATCCGAATTTTGGCTTTCACCGCAATGGCGGTTGCACTTTTGGGCACCAGAGCAATCGCCCGATCAGCAAACGCTATCGAGCGGCGGTCGGCTTCCGCGGCAGTCGTGTCGGCATAGCCATATTCATTCATCAGCGATTGCACGGCGGCACGCATCTCCCACGCTCTGGCGAATTTTGGATCCTGCTCAAGGGCGCGAATGAGAAGCGCATCGGCTTTGTCGAGATCCGTGCGCGCCTGAAACAGGGGGCGCGCTTTCAGATATAGATCATAGGCCGTCAGATTTTCTGTAGGCGCGGCGACTTTAATATCAACAGCGTCCGTCATGCCAAGCGTATCGCTCAGCGCTTTGACGATGGCGGTGGCGATTTCGTCCTGAATGATGAAAATATTTTCCGCCGTCAGCGGCCGGTCATAGGTTTGCGACCACAGGTGCCTGTCATTTGATGTGTCGATCAATTGCGCGGTGATGCGCAGGGTGTCACCGGCTTTCCTGACCGAGCCTTCCAGCACGTGGCGAACTTTCAGCACTTGCGCGATTTCGGGGATACCAATGTCGCGGCCTTTGAACTGAAACGACGAGGTCCGCGAGGCGACCGACAAGGCCTCAACCCGCACCAGCACATTAAGGATTTCCTCGGCAATGCCATCGGAAAAGTATTCCTGATCCTTGTTAGGCGATAGATCGACGAATGGCAGTACGGCGATTGAGGCGGCATCTGTGATCTGATCGCTCATGGCTCCCTCTGATCCTTCGATAAGCTCAGGATGAGGGGTAATGTTGTCTGTAGCTACACCGCCCTCATCCTGAGCTTGTCGAAGGATCGGACCGCGCATCCCCTGCCAGATCACCAGCCCGGCTACCAGAACCAGACCCACAACAATGATATAATCCAGTGTACGCGCAGGTTTGGCGGTAACGCTTTTTTCTGTACCCACATTTTCAGTGCGCTTTACCCCCTCAGGTGTCATCTCAAACGCCCAGGTTAAAAGGATGGCCAGAGGAAATCCGACCAGCAACACAATGGCAAAAAAACTATCGACCCAGTCCGGCAAGGCCAGCGCCGGTGTCATCACCGAGACGATTTGCATTAACAGCCAGCCAACCAAAGCATACACCCCGGCGACCCGGAAAATGTTTCTTCGGCGAAGTTCGGTGAGTATCTTATTCATTATCAATCACAGGCAAAATCATTTTTTCCAACCGGTTTGCATTGCGGTGGGAAACCGTGTTTGCGCCAATAGGCGAGGATGTTATCCTTACGTACTTGCTGTTTGAACCGTGGTTGGTCGTAAACAAATTCTATATTTGACACTGTAAAAACGCTGTAAAAACCACCTTGTTCGAAAGGGTGTTTCCAAAACAAATCCAGAGCCTCAATCGCAGTTTGTTTATCTCCAGCAAGACTTGCGAACAGAAACCGCAGATAATAATTATTCAAGTTTTTCATCAATGCTTGTTTGGCCTGCTCATCACCCGCGTTATTAACCGAATAAATGGCTTTCACAGTAGCCAAGTCCTCTTGACTAAATAGGCTCCCTGCGAAGGGTTCTTCATTTTCAACGAGGCTCAATGCATATTGTGTGCGTCCTTGGGCAATATATGTGTCCAGCATATTAGAGTACGTGAAAGCAAAAGCCGGATCAATCTCACGCGCGCGGCTGTATTGTTGCATGGCTTTTTCATATTCACCAATTAAGCTATATGAAAGTCCCAAAGTGTTGCGATATATTGCCACCAACGGATCAATCTCAATGGCGCGCAAGGACATTTTTATTGCCTGTTGATACTTCCCGACCTCCAACAGGTTTTGCGCCATACTATCTCTTATATTTGCATCATCCGGTGCCAAAACCAGCGCTTTATCATACGCTTCAAAAACTTTTATCCAATTTAAATCATAGGTATACATCGATCCGAGGCTGGAATACGCCGCCCCGCTATCCGGGTTGAGTTTAATCGCACGCTTTGCCGCCGCTTTACCGATAGCGCGCCAGTGCTGTACTGTGGCCTCATTTGGTTTCTTGGTTTGGTAGGCTTGATACACACTGTAAACATTTGCAAGTTGAGTCCATGCCGGAGCAAAATCCGGATCACGAGCCGTGGCTTCGCTGAGCAAAAGAAGTGCGGTGTCTAGATTATCTTTACCCCGTTTTTCATGCAATTGTTTGGCGCGTAGATACAGCTCATAAGCGACAATGTCTTCGGTGCGATTTTTGACCAAAGTCTCAGATGACAACTCAAAAGATAAGCCAAGGGACGCCGCCAGTTGTTCTGCAACAGCACGGGCAATTTCGTCTTGTATTTCAAAAATATCGGTCAGCTCGCGGTCATAGGTTTCCGACCAAATATGAAAGCCGTCCTCACTTCGGATGAGTTGCGCGGTAATCCTGAGCTTGGTACCCGAACGACGTACACTGCCCTCTAGCACATGATTGACGTTCAGGGCTGCACCGATTTCCCGTAAATCTTGATTGCTGTTTTTGAAGGAAAAGCTGGAGGTGCGCCCCGCCACTTTCAAACCATTAATCGGCACTAATACGTTGAGGATTTCTTCTGAAATACCGTCTGCGAAATACTCCTGATCGCCATTAGGGGATAAATCGATAAATGGCAGCACGGCTATGGACGTAACGTCCTTTGCAATATTGACTGTTGATGTTTGCTTATTTTGGTTAAGGCTCTGCCAACCCACCAAGACAACCAGCAAAGCCAATCCGATCACGATTGTTATATCAAATTTCCGCCCGGTTTTGACGGTTACGCTCTCTCCCTCTGCTACCACTTCGGTGCGTTTTACGCCCTCCGGTGTCATCTCGAACGCCCAGGCCARMAGCAKSGCRATGGGAAARCCGATCAGCARMGYSGCSGTRATGGCGCTGTCAAACCAGTCSGGCAGGTTCAGGGAATTTTCYAGCGCSCCKGCAACCTGCATCAATATCCAGCCMACSACSGCATAGACCCCGGCGACCCGGAATATGTTGCGACGACGCAGTTCGCCCAGCAGTTTATTCATCATCAATCACACTCAAAATCATCCGCACCAACCAGGCGACATTGCGGCGGGAAGCCAGCCTTTAGCCAGTAATCATAAACACCAGCCCCACGAATTATGCGTTTGCGATCGGGCGATTTCAGGAAATCAGGGTCGGTGCGGATCCACCAGAATGGATCGTTGGTTTCCCACTTTACGGCGGCGTAATTCTTGAAAATCAAAGCGGTAGTTCCACTCCA
>NVVU01000109.1 GCA_002733485.1 Robiginitomaculum sp.
TATCTGAAGAGTTTTCTAAATCGAGTAATTCATGTGCCATTTATTTATTATCCATCACCACATTATTTAATGGCGCGTATTGTAGCATTTTACTAATAATAAAAACTATTGTTCAAAATAGATTAAATAAAAAAGACAAATTGTATTTAACTTTTATGAGCTATTAATAAATAAGCAAACTCAGCATTAAAATTCACTGCAGATACTATTTTCGTCAAAACTATCAGCTATATACTAATCTTTAAAACCAAATAGACAGAACATCACGTGCCAACACATCATTAAGCCCTTCAAGTTCTTTAATAAAATACGTATCTAACAATATTTTTGTTTCAAATTTCATTTTAGGTGGTTTACGGTTAATCAACGGATTCATCAGTCGATGCCCTTTATTTATGACTTTAGCTAAAGCTATTTTTTCAAGAAAAACATTCCTTTTTTCAAGAGAAAAATGATTCTGGTAGCTATTGTATCCTCCCATAGGTAAAAATTTGTTTTTTACTAATTGCAAATTTAAATATTTAGGATAAAGACCACTATTTTCATGAAAGTTCACCGCTTCTTTTGTTATTTTACTACTATTTACACCTAAAAAATCACAGACATCTTTTAAACACTTATTTTTATTTTGAAGAAACTCTTCAAAAATAATAAATTTAACCTGTGCTTTTGGGATAGCCCGTAACAAAGAAAGTATTTGAGTGTAATACAAGCTACGATTAAGTACGCTTGCAGGGTTATATTGTAATGTTTTCTCAAAACTATGAATCGCGCGCCCAGATCTTAACATGTGCCAATATTGAGAATAGGCTCTTGCAGTAGGATTTCTTAACATTATCAATAGCTTTATTGGTTTTTTTTGTATTGAAATACGCTTAAATGCTAATGGCGATGCTAAATATGTTGTTGAATCCTCACCTAAAACTTGTTTAGATGTTGCGTTAGAAAAATTAGATGAATACCATTGCCAATACCTTTTGGGATCTTTTTCTACAGAGTTTGTAAGCCATTTTTCATCTATATACGAGTTAAAATCTGAATGCTCAATTATATTATCCATGTCAAAGAAGTGAACTTCATTATCAGGAATAAATATATCCGGATGACTATTTAAAATAGCATGTAACGTAGTAGTACCTGATTTCATTGCACCGCAAATAATAAAATCTGGTATTATTGCTTCATTTGGCGCTTGCCAAACATTATTTTTTGATTCCATAAAACGATTTCTGTCTCTTAATTAACTAACTTACTTAAACATTGACCATACATTTTCTCAATAGACCAGCTTGTTTTATAACTCGTTCTTTGAAACTCCAAACATTTAGGTAAGCTATTTCCAAAATAGCGCGGCCAATAAAACCAGCCCCACCAGTGACTACAAATATTTTCATTTACTAAACTCTAATAAAATTATTAACGAAATAACGAAATAACAAGTTAAATTTATACGATAAAAGTATATAAATAACTCCACCAATAGTTACCCCTATGATTAACTGTAGCCACAGCTCGAATGTCACTAAAAATGTCATCAATAATAAAGTAACAAAGGTAGATGTAATACCTATTGATAACGGTATGAATAAAGCGGTAAAAAACTTGTCAAAACTAATATCCGCACTTTGTTTTATTAAAAACCACCATTGACCTGGTAATAACAATATTTGCAGTATAAATAAAGTAAAAGCTACTCCAATAAGCCCCCAAATTGAGCCAAATAAAATACATAAAGGAAATAATATTAACAAAAAAAAGTTCCACTTAAACGCTAGCTTTACTTTACCCACCGCCATTAATAATGAACCTATGGGATTAACCACGGATCTCACCAAACACCAACTGGCCATTAATTGAAAAACTGTTAGCATATACAACCACTGTTCACCAAAAACAAGCGTAATAATAGGTTTAGCCAAAATAATTAAAGCTAAATATAATGGAAAATTAATTGACGCCAATGTTTGTGAAAGTCGACAAAAAACATTAGCTAATTGATCACTTTGCTGCAATTTAGCCATCACAGGAAAAGCAACCCGTGTTAACACAGGATTAATGACCATGGCTGGACGAAAACAAAATTGACGAATTAAAGAATAAGCGCCGAGCACTTCTGTACCAAATATTTTACCAACTAAAATCAAATCAAACTGAGAATTAAAATAATTAACGACTGCAGAAGCCGTTTGGTATACACCAAAATTAAGGTATTGTTGTAATTCATGCCATGATGCAGGGTAACAAAATCGTGGTCTAAAATCACTTAACAACCAAAATAATAACGTTTGTAAACTTACCGATAATAAATAACCATAAACCAAAGAATTTAAGCCATAGCCATGAGTAATAAAAAAAATAACTACAATAAAACTGATCACAGAGCTTAATAATTCAATTTTAGCAATAACAGCAAATTCTAACTTTTTTTGTAATTGAGCTAAGTGAATACGCGATAATGCAATAATAACGAAAACTACCGACATTAATTTTAGTAAAGGGGTTAATTTATGCTGTTCAAAAAACCAAGCTAATAACGGTGCAGCAAAAAAGAAGATCACAGCTAAAAGCATAGCAATAGCTAAATTAATAAAAAAAAGTTCCGACAGATGCCTTTCAGAAGTACTTTGTTGATGAACAATGGCATTACCAATGCCCACGCCAATAAAAATTTGGAAGAAAGCTAAACATAGCTGTAATAAAGCATATAAACCTAATACCTCTGCAGATAGAAAATGTGCAACGACAGACAATTGAACTAATTGAATAACCGCGCGCATAATGGTTGAAAAGCTAGTCCACTTTACACCATTGATTGCTTTCTTTTTTATAGTCATCTAAAAAATACTACCGACAAAACAAATTATTAAGTAATAATGACCATTTAGGCGCTAATGCTTGCTCAGTAAAATTTTCTTCCATTAACCGCTGGTTATCTAACTTTTTATTAGTAATTAAAGTGAATAATTGAGAAAAAGTATAATTTTTCAATGTTTCAAAGGCGAAAATAGAAAACTCCAAAGCAACAAAATTTTGATAACTAGTCGTTGCCGAGCGTAAAAAAATAGTCTTACCCATAAGTAACATAGAATAAGCAACATACAGACCTTGTTGACGATGATGAGCAAAAACGGTTATATCTACTTCTGTTAATAATTCATCATAAGCTTTTTTGGTAAGCATCTCTGTTATCGCGGTAAATTTAGTTGCAAATATAGCTTCACCCGCATTAATGACTTCTTTAGAATAGTTTCCTGAATTTGCATAATTTAACGGTACAACAATTTCAATATTTTCATCAGCCAAATGAGCTAATTGTTGAAAAGCAGTTATATGCTCATTCGCTTTAGCAGCAGAATTACCCACTAATATCTTGATTTTATTGTTATTTTTAGAAATAGGTATCATCAAATGTTTGCTTACAGGGCTAACCCCAATTAAGGGATAAGGTAGAAAAGTAACTGATTTACGATGCAAATATTTCTGAACTAAAGCACCATCTCCAGGAGTTAACATAATGACGTTATTAATAAATTTAAAAACTAAAAGGTGAATAAACTGAGTTATATAAGATTTTACAGAACGTTTTTTTTGCTGATATCGATACAGCTCATACCCCCAAATAACACAACTACTGCGCTTTAACCAAGGAGAGAAGAGTAAACGTTTAAGTAGATGTACATCCGCCAAACCATGAAAAATAATTTGAGCAGAATTAGGTAATAAATTTAACAAAGAAAAAAGGTCATCTACACTAGAATAATATTTAAAATCTAATTTACTCTCCAAAACATTGCTATTTTCTTTCGTTTGCTGCGACACATTATTTATACTGGATTTAGCCCAAAATAGTTGCTTATGAGCAATATCACATTGCTCTGTAAAAAATTGCCTCATAGGCACATAATGATGAGGAGTATCAGCAAAAATATGGATCAACATAATCATTTAGACCTTTTTGCTAAAAATATATCTTGGCTAAGCTTTTTTTCCAGTAAAAGTAATTTTTTGTTGCGTGCTTTTATATACTTTACCGGTTGTCCTACATATATTCCCCACTCAGGCAAAGACTTATTAACTAAAGATAAAGCTCCAATAGCACAGCCATTAGCTATATTAGTGCCAGACAAAATTACTGAGCCGCAACCTATTATTACATGTTTACCAATATAGACCGAACAATGGGTAACATTCGTGTATTTGTTAGGAACCATAGGATTAGTTAAATACTCACCAGAATAATCATCATTACTACTGTAAATTGAAACTCGAGCTGAAATATTACAATAATCAGACAACGTTATAGCAGCAGCACCAATAATGGAGCTATAACAAGCAATATGAATATAATTACCAATACTTATTCCTCCTTCACCAGCAGATAAAATACAAAAATCATCAATGCGTATATTATTGCCTAAACGTATATGCTCTGCACCATAAATGGATACCTTTCTAGATAAAAGTACGTTAGTCCCTATATGAGCAAAACCAATATTACTTAATTCATTTTCAGTATAATAGCTCATACAACTACCTGCTCTATTGCTTTAATTAAACAATCACAAATATAATCAACATCCACCAACATTAAATCAGTGTACATAGGTAAACATAAAATACGTGTTGAAATATCATTTGCGATCGGCGTTTCGCCATGTAGCCCATAAACATCAACCTGAGATAAACTAGGATAGAAATAGCGACGAGTCTGAACTCCTGCTTTGGCTAATAATTGTGCAATGTCAAGTTGCAAGGTTTCGCTAACAAATATAATTGGCATATAAGCGCCATTACGCTGTTCCATCACATGCCAATTTTGGCATTTAATTTGATCGACATGAGCTAATTTTTGATGATAACGATTAATTAACTCCCGTCGCTTAGCGGTAATATAATCAATATCATCTAATACCGCTAACCCCATAGCCGCATGAAATTCACTCATTTTAGCGTTAATACCAACATGTATTGGTTTGTTGTCTTGATCAAAGCCAAAATTAATTATTTTTTTAGCTTTTTCATAGCTCGTTTTATCTTTAAAAATTACTGCCCCACCTTCAACACAATGAAATAATTTAGTTGCATGAAAACTTAAAGTAGCGGCATCACCATAACTAACTAGTGCTTGTCCCGATAATTCACTGGTAAAAGCGTGAGCAGCATCATAAATAACTTTCAATTGATGTTTTTTGGCAAGTTTCGCTATATTATCTACTTGGCAAGGGTTTCCAAAAACATGTACCGCTAAAATAGCGCTAGCCATAGCTGCTTGTTCCGTACTAATATTAGTGGTATCAAGATTTAAAGTTTTAGCGTTTATATCAACAAACTGCGGTTCAATCCCATACCAACAAAGTGAACTTGTCGTCGCGGCAAATGAAAACGGTGTAGTGATAACTTTACCGCTAACATCTAATGCAGCATAAGCAACATTTAAGGCTAAAGTTCCATTGGCTACTAATAAAATATAGTCAACCCCTAAATACTGCGCTAAACGTTGCTCTAATAACTGAACTAACGGCCCATTATTGGTAAGGTAATTACGATCAAATATACCATTAACATAACGTTGGTATTTGTCTTGACTAGGTAAATAAGGTTTAACAATAGGATATTTCAAAAATAATCACGACTATTTCATTAGTGAGCAGGTAAATGAATTTTAACAAAAACATTAACTAGGGTCTATAAAGCCAAATTGTACATGATCAAAGTAACTAATGAGAAAATTAAGGCTAAAAGCATCACTACTTTTTAATCGCTGTAACAAAAAAACCAATCGTTTCTTTCGACCAATCTCTATCTAGTCTATCTAAGTAAGGGGCAATTTTTTGCCCTAAATACCAAAAAGGCGCTAAGCACAGTTTAATGATATTTTTTAAAAATTTAGGGCCACGGATAAATTTCAAACTAAAATAATTTATTTTTAAAAATAACATTGTAAAAAATCCGCCTTGGCATTCAATAGTAACCTCGGTAAAACCTGCTTTAACAAACATCTGCTTTAGGGCATAAGGGGTATATCGAAAATAATCATGAGGTTGTTCATGTAATTGCCACTGCCAAGGTACTTGCAATATCATCGCAGCATTAGGCTTTAACAAACGATATGCTTCATTAAGCATACCCTGTGGTTGATATAAATGCTCAAGTACCGATAAAGAAATAACACAATCAGCGACAGCTGAGTCAAGTAGTAACGGTTCATTTAAATTTGCTAACACGGTTTCTTTAGTCACATGATTACTACCCGCCCAGTCAACACCAATATATTGTTGAGCAAATTGTAATAAAAAATCCTGATAAGGAGATTCGCCACAACCTAAATCATATAAAACACCTTGATAAAGATGAGAATATTTTGATAAAAACTGATCATTTAAATCATATACGAGCCAATTATGCCAATGTCTATTCTTATGATTTAAACTTGGCTTTTTAATAATAATGTTATTTTTCACTTTATTAGTCATTTTAAAATAAGTTTATGCTTCTAGGTTCTCTAAATACTGTACTTTATCTTCATTTTCAATTCTGTCATAAATATCATTCACGCTTATGGTTACATTAAGTAATGCAAAATTTATCTTGTCACCTAAATA
>NVVU01000012.1 GCA_002733485.1 Robiginitomaculum sp.
GCTCTTCCGATCTCTGGCATCGCTGGGCACGGCGACGCGCTTTGGCCCAAACGTGCCCATATGCAACCAGGTGGAGGCCGACCCCGGCCCACCATTCCATAAAAACGTAACCGGGCGCACTTCGCCTTTGGCCAGATTGGTTTTGGTATAGGCGAAGGTGAAAATACTGGCCTTTGGCTTGCCATCTTTATCGAGCAGATAGGTTTCCCCGGCAGTTGCGGTATATTCAATCAGCTGACCGTTAAAGCGCCCTTTGTGTTTGGTGATAAATTGCGTTGGGTCGGGGATGGCTTTGCTGTTTTCGTCTTTGCTTTTTTCATCCTTGTCCGCTTTGTCATCCCCGGCAAAGGCYGGGTGCATAAACAGCAAGCCAAGCAAAACTGCCGCCATAATATTTTTGATGCCCATGCCCATGGTAATCCCCTTCGATCCATTGATGTGTGCGTTGATGGCCGCACTTAGGTTTAGTGTTACCGGGTTCAGGGCTGCTGGTCAAAACATACCCCGGATGCCACCTTGCCATATTCTTGTCACGCTCGGCATGGCATATAAACCTGAGATGGAATTCAACAGCTGAGTCGTATCATGAGATTTTCCCGCCGCACATTCCTCTCCGGGGCCAGCATATCCGCCGCCTTCACCGGCTATGCGGCGCTGGCCGCCTGCTCACCCAAAAACAAGGGGCCGGTCTTTCCCATTGAAACCGATAAGTATGGCCCGCTTAAAAGTGACCCCGAGGGGATACTGGACCTGCCCAAGGGGTTCGAGTATCGCGTATTATCCCGTGCTGGTGATCTGATGAGCGATGGGTTGCTGGTACCTGCCGACCCGGACGGTATGGCCGCCTTTACCATGAAAGATGGCCAAACCCTGCTATTGCGTAATCACGAAATATCCCCCGGCGACCTGAAACGCGAATTGCCACCGTCCAACCAGTCTATCAGCGCCTTTGGCATCGGCGACAAGCGCCTGAACAGCATTGATAAAGACAAGCTCTATGATCATGGCGGCAAGGGCCGGCAATTATCCGGCGGCGTCACCGGCATGCTGGTTGATGAAGGCTCGATGCGGGTTACCGGCCAATATCTGGCGCTGGGCGGCACCTATAATAATTGCGCCGGGGGCTTAACCCCCTGGGGCAGCTGGATCACTTGCGAGGAAACCACGCGGCGCGCCAAGCCCAAGGCAGGCCTTATGCAGGACCATGGCTATGCCTTTGAGGTGATGGCCGACCCCGAAAGCGGCCTGCAACAGGCCGTGCCCCTGCGTGCCATGGGCCGTTTTCAACATGAGGCTGCCTGTGTCGATCCCCGCTCGTCCATTGTGTATATGACTCAGGATAGTGGCTCGAAAGCCAGCCTGCTGTATCGGTTTTTGCCGGACGTGCCCGGCAAGCTGGCCATGGGCGGAAAATTACAGGCGCTGGCCATCGTCGGCGAACCCTCGCGGGATTTGCGCAATTGGCCAACCAGCAAGGATGCCCCCGTTGAAACCGGCCAGTGGATGTATACGCAGTGGGTGGATCTTGATGAGGTGGAAAACCCCAATAATGATATAGAGCTGCGTGGGCTGGACGGCGGCGCAGCCCGCTTTACTCGAGGCGAAGGCATGTGGTTTGGCAAGGACGAGATGTATTTTACCTGCACCAATGGCGGCGCCGCCAAAATCGGCCAGATCTGGCGTTATATCCCCTCCCCCGTGGAAGGTACCGCGCTGGAAAGCCGCCAACCCGGCCGACTGCAGCTTTTTGTTGAGTCTCCCGATGCTTCTGTGATGGAATACGCAGACAATATCACCATCGCCCCCTGGGGAGATCTTATTACTTGCGAAGATGGCAAGGGCGATAATTTTTTACGCGGCATCACCCCCAAGGGCCGCATTTACACTTTGGCGCGTTCCGCGCTGAAACAACATAATGAGTTTACTGGCGCATGTTTTGGACCCGACGGAAAAACCCTGTATTTCAACCTGCAACAAAGCGGCCTGACCCTCGCGGTGCGCGGCCCCTGGCATACGGCGCAGTCCTAGGCCTGTTCGCCCTGGCTTTATCGGCCTGTGAACCCCAGGGAGACAATGCGCCCGCCGGTTCAAACAGCCCCAGCGCCGAAGTTTCCACATCGACCTCCCTTGGTCCGTTTGACGATCATATCAACGCCATCACCTTTGCCCCGGTGGCCACGGTGCCATGGGAGGGACGTCTGGTCATTGCCTCCAGCACTGGCGGGCTGAAAGTCGTAGATGTTGAGGGTGAAGAAGACAGCACCTGGAATGGCGATACCATTACCGCGCTGGCATCACAGCCGGGCTTTAACCTGCGTGGCCTAGGCGCCAGTATTATTCTGGCCGTAAACACCGATGGCACCTTAAAGTCTTTCATTGTTGACGATGCGCGCGGCCAATTGATCGAGCTGCCAGTATCGGGCCTGCCTACCGAGGGCATCACCGCCTTGTGCACCGTAAAGGCCGAAACCGATGACCCGGCATTTCTAATCGGTAAAGCCGATAAAACCCTGGCCGTCTGGCACATTAGTGACAAGGGCGAGGCGGCGCTGAGCGCCCAAAAAATCATAGATGGAAAGCTGGCCATTGCCATCAGCAATTGTGCGGCCTTGGGAGATGACGCTGTTGCTACCGGGGCAAAGGGCGGTCTGTTCAGACTGTCACTAAAAAATGATGTCCGCATGCTGCAAGGTGTGGAAAGCGCCCCTGGCAAGGTCGCGGCACTGACCATCAAAGATAAAAAAATCATCCTGATTTCTGATCCGGCGGCGGGAAATTTGCACGCCTATGATGAAAACCTGCTGGCGTTATATAATCTGAAAACCCCCAAGGCGCTTAGCACGCCCGGGGCGGCCAATCCGGGCGCCCTGGCGGTTTCCAGCCATTCTTTTGGGGGTACCGGGTTTTCCGCTGGCCTGATCGCCGTGGCCGATGACAGTACCAACCGTATTGCCCTGGTGGTACTGGATACCATCCCGACAAGCGCGACGGCTAAATCCGGCTCTTAACGACTGATATGGGCCAGACGCACGGTGCCAAGGAAAACCACCGCCCCCAGCGCCTGATGAGCGATGCCCAATGGCACCGGCGTCACCGCCAGCAGGGTCCAGATCCCCAGCAATACCTGGGCACAGACCAGCGCCAGGACCAATCCCGCCGCCCGTTTGATGGCCGGATTTGTGTTTCGCCATGCGATCATTGCCATAAACACGGCGCTGATTAAGACAAGATACGCGCCCATGCGGTGATCAAACTGTGCTGCCGCTGGATTTTCAAAGAAATTACGCCAGAACGGCGACAAATGACCATAGCCTTCGGGAATAAAACCACCATCCATCATGGGCCAGGTATTGTTGATAAAACCGCCATCGGTTCCGGCCACAAAAGCCCCCAACATGGCCTGGAGCCAAACCAGTGCCATAAACCCAGGAGCAATCCGGGCAAAACTATTGTCCGTTTGTGGTGGATGCTCACCCTGACGAACATCCAGTGCCGTCCAATACGCAAAGCCCAGGATAATCAGGGCCATGCCCATATGGGTCGCCAGACGATAGGCGCTGACATCCAGACGATCATCCAGACCACCAAGACCAGAGCTGACCATCCACCAGCCCAGCGCGCCCTGAAGGGCACCAAAGCCCAATAACAGCAACAGGCGGCGCCCTAACCGACGAGTAACCTGTCCCTTGAAGGCAAAAACCAGCATGGGGATAAGCACCACAAAGCCGATCAGACGGCCAAGCAGACGATGGCCCCATTCCCACCGGTAAATGGTTTTAAACTCGGCAATGGACATGCCACGATTTTGCAGGCGGTATTCAGGAATTTGCTGATATTTCTCAAATTCCGCCTGCCAGGCCGTCTCGCTTAGCGGCGGAATGGCCCCGGTTACCGGCTTCCATTCAGTGATCGACAGACCAGAATCGGTAAGGCGCGTTGCCCCGCCAACCACAATCATCACCACCAGAAATCCGGTAACGATAAACAGCCAGAGCGCGATTGGCCCCGATACATTGGGGGCGGCTAAAACGGTGGTGGCTTTTGATACATCAGACATGCCATCCTTTGAGAATGCACGCAGGACAAAGTCAAGAAAACGATGCATTTTCCACAGGTGCGAATGGAGCAAGATAATTGCCTCACTATCTCTCCTATCCATTCACCCTTGTTAGAGTACACGCTCGGCCCCTATACTGATCGTGGACACACATTTGGGGACATGATGATGAAACGCACAACCATATTGACGGCGGCCATTTTTGGCATGTCTGTATCGGCACATGCCGATCAAACCATGACCATTCCGGGCGCATTGCCCAGCGCAAATGCCTGTGAAAGCTCCTGGGCCGGCGCCCAATCTCCCGAAGCCGCCGCCACCGTTTTTATAGCGGCCCTGATCACCTATCAGTTTGACAAAGCCATTGCCCGCGATTGCATGACACGGATCGTAGACAGCAGCTATCTCAGCAATGGGAAGCTCAGCTACGATCTGGAATACCTGATTGAGGTTGGCATTGATCGCCATTCAGAAATCGCACGCTCTTACGTTAGCGGAGCCATACCGGATAACGGCTACACCCTGCCGAAAAAACCCTGGGTTATTCATTTCACCCGAGACAAGCGTTTTGATCTTGGTAATAAGCAATACCGGGTCAAGGTTTATACATCCGGCCAGCCATCATCACGGCCCATCACCATGCGACGCGATGAAAACGGCCATTACCGGATCAATGAGGCCTCGACACTGTTTGTCGGAGTCGCCGCATCACGCTAAACGCAAAATAATTAATTCTGGGAATATTATTTGAGGGAAAAGTGGTCGGAGCGATAGGATTTGAACCTACGACCCCCGGTCCCCCAGACCGGTGCGCTAACCGAGCTGCGCCACGCTCCGACACTCCGCGCATACCTAGATATTGCGGAGGGCGTTTTATAAGAGGCGCGCCGCATGCTGGCAATGCCATTCAGTGCTTTTGCAGTGTATCGTTAAGCCGTTCACGGGCGTTAAGCAGTTTTTGTAAAGCCCCGGAAAGCCGCTCGTGCGTTTCGCCATTATTTTCCCGCTCTTTAGGGTTTTCAGAACGGCGTTCTACATCATCAAAGCTTTCGGTATCAAGAGCATTTTCTTCTGCCGAATTTGCAAGCGGGGTGCTGATCAGCGTTTCTACAGTATCCACAGACTCTGGCGTGACTGGGGTCACGATTTCCTGCCGACCACGGGCGGCGATGGCAGGGACGCCTTGCGTCTTCAGCTCTGCCTGAACGACCTTAATGGACAGTCCATCATCATACAACAAGGCCCGAATGCCCGATAAAAGTGCAATATCTTCGGGGCGGTAATAGCGGCGTCCGCCGCCTTTTTTCATGGGGCTGATCTGAGAAAACCGGCTTTCCCAAAACCGTAACACATGCGCCGGAACGCCAACCTCCTGCGCAGCTTCGCTGATAGTGCGATAGGCATTTGGTTTCTTGCGGACCAGCTTACACTCCTGTTATCAGGCCTTTATTCAAGAGCCATTGTGGGCGTCTACGCGGTCTTTCAAGACCTGAGAGGCCTTGAACACCACCACCCGGCGAGCGGATATGGGAACTTCCTCACCCGTCTTCGGGTTTCTGCCCATGCGTTCATTTTTATCACGAACATGAAAAGCACCGAATGAAGAAAGTTTGACACTTTCGCCACGCACCAGGGCGTCGGCAATTTTGTTCAAGATGGTATCGACAAATTCTGCCGAGTCCTGCCGTGACAACCCCACTTCACTAACCACAGCGCTGGCAAGATCCACCCGAGTAAGTGTTTTATTATTCATCTGTTCTTGTTCTCCATATGCTTAGGCTAAGAGGCAAAGGAAACGCAGTCAATACAGCGTCTTAGAAGAAATAGCTATAAAGTGCCTTTATCCGCAAAATAAATCTACATTCGAACCAGTGCCGCGCCCCATGTAAATCCACCGCCCAATGCTTCCATCAGCACCAGGTCCCCCTTTTTGATGCGCCCGTCCCGACAGGCCGTATCCAGCGCCAGCGGAATTGATGCGGCCGACGTATTACCCTGTTCGGCAACGGTGGATACCACGCGCTCCTCTGGCAGTCCCAAACGGCGTGAAATCCCTTCCAGAATGCGCTGGTTGGCCTGATGAGGTACAAACCAGTCAACATCGCTGACTGTCAGGCCTGCATCATCAAGCACTTTGGCAATCGAGGCTGCAATATTAGTTATGGCATGGCGAAAAACCTGATTGCCACTCATGCGCAAATGCCCCACGGTTTGGGTTTTGGAGGGGCCACCATCCACATATAGAAGGTCTGTGAAGCGCCCATCAGAACGAAGATAACTGTGGATAATACCGCGCTCGCCCATGCCGGGTGCCCCGGGTTCACCGGTTAATACAACGGCCCCGGCCCCATCACCAAAAAGCACGCAGGTGCTGCGGTCTTCCCAATCCAGAATACGAGAAAATGTCTCGGCACCAATCACCAGGGCATTACGCGCCTGCCCACGGGCAATAAAGCTGTCAGCGGTAGCCAGCGCATATAAAAAACCAGAACATACGGCATTCAGATCAAAGGCAAAGCCCCGCACCATGCCAATATTGGCCTGAATGATGGTGGCGGATGCCGGAAAAGTCAGGTCAGGCGTGGCCGTCGCCAAAATAATCAAGTCAATATCACCCGCCTCCATGCCTGCGGATTTTAGCGCATTTTTGGCCGCTTCCGTCCCCAGGTCCGACGTGGTTTCCCCTTCGGCAGCAATATGGCGGCGTTTTATGCCGGTGCGCTGGCGGATCCATTCATCCGATGTATTGACCATTTTGGCCAGATCATCATTGCTCAGAATTTTTTTTGGCAGATAAGAGCCAACCCCAGCGACGACTGAACGAAATCGACTCATGCGTTAGTACTTTCCTGTTTGGCCCGTTTGAGCTGATTGGTCGTTTCAATGCTTTTGGCCAGCTTTTCGAGGTTCACGGCGATACTCTGTGCATAATTGGAACGCGCCATGTTTAGCGCCACGCGCAAAGCGTTGGAAAAGCCATAGCCATCGGTGCCCCCATGGCTTTTCACCACAACCCCGCCAAGACCAAGAAAGACCCCGCCGTTAAATTTGCGCGGGTCCATACGAGAGCGTAATTCGGCAAAGGCGCTACGCGAAAGCAATGCACCCAACATGGTCAATGGCGAGCGTTTCATGCTCTGGCGCAAAAATTCGGCGGCCAGTTTGGCTGTGCCTTCAGCGGTTTTTAGCGCCACATTACCGGTAAAGCCATCCGTGACCACAACATCGGCGGCCCCCAGAGAGATGCCATCACCCTCGATAAAGCCCTGGTAATTCATATCCAGGTCAGCCTGGCGGATCAGCATATCTGCCTCGCGAACAATGCCGTTGCCCTTCAGGTCTTCGGTACCCACATTCAACAGACCCACACTGGGCAGGTTTTTACCATGCAGCGCCGTATAAAAGGCCTCACCCATTATGGCAAATTCCACCAGTTGAGAGGGTGCGCATTCCACATTGGCCCCCACATCCAGCACCACAGAAGCGCCACGAATGGTAGGCCAACTGGCGGCGATGACCGGTCGATGCGCGTTGGGTGCCATATGCAGCAATACTTTTGATAGTACCATCAAGGCGCCGGTATTACCCGCAGAGACACAAGCATGGGCTTCGCCGGACTTTACCGCCTCGATGGCATTCCACATGCTGGAACCACGGGCCTTGCGAATTGCCTGACTGGGTTTATCGGTCATGGAAACGTGGGTATCGGTATGGCGCACTTTGCTGATGCGGCCAGCGACCGGATATTTGGCCAACAAGGGTTCAATGGTCGATGCCTTGCCATGCAGCAACACCTCCAGCGAACCGTCATCAAACGCCTTGGCCAACAATTCAACACCCTCAACCACAATGGCCGGTGCATGATCGCCACCCATAGCGTCAATTGATATTACTACATGTCTTGGCATGTTTTTCCCAAACATTTGATAACAGGATCTTCATCCCATTTAAGCGCGGGACGATAGCCGACATGAGCGATTATGCAAACGGGGGATAACAGGGACCGTTTTTAAGAAGGCTTTCAAGGCTTTGCTCGGCCAGAGAGTGTTCKATGCGTTGCATATGCCTGGCCAGATCTGCRCCATGGCCAGATGCTCTCTCAACATTTTCGAACACATTACGTACCAGCGCTGTGCCCAGCGCCTTGTCATCTCCCTCGTCCAGGGCCGTATTATAGACCTCGGCACGGCCATAAAATACCTTGGCCATATCCTTGATACGCTTGCCTAACGCGGTATCACTGATACCCAGTTCGCGCAGGGCATTATCCATATCAACAAACATGGCATCAAACACATCCTGCCCGAGGGGTTGTACTTCCAGCGCATTAAGCCGCCTTATCAGCAACCAGACGTGAATTACCAACAGGTCAAAGCGGCCATCTACCGTATCGGGAACCGCGCCTTTGACGTAAAATTCCTTATAGCGAGACGCCGATAAAGCCAGCTCGTATAGCCAACGCCCTTTGGCCCGTGCTCTTTTTTTCCTAAATAATCGAGAAAACAACATCATATACAGTCACATTCTTGCCCGGATTGCGGCTTAGGCTTGAACTTATGCGTAAGGCCGGTTAGGTCAATCCAGTATTACATTGGCGGGCATTTCATTGCCAAGGACATATCTATGCAGTTTTTTAACTCCAGACTGGTTATCGCAGGCGGCGCCCTGTTGCTGGCAAGCGCCTGCATGCCAATATCGCGTAATCATGGATTTGTCGTCTCCAAGGAGGCACCGGGCGATATAGAAGCCGGTGTGGATACCAAAACCACGGTGTTATCCAAATACGGCAACCCTTCGACCGTTGGCGTATTTGAAAAAGACAAATGGTATTATATGTCGGAACTGCGCGAACAATTGGGGTATTTACGCCCCCGTACCAAAACCCGCACCATCACGGCCGTGGCCTTTAAGGATGGCGTTGTGGACGATGTATCTATTTACACCATCAAGGATGGCCATGTGGTTTCTATCGTTGGCCGTAAAACCCCGACCCGGGGCAGAGAGCTATCGATTATGCAGCAATTGCTCGGCGGCGTAGGCCGACTTCCCCAGGGCACCCTTGGCAATGATCAGAATCTGCCAGGCGGCGCCGGCGGCCCAAGGCGGCAATAGATTTTACTGGTTTTATCTTGGCCACTCTCTAGCCAATTTGCCATCATCATATAACGGCACATGCGCGGCAACTCTGCCGCGCAAGTTACTTACGGCTCCCGTTGAAGATTGCCCTAGTTCCAGTAAACTTTCAAAAACCTCTAACGCTTCCACTTGGGCCTGTTGCCATAAGTCTGCATGCAGGAAGGTATGAAAATAGGGCCGTAATAGTTGTTGATTCACCTCACCATTTTTCATTCTATCTATGAAATGATTTTCTCTAGCAAAGGCCAGGTTTTGTGCCCGCAGCAATATGAGGGGGATTATCGGTGTTAAAGGGCATTTGATAAACTTATTATCTCTTACGCCATCAATGTATGTAGCTTTGGTCGTAATACCCGTTAAATTTGATTCTAATCCCGCTCGATAAAACGTTTCCAAATCACGACCATGAAAGTTCTGCTGAAGATCGCCCAAATTTAAATGTAAAACATTGCCATCTTGCTTTAATTTTTTTAGTGACATCGAGTAGTAATTTTCAAACTCTTCAACGCATAATTTGTTGATGTCTTCAGGTAGTCCATTGAATTTATTGGTCGCGCTGCGCAGTTCAGTTTGCAAAATTATCAATTCCCGAGGCCTTAATGCGTCAACTGGACATAACTATGTGACACGGTTTGACTTGCAATTTCCTGTTGCGCATAAAACCAGAGCGTGTTGGCAAGAGGAAATATTGTTAAGTATATGATCTACCTTAGAATGCTCATTTGCCGCCATTAGGCTCATATAAAGCGCTACAATTACGTACATAGCGAACCCCTTTCACTAACTTCTCCGACAAATATACTATTACATCGCATTTAACATAAAAAAACCCGGCTCATGAGAGCCGGGTTTTTTCTTAAAAAGACTGGATCCCGGATCAAGTCCGGGATGACGCTCTGGTATTTTAGCCCATTCGCGCCAGAACCGCCAGCAGTAGCAGAGCCACAATGTTGGTGATTTTGATCATGGGGTTCACAGCAGGGCCAGCGGTGTCCTTGTAAGGATCGCCAACCGTATCGCCGGTCACAGACGCTTTATGAGCTTCGGAACCTTTGCCGCCATGAGCGCCATCTTCGATGTACTTTTTGGCATTATCCCAGGCACCGCCGCCGACGGTCATGGAAACGGCCACAAAGAGACCATTGACAATCACACCCATCAACATCGCGCCAAGTGCCGCGAATGCAGCGGACTTGTCCGCCACAGCGGAGATGACAAAGAACAGCACAATCGGAGAGAACACCGGCAACATGGACGGCAGCACCATTTCCTTGATCGCGGCTTTGGTCAGAATATCCACAGCGCGGCCATAATCAGGCTTGGCCTTATATTCCATGATGCCAGGGATTTCTCGGAACTGGCGGCGAACTTCGGCAACCACGGCGGTGGCCGCACGGCCAACAGCCATCATCGACATACCACCAAAGAGGTAAGGCAACATACCACCAAAAAGCAGACCAACAATCACGTAAGGATTGGTCAGCGAGAAATCGACGTTCACACCCGCAAAGAACGGGAAGTTAGCCGCATCAGAAGCAAAGTGTTTCAGATCCTCGGTATAGGCGGCAAAGAGCACCAGCGCACCCAGACCGGCAGARCCAATGGCATAACCCTTGGTGACGGCCTTGGTGGTGTTACCCACAGCGTCCAGCGTGTCAGTGGTTTTACGRACGTCCTCGTCCATTTGCGCCATTTCGGCAATACCGCCTGCGTTATCTGTCACCGGGCCAAAGGCGTCGAGCGCCACAATCAAACCGGCCAGCGCCAACATGGTGGTCACAGAGATGGCAATACCAAAGAGGCCAGCCAGATTAAAGGCAACCACGATGCCAACAATGATAATCAAAGCTGGCAGTGCCGTTGATTCCAGGGAAACCGCGAGGCCCTGAATAACATTGGTGCCGTGACCGGATTCGGAAGCCTTGGCGATGGAGCGGACCGGACGATAGTTTGTGCCGGTATAATATTCAGTCACCCAGATAATCAGCGCCGTAACCACAAGGCCAACCATGCCGGCCAGATAAAGATCCATACCCGTCATCGGCTGGGGTGCGCCTTCGATTGCGCCCATACCATTGGGAAGGATTTTGTTGATGACCAGATAGACCGCMGCAACRGARAGAAGRCCCGCAGCGATAATGCCTTTGTAAAGCGCGCCCATCACATTGCCCGATTTGCCCAGTTTAACAAAAAACGTGCCGATGATGGAGGTTATGATACACGCCCCGCCAATGGCCAAAGGCAACAGCATCATTTCATATGAGCCGGTAAAATAGATCGAGGCCAGAACCATGGTGGCCACAATGGTCACCGCATAGGTTTCAAAAAGGTCAGCGGCCATACCGGCGCAATCGCCAACATTATCGCCAACATTATCGGCGATGGTGGCTGGATTACGTGGATCATCTTCGGGAATGCCGGCCTCAACCTTGCCAACCATGTCGCCGCCAACATCTGCACCCTTGGTGAAGATACCGCCGCCAAGACGGGCAAAGATTGAAATCAGCGAAGCACCAAAGCCAAGCGCCACCAGCGCATCAACCACGGTACGGTCGGTAATCTCAAAGCCCATAACGCCGGTCAGTAATGCAAAATAGCCAGCAACACCAATCAAAGCAAAGCCTGCAACCAGCATGCCCGTAATGGCACCGGCGCGAAACGCCACGTCCAGGCCTTTGGCCAGACTGCTGCGGGCCGCTTCGGCAGTACGTACATTGGCACGAACAGAAACCAGCATGCCAATAAAGCCAGCGGCACCCGAAAGTACGGCACCGATAACAAAGCCCAGTGCAACTTCCCAACCCAGCAGGAAGAAAATAATGACCAGAACAGCCACACCAACCATAGCTATGGTGGTGTACTGCCGCTTCAGATAGGCATTGGCACCTTCCTGAATGGCTTTGGCAATTTCCTGCATTTTTTCCGAGCCAGCACTGGCCTTCAAAAGCGTACTTGTCTGTACCGCGCTATAAAGAAGCGCAATCAAGCCGGCAGCTATGACCAGCATTAGTTCCATACTCATGATGATTATCCCATCTTGTCGTTTGACAATTGCGGGGCCCCAAATGTGTAAACATTACCCCCATTGGTCGCGGACATAGCGTTAAAGCTTTTTTGACGCAAGCGTTCACCCTGTGAAATACACTAATTTCCAACAGAACCGCTTGAGCCACATGTGGTTTTGCCTGTATCTAAACTCAAAACTCAAATGAGAATAAAAATGTTTCGCACTCCCATACTGGTCCCTGTCTTGGTTTTTTCACTAATTATGCTGGGGCTTCTTTATGTGGCAAAGTACCAGCGCCCACCCGTACCGGGTCAATTGCTGCCCAAAACGCCGCAAACTCTGCACATAGATGCCGACCAGCTCACGGACACGCTGGAACACGGCCCGTGGGTATCACCGGGTCTGGGCGGGCGGATTTTATACAAAATCGGTTACCGCTCCTGTACCGATTGCATTTCTTATGAGCGTACAGAGTTTGCGGATCTGCACGCCGCGAATGTAGACACCCGTGTGATTCTTTATGCGCGGCGTAAACTTTCTACTGCACCGGAACGCGCCGTTGTTGCGGATCTGGCCTGCACCCGCGAATGGCCCATATACGAGCGCTGGATGTCAGATGTGGAAGGGGCGTATTATTTTAATTATGGCGTCCCCCCGGCCCCCGAGGCCAGTGAACGGCGCAGCGCCTGTCTGGAATGGGGACGCATCGTGCGTGACCGTGTTGGGCAGATCATGGCACGCAATGGCTGGAATATGGAGGTGCCAGCGCTTTTTTGGAAAAATGACAAAGGCGAATGGCGTTTCTTTCTGGGTGATGACGCGCGCGGCAAACGCCTGATCCGCCGCGAACTGGGCGTGCCATTACATTAAGCGCGTTTATCGCAATCGCATTTTCATTATTTACCAGCATAGTGCATCCATGGACACACCGATAACGCGATGGCGGGCGCTGGTAGAGGCCGGGGCACTGGAACCGGATCCGGCACAGGAACGCGCCGCCCAAATGCTGAGCGTATTGCAGGGACGTCTGAAAGGCTGGCACCCCGGCAAGCGCCGTGTTCTCTTTGGCAGGCCGGAACCGGAACCCGAAGGGGTTTATCTTTATGGCGGGGTCGGGCGCGGCAAATCCATGTTGATGGATATGTTTTTTGAAACTGTTCCTTTTGCGCAAAAACGCCGGGTTCATTTTTATGAATTCATGTTGGAAACCCATGCGGCCCTGGCCCGATGGCGCAAACTGGACAACCGGCAACGCCGCCAACATCCCGATTTTGTGCGCGGGACCGGCGACGACCCTATACCCCCGGTCGCCAACGCCATTGCGCGCAAGGCCTGGCTGTTGTGCTTTGATGAAATGCAGGTCAATGACATTGCTGATGCCATGCTGCTCGGCCGTCTGTTCGACCAGCTTTTTGAACGCGGCGTCATTATCGTCACCACGTCAAACCGTCCCCCCGATGACCTTTATAAGGATGGCCTGAACCGCCAGCGCTTTTTGCCCTTTATCGAGAGCATTAAATCCCATCTTGCCGTGCATGCGCTGGAATCAGCACGGGATTACCGCCTGGGAAAACTTCGTGACGACACCGTCTATTTTACGCCCTTGAACGATATAACCCGTCTGCACATCAAGGCGATATCAAAAAAACTGACCACGGGACTTAGCCACCATGCCCGAAGGATCAGCCTGGCCGGACGCCATTGGGACATTGCCAATACAGCCGGCGGGGTGGCCCGCCTTGGCTTTGATGAGGTGTGCGAAGAGGCTCGCGGCGCTGCGGACTATCTGGAGCTGGCAAGACAGTTTCATACGCTGGTTCTGGAAAACGTGCCGATCCTGGATGATGCTCGCCTTGGGGCGGCCAAACGCTTCGTGGCATTAATCGATGCACTTTATGAGGCTAAGGTAAAGTTGATCATCAGTGCGGCGGCACTACCCGAGGCGCTTTATCAGGCTGGCACTGGCAATTTCGAATTTGAGCGTACAGCGTCGCGTTTAATTGAAATGCAAAGCGCCGCATACCTGTCCACCGGGCATGGTGACGACGCAATAGCGGTATAGACTAAATGGCTTTAGCGGGTTCTATGGTCACGCTGATACCACAGCCACAGGCATCGGTTTCGTTAGGGTTGTTAAACACAAATTTGGAATGCAGGAGCGTAGTTTCATAATCAATCTGCGCACCAAGTAGAAACAACACCGCCGAGGCATCCACCAGAATGGTCACGTCCTTGTCCTGCACCACTTCATCCAGCGTATCGGGACCATCGGCATAATCCATAACGTATTCCATGCCGGCACAGCCGCCATTGGCAACGCCAACGCGCAAATAACCTTTGCCGCGTTCGTCCATAATTTCTTTCACCCGCTTTGCGGCGACATCGGTAAGAGAAATGATTTGTGGTTTTGGTCTTTTGCTTGCCATCACTCATATATGGAAAAGATTGTATCCATAATCAAGAGTTGATAGCCACCAGCTCCCCTCCTGACTGCTTTCCATTAGCCACATATACACAGAAAGTACGGCAAAGTTCTGGCAACCCTTCGCAAGAATGCCTATATCACGCATCATAAGTAAAATGTAAAAAGCCTGCACATTCTTTCCCCCTCAGGATCCGTTGAGTATGAACAGAGAAAACCCGCCGGAAACACCGCTGCGCGTCGCCCTGTTTGCTGGAAATTATAATTACATCATGGATGGACCAGCACGGGCATTAAATCGCCTTGTCGACTATCTGGAACGCCATAACATTCCCGCCATAGTCTTTGCTCCAACCGCCAAAGAAGCCGCCTTCGCCCACAAAGGAACACTGGTTTCAGCTCTATCGGTGCCTATTCCCATGCGATCAGAGTATCGTATGGCGCTGGGCATTACGCCGCGTATCAAGGCCGAGCTAAAAGCCTTTCAACCAACCATATTTCATTTGGCAGCCCCTGATCTTCTGGGTTCTTCGGCTATCCGCCTGGCCAAACGGTGGCACCTGCCTGTGGTGTCGTCCTTTCACACCCGCTTTGATACCTATACGCGCTTTTACGGCATTGGTGTACTGGAGAAACCTCTGAACATGTATCTGCATCGGTTCTACAGCCTGTGCGATCAGGTCTATGCGCCCTCGGAATCCATGGCCGAAGAATTGCGTAAGGAAAACCTCTCGACGGATCTGCGCATCTGGAGCCGAGGGGTGGATTGCGAACGCTTCAATCCACAACGGCGTGACCTGGAATGGCGGCGCAGCATCGGTTTTACCGACGAGGATGCGGTGATTTCATTTACCGGGCGCATTGTGCTGGAAAAAGGTCTTGATTTTTTT
Organism: Robiginitomaculum sp.; assembly: GCA_002733485.1. Lineage (GTDB taxonomy): Bacteria > Pseudomonadota > Alphaproteobacteria > Caulobacterales > Maricaulaceae > Robiginitomaculum_B. Next base: position 15,513 of record NVVU01000012.1, read on the forward strand.
ACTGAAGTGATCGAACAGCTGGAAAAGCAAGGTCAACAGCATAAAGTTCTGATTGTAGGAGAAGGGCCGGCACGGGCGCGCATGCAAAAGCGCCTTCCAAAAGCTCATTTCACTGGTCATTTGTCAGACGAGCCATTGGCCAAAGCCTATGCTTCGTCTGATATCTTTTTTAATCCCAGYATTTCCGAAACTTTTGGCAATGTCACCCTGGAGGCCATGGCCTCTGGTGTGCCCTGCGTCTGTGCAGAAGCCACAGGAAGCCTGTCGCTGGTTTTGCAAAACAAAACTGGCTTTTTGGCCCCTTATGGAGACCACAAAGCCTTCACCCAGCATCTGGGCGCGTTAATTCAATCAAAGGCGTTGCGCACAGCCTTCGGCCAAACGGCGGTTGAGGCCGCCCACAAATTCGAATGGGATGCAATACTTGGAGGGCTGGTGGAAAATTACCGCGACGCGGTTTCGCGCGCGCGATAATTAACACCGACCATAAATTTTAGTCGTCTTCGCCTGCGCTCAGCATCAAAAAGATGATACCAAAGAGAACAACGGCACCACGAATGCCCCAGTCCGCATTGTCACCATATTTTGCGACCAAACCACTAGCCTGATCGAACACCATACTAAAATATGGTGTCACATCCACGCCAGCATAAAGAGCACCGGCTTTGATACCAATAGCGCCTAACCCGATTAAAATCAGGACAATGCCAATACCTCGCATTTTTACCCCCTTAAAAGCCCCTGCTGTTTTTTTTGCAGGTGCTGTTACACAAAACCCCAGACAATCCAGTAACTGCCCAGGCGTCCGTCATAACCGAATAAATTGTGCTTGGCCATACAATGCCCCAAAAATGGGAATATTGTCAAATTACACAACCGAGTGACGTATGCGATCTCACCAGAAAAGTGAATRTTTTTTATAATTGTTCAATGTCACAGGAGATTGCGCCGCGCCTTGCGAAATACTCGCACCACCACCTTCTGTGTTTATCATTTTGGAACCGTATAGAACTTGCTCTGTTTATATACACCATCTTGACGGCAACTTCGTTTAACCTTGGTAAAGCGCTAATCCACCCCGGAGTATTTGAAAATTCCTCTACACTGGTAAATGCTCTGTATTGCGTGAGAAGAGTGCTGTTTTGCAAAAAATCGGAGACAATAATCAKGCGATAGCGCCCTGGTTTCGCTCCCCCGGCGSGRCTCACCCGACCAAARGACTGCACACTAGCCGCAGCAATGGTTTCCAGTATAGGTGATGTCTCTCTGGGATTGGCGCGYAAAGCYTTTTTCAGWGCGCGCTCCARCGGCTTTTGAAACTTTCTTTGGCGTAATTCTTTTTGACGCTGCGGATTTTCACTCCAYCCGGCGGYYCCGTTGGCGTTGGCAGGATTGCAACGACTGAATAATGGTCTGGCCAGTTGGCCGGCTTCGGCAGTCGCCATATAAACGTCTACGCGAGTGCCTTTTGGAATGTCGTAGAGAATGTTATCGAGGATTTGGCGAGTTTTTATCTTTTGCAGATCATTAATCTGATCACTGGAATCAAATAACAAGGCAATAATTTGAGACGGCTCGCTGGTACCACATAGTGTTTTTTCATCAATACCTGCCCGCTCTACCCTTAACCGCGCCAACCCAATACCGGCAAAGACCAGTACGCCCAGCGCCAGAATAGCACCAGCCCAGGCAATAATAAGGCCTATCCCGACAGATCCGCGTGAACGTCTGCGCCTGATCGCCATTTATAGAGAACCCTGTTGAGCCACAAACAAGTGTTCCATACGGTTCAAAGTATCCAGCACACGGGCACGCAGGGTTTTGGCCTTCTCCAGGGCATTCTGGATACGACCCTCATTCATAATTTCACCCAGCACCGAATCACCCGCCAGCTTGATAAAGCGGGCATTAGGCTCACCAAAGGCAAACAACTTGCCTGGCAACACCCATTGATGCTTGAAATGCCCGGATTTGCTTTGCGCCACCGGTAGATTGTTTTTGCTGTAATATGCGCCCAGAACCTCATTGCCGACAGATTCCAGATGTTTCTCAAAAGCATCAAAACGCGACATCAACTCGCTGATCTCTTTGCCGATTTCCCGGTAGGGAGCAATGGATTCGCGGGCCTGGTTTTGAAATGCCTCAATATCGCTGAGGGCGTTATCCCGTAATTTACCCAGATGTTCGGCCAATACATCGGCTTCGTTTTCAAACCGGCGACGATAATTTTCCCGAAATTTATAGATGCGATGGTATCCGGGATAGGCATCACCGATCCTGGCCCCCTTGGCACAGGCAAGCGCACCCAGGGCAATACCAATCATCATCATGGCTATGGAAAATTCGTCCAGCACACCAAATTCCATCGCCTTAATGTGGCCAATGGCGGTTTGCAGCAAATTGGCATGGCCTTCGCCGCCCATGGCGACAAAGGTAGAGCGRTAAAATCCGACCACCACATTTAAAACCAGAAGGAAGGCCACAAACACCAGCGCCATAACCGCGCCCAGCATTTTTCTAAACCAGGAACGGCTGTTTAACCAGCGAAAGAATGCATAGCCAAACAGCGCCGCGCCACCGATGTTCAGAACACTGATTACCAGAGAGTAGAAAAAACCGCCCAAAAGCCCAAAATCACTACCCGGGCTGAAGAAAAACATATTGGCTCCGGCCTCGATCACCATCATCACAATAAAAATCGGCAATGCACCGGCTATGCCTGCGGACAGGTCAGGCGGACGGGACAGGCCGTGCTTTTCACGAAATCCCTGATAATGCTGATCAGCCTCATCAAAATCATTGCGCAAGCGCTCCAGAGTGGCGCCATGACGAAGGGTTTCCTGTTCGATCTCTTGAATGGTGCCTTCAAGGGAGGTTTCCAGAGGTTCAGTATCAAAGGCCCCGGCATAGCGTGACACCATACCTTTAAGGTGTTTGATTCGGCCCTCGAATTGCCCCACCCCTTTTTCATGTATGCCGTTTAAATGACTGGCTACTTTTCCTTCAACGATTTCACCAACTTGTGCATCCGTTGTCGCAAGGCCAGCACGCTTTGCCGCTTTGACCTCTTTTCCCAACTTCATTTCACGGCGTATTTTTCTTGAATTAGCGTCAGGAAAAAATGGCAAATTCGATTTATGCCGCTTTCCAGCGCCTGAATTCCTTGTCACCAACGGACCTTTAAATGTTTCCAGTGTCTTTGAACCCATAATCACCCACCTGTTCTCAATCACTTGGCAAAAATATCTTTCAATACTTTACCTCAAAAACCCTAGCTAATGGTGCTTGTCATGCAACACCTCATCTGTATTTTCCAGCCAATAAACCCGCTCCGCGAGTGCAAGTTGAAAAATTTCGCCTTCTACGCTAATACTCTCGCTAGTTACGTTTGAATTGTGTTACAACCGTGGCCTAAAGGGGGAAGTATTATGCTATTTCGTGGAATTATAATTTTATTGGTGGCAGTTTTGGGTGCGGGTTACCTGAATATGAGCCTTATGCAGTCTGCCGGATCGGGCGACGCCGCCACAGAAAATCAGGACGCCTACGCTGATGCGGGTGCCGTGGCGGCCCATCATCTGGACTCTTTTACGGCCCGTGATCTCGACGCAATAATGAGCGATTATGCACCCGATGCCGTTCTGGTGCTGCCAAATGGCGTCTATAGCGGCACTGAAAGCATCCGCGAACAATTTCTCAAGGCTTTTGAAAATGGCGATCAGGATGCGGCACCCTTTAGCGTTAACGGTACGCAAGTCGCCGGTTCCATGGCCTATGTCACCTGGACCTGGGATATGGCGGATGGCTCTTCGCTGGAAGGTTCCGACACCATCATTATCCACAATGGCAAAATCGCCAAGCACACGGTTGCATTTTTTCTAAAAGAAGCACCCGCAGCCGATATGACCGGCGAAAGTGATACGGATATGATGATGGATGCTCCGGCTGCCGAAGGCTAAATTTTTATCATTAACCGATTAAGGCACTGGCCTGCGTATGCAGCCAGTGCCTTTTTTATTGTCAGTTAGCTTTCGGCACCGAATCGCGTTCCCCATTCCGTGACTTCGTCATCGGTAATTTTGGCGAACAACACATCAGGCGGCGTAAACCCAAGACCAACAGGCAACGCATTCAGCAAGCTGGTATCGTCCGCATCCGGCCAATTACGGTTTTCCTCGGGTACACCCATAGCATCCAGCACCTTGGCCGCTGCACAGGGAATGACCGGTTGCGCGATAATTGCAGATATAACGACCAGATTAAGGGCGGTACGCACGGACAAGGCCGCCGCATCCGCTTCGGTCTTGATCGTGGTCCACGGCGCAGCCTCAGCCAGATATTCATTGCCCATGGCCCAGATAGCCCGGGTTTCGGCCATGGCCTTGCGAAACTCCATGGCCTCGTAATAGCCACTCAGCGCGCCAAGCCTTTCTTTTAGCTGTACCGACAGCGCCTCTTCCAGGGCCCCGGGGGTGCCGCCACCCGGCACGACGCCATCAAATTTGGCAGTGGCAAAGCGGGTGATGCGATTAACAAAATTGCCCAGCACATCGGCCAGGTCCTTATTTACATTGGCCTGAAACAGCTCCAGCGTGAAGGCAGCATCCGAACTTTCCGGTGCATTGGCCATCAATTGCCAGCGCCAGAGATCAGAGGGTGCCAGTTCCAGCGCCTGATCCATAAAAATTCCACGCTTTTGCGAGGTGGAAAACTTGCCACCATACCAGGTGACCCAGTTAAATGCCTTTAGCTTGTCCACGGTCTTCCATGGTTCTTCAGAGCCCAGCATGGTGATCGGAAAGCTGACAGTATGAAAGGCCACATTATCCTTGCCCATGAATTGCACATAAGTCACATCGTCGGCGCCCTTATCGGTGCACCACCATGGCTCCCAGGCGCCAAGGCCTGCCTCGTCGCGCTCCTGCGTGGCCCCGATATATTCAATCGGCGCATCAAACCAGACATAGAAGACTTTGTTTTCAAACCCCGGGCGTGGCTTGCCATGACGCAATACCGGAATGCCCCAACTGAGATCCCGTGTTATGGCGCGGTCCTGCAAACCCTCGTCCAGCCATTTCAGGGCGATAGAGCGTGCCAAAGATGGCCAGCCCGTGGCAGTCTCTACCCATTCGCGCACCCGCCCCTGCATTTTGGACTGACGCAGGAACAAGTGGCGGGTTTTACGTACTTCAAGGTTTTTAGAACCTGAAATGGTAGAATATGGCTCGATTAACTCTACAGGATCCAGTACCCGCCCACAATCATCGCATTGATCACCGCGCGCTTTTTCATAAGCGCAATGGGGGCACGTGCCCTCCACATAGCGATCCGGCAGAAAGCGCTCATCATCAATGGAATACACCTGTTCGGACACCCGTTCCTCGATCAGGCCATTGTCTTCCAGCACATCGGCAAAATGCTGGGTCAGGCGCGCATTGGGGGCATTGGAGGAACGGCCAAAATAATCAAACGAAAGGTCAAACCCTTCGCAAGCCCGGCGCTGGACCTCAAATTGCTCATCGCAATATTCGCGTACACTTTGCCCGGCACTGGCCGCAGCCAGTTCCGCCGGCGTACCATGTTCATCCGTGGCACAGATATAGAGTACATCGCGCCCACGAAGACGGTTGAAGCGGGCATAAATATCGGCGGGCAGCATGGATCCGGCCAGGTTCCCCAAATGCTTGATTCCATTAATATACGGCAAGGCCGAGGTGATGAGTATCCGGTTCATGAGCTTCCCTGATTAGGAATTATTCGCAAATTATACTAAATTAGGCCACAGGTAGCCCTATGGCTGTCCTGACTAATGGGACGGTGGCACCCTGACAAGGGCGACCATCATATAATGGGGGAGGAAACCAATGCCCAAGATATTTGGATTAAAGATTATTGGCCTTTTAGCCACCAGCGTGGCGTTTTTTGTGCTGGGCTGGCTCTGGTATGGTGTCTTGTTTATGGATAAATGGGCGACCCTGATGGGGGTTGATATATCGGCAGGTGGTGAACCGTCCATGCTGCCCATGCTGTATGGTTTTTTAAATGTTGTCGTGGTGTCTTTTGGTATTGGTCTTTTGCTGAAATGGCTAAAAATCACCACCATGGCCAGCGCTGTAAAATACGGGTTGATTGCGGCGGTTTTCTTTTCTCTGACCACCGAGGCCTATGGCCCGATTTATGGTGGCACGCCAATAGAGCTGCTTTATATCAATGGGGCCTATAATTTCATCGGTTATGGCCTGGTCGCGGCCATCTGGTCATTTTTTAGCGAGTAGATTACGAAGCGTTTGGGGAGGGCATGGCCCCTCCCCGTTTATCCTCAGGCGGCGCGCAAGAGCTTGCCCGGCGTAGCACCGGTCAGCTGGTCGTTTTCCAAGATCGGCACGCCAGCCACCAAAGTGGCGATATAACCCTCGGCCTCCTGTACAAGACGGCGGCCACCGGCGGGCAGATCGTAGATCATATGCGGACGGCGCACCTGAAGGCGCTTCATATCAATGACATTGATGTCTGCGGCCATACCCGGCAGTAGGCGACCACGGTCTTTCAAGCCCAGAAAATCCGCCTGATCGGCACTCATCATCTGGATAGCGCGCTCGATGGGGATTTGTGCCCCCTGCCCCTGCACCCGATCGCGGGTCCAGTGCGCCAGAAAAAAGCTGGACCAGGCGCTGTCCACAATGGTGCCAACATGCGCGCCGCCATCGCCCAACCCCAAATGCGCGGCCGGATGGCTCATCATCTGGTGCACCACATCCAGATTGCCGTCATTATAATTGAAGATGGGGAAATAGATCATGGCCTCGCCATCATCACCCAGCATCTGATCATACAGTTCTTCCAGCACATCGACGCCGCGCGCCTCGGCCCGGGCATGGATAGACTCCTCCGCTGCCGGTTCATAATTGGGCGGATCGCCCAGCGGAAACATGCGTGCCGAAAGAAACTCCAGATTGTCCAGTACCTGATCAATTTGCGGCGGCGCGGCCGGATCAACGTCCGAAACCCGAATGCGCTCTTCGGAGAGGATTTTGGCGCGCAAATCCGGATCGCGCAGGGCTTTCAGCTTTTCTTCAAAGGGCAAATCCATGATTTTACGATAACTGGGCTTGCCCACCAGCGCGTTTAACGTGGTGCGCAGGCCCTGCAACACCCCGACGCCGCGCGGGGCCACCTGCATACGCATGTCCAGCCCGCTGGCGCGTGCATTCTCGACGCGCCCGGCAATGCGCTCCCATTGCTGAGGATATAAAAACCGCTGCATAGTCGAAAGCGTCATCGGCCGCCCGGCAATGCGGGCCATGGTTTCCAATATATCAAACTCCGGATCAAAGCGCTCTTCACCATCGTGCATATCAAAATCAGAAACCGCAGACAGTATGCGGTATGGCACCCCCTGAAAGGCCGAGGCCAGCCCCTCCAGCTCGCGCCGCTCCGCCACCGAAGCCGGGGTGTCATGGCCATCGGAGGTACGGTGCGTGTCCGTACGCCCGGTGGAGAAACCAAACGCACCCGCCTTCAAGCCTTCATGCACCAAAGCGGCCATGGCCTTTACATCCTCATCTGTGGCGGTTTCGCGCGCCTCGGCGCGATCGCCCATCACATAAAGGCGTACCGGATCATGGGGGATTTGCGTGGCCACATTGATGGAATGCGGAATATCGTCCAGCCGGTCCATATAATCGCCAAAGCTTTCCCAGCGCCAGTCCAGCCCTTCGTGCAGCGCCGTGCCCGGGATTTCCTCAACCCCTTCCATCAGGCTGACCAGGCGGTCCTGATCACCGGGGCGCAAGGGGGCAAAGCCTACGCCGCAATTACCCATCAGCACACTGGTTACCCCGTGCCAGGAAGATGGCGCCAGGTCCGCATCCCAAACCGCCTGTCCGTCATAATGGGTATGCACATCGATCACGCCGGGGGTCACGATGGCCCCTTGCGCATCAATTTCTCGTTTTGCCGATCCGCTCACCGTACCGATTTGCGCAATCTTGCCATCTTTAATGGCCAGATCACCGGCATAAGGTTCCCCCCCGTTCCCATCAACRATGGTTCCTCCTCGAATCAACAAATCAAACATTGGCATCTCCCTTTTGATTTAATTTAGCCCATTACGCAGGCGTAAAGGCAAGCCACMGCCAGCATTATTWCCATGTTTTGTTAYTGGCCGAGCTAAAACCCACCCAAAAACTGCATTATTTCAGGTATTGTTGGTAATGTTGAAAATGTCATGTTTTCAATCCATTAACCACACCAACATTACCAAACTTATCGTTTATTGCCGATAATTCACTGTTTTACGATAAATAGTGCTTGATTGTTTTTCGATATACGTTTATTGATTATCGACATGGACGGGAACACATCCCGCCTCGGCCCACAAAGAGGCCATTTTGGTCAACCGCCCTGATCCCTCCCCGGAACAATAAGGGCACATGAGGAGAATTTTATTATGGTACGCTTCGGCAATACCCCGCTTCAATCCATCATCGGTGTCGCTATGTACGTCGCCGTCCTGACAACCATTGGTGTCTCTATCGCCACAACCTTTATGGCGTAACTCGAAAACGCCCAAACCTGACAGTTGTGCTCAACCAGGCGATAGCCGATAGCACACAAAAGAAACAGGCCTGTATAATAACACCATAAACCCCTGCCCCCCAGCAAATCACTGATCCCGGTACTTTACGTGCCGGGATTTTTCTTATGCAATAAGGGCATGAAACACCCAAAGGTCACCGTTATCGGCAGCATTAATGGCGATATATCCTTTGCCGTCGATAAATTTCCGATGGCAAACGAGACCATATTGGCCAAGGGCTCGGCGCTATGCATGGGCGGCAAAGGACTGAACCAGGCCATTGCCGCCGCCCGCGCCGGGGCGCAAACCACCATGATTGGCTGTGTTGGCACGGATAGCATTGGCGATAAGGCCATCGCCTATGCCAAAGATAATGGCCTTGACCTTGCCGGGCTAAAGCGGGTTTCGCACACCATGACCGGCACGGCCGGGATTTTGGTCAACAATGCCGGCGAAAACATGATTGTGGTATCCACGGGGGCCAATGCCTGCCTTACCACAGATGATCTGCATACCCATGCGGACCTGATCACCGGCGCCGATATAGTAATCACACAACTGGAAATACCCGCCGACACCGTTCGGGCCGCCCTTAACATCGCCGCCAAAGCCAGGGTGCGCACTTTGTTCAATCCGGCCCCGGCCACGCCAGAAGCGGCAGATTTGATCGCCTATGCCGATATTATCAGCCCCAATGAGAGCGAAACCCATATCATTACCGGCATTTATCCCCATGACGAGACCAGCGCCAGTCAGGCGGCCAGGGCCTTATGTGCCCTTGGGGCAAAAGATGTGCTGATCACCATGGGCGAGGCGGGGTATTATGTATTCTCCCAGGGGCAGAGCGAATATTTTACGGCCTTTAAAGTCAACGCTGTTGATCCCACCGGGGCCGGGGATGTGTTTAACGGTGTATTGGCCAAAGTGTTGGCCGGGCATGGATCACTCAGCGATGCAGCACGATTTGCCTCGGCAGCCGCCGCCCTCTCGGTTCTGCGTGCCGGGGCCGAAGGCGCGGCACCAGACTGGTCCCAAATACAGGATTTCCTTACCCAAAATGCAACAGTTTAACCCTTGCCGTCATGGCGGGAATGGTTTGGTTTTATCCCCGATTTTACAACGGAAAAGTAGGGGTAAAAAGGGGTATTTTAGGGGGTTTTGAGGGTCTGCTTCGCACATTTTAAGAGCCGATAAGGGGTAAAGCAGGGTTGGCGCAGGGGTAAGGACTGCCCCTCTTTGACCCTTTGGCGGGTTGAGACGTTTGGCTTTTTGGGGTGGGGATGGCGTGAATTTATCCCACACCAGCGCCGGTGGGGTATAGTGTTGGTTCTGGCCCCATACCTGTCATTGCCGGGCCTGTCCCGGCAATCCAGAGCGGCCTTGCAACAAAACTGGATTACCCGGATGAACCGGGTAATGACATATATAGCAAACTAACCACGCCCCAATCCTGTAAGGCGCTAGCTTGCTTCGGCGATCATTTTTTCACGCAGGGCCTTTTTGGCGATCTTGCCAGAGGCAATGCGGGGCAGAGCCTCGTCCATAAACTCGATCAGAGAGGGGRTTTTATAGGCCGCCAGTTGATCCGATAAATCCGCCGTGAGCTTTTGCGCATCCAATTCACTGTCAGGCCGGGGATAGACCACGCATGCCACTAATTCGCCAAGGCGATCATCGGGCACGCCAAATACTGCGGCTTCCAGCACATCGGGGTGGGCGCAAATGGCGGCCTCGACCTCCAGCGTGGCAATGTTTTCGCCGCCGCGAATAATAATGTCCTTGATCCGGTCGACGATATAAAGAAAGCCCTCTTCATCAAAAACCCCCACATCGCCGGTATGCAGCCAGCCATCGGTAAAGGCCTCGGCCGTGGCTGCATCCTGGTTCCAGTAACAGCGAATATTGGCCGCAGATTTGAGATAAATTTCCCCCCGTTCACCGGTGGGCACCACCTTGCCTTCGGGATCGCGAATTTCCAGCTCGACAATCGGATGTGCGGCTTTGCCAATGCTGTCCGGGCGTTTCAGATAATCATCGCCGGCGTTAAAGGCACCAATGCCATTGGTTTCTGTCAGGCCATAACCGGCCAGGGGGCGCGCCTGTCCCAGCATTTCATTCAGCGGTTTAACGTGATCTGGCGGCCGCGCCGCGCCGCCGGCACCCAGATCGGTGAGGCTGGAAAGATCAAAATCATCCCGGTTAGGGGCATTCAAAAGGTCTGCGGTCATGGTCGGCACGCCGGTCAGCGAGGTTATGCCTTCCTTTTCGATCAGGCGCATGGCCTCGGTAACGTCCCATTTGCGCATCAGTACCATTTTGCGCGCCGCCACGATGGAGACCAGAAAAATTACCACACAGCCGGTAACATGAAAAAGCGGAATGGTCTCCAGAACCACCGGTTGCGGGCCACTGCCAGGCGCTTCGCCGCGCGAGGCCTGCATGGCCAGCCCCATCAGGGCATAACCCAAAATACCGGTGATCACCGCCCGGTTGGTCGAAATGGCCCCTTTGGGATGGCCGGTCGAGCCGGAGGTGTACATCAAGGTGGCATCATCTTCGGGGCCAATTTCCACCGCCGGCGGCGTGGTTTGCGTGGACGCCGCCATCAGCGCGTCATAATCCAGCACGCGAGGGTGCTTTTCATCGCTATGGCCACTGAGGATCAGGGTCAGGTCCTGCTTGTCCAAAAGCGGCATAAAATGTCTGGCGCGGCGCGGGTCGACCAGAATGATTTTGGCACCGCTGTCTTTAAGGGCATAGGAAATTTCTTCGGTACCCCACCAGGAATTTAACGGCGTGGCCACAGCCCCGGCCATCAACGTGCCGATAAAGCCAACCACCCATTCGGTGCGATTGCGCATGGAGATGGACACCCGATCGCCTTTTTTAACGCCCAGCCCCACCAGCACATGGGCATAGCGTGCCGCAGCGTGATAGGTTTCGGCAAAGCTGAGCCGGGTTTCGTCCTCCACCAGAAACGGCGTGTCGCCATGCATCAGCATCATGCCGAACATATCGCGCAGACTGTCCGGGGCCTTGGTGAATACGGTGTATTCCACACCATTAATGACCTCGCGGCCCACCGCCAGATCTGCTTCTGGTGCTGTGGCCACCGCCACAAAGGCCTCGATGGAATCGAAAAAGCTCATGCTTTCACCCCTCATTTTCTCTTTGTTTTGCTATTTTTGGCAGGCTTTTATGCCCGGCGAAAGGCATTTTCATGCTTTTTGGGAATATTTTTCTAATTCCCGATAACGGCCTTGGTTTCCAGATATTCCTCAAACCCATGCGCGCCCCATTCGCGGCCGTTGCCGGATTGTTTATAGCCCCCAAAGGGTGCCGACATATCCAGACCCGTTCCGTTCAGCACCACCTGGCCGGCACGCATTTTACCCGCCACGTCGGAGACCCGATTGGCATCCGCACCGGAAACATAGGCCGCCAGTCCATAAGGGGTGTCATTGGCAATGTTGACCGCATCGGCCTCGTCTTCATAGCCGATCATCACCAGCACCGGGCCAAATACCTCTTCGCGGGCAATGGTCATATCGTTGGTGACATCAGCAAACACGGTGGGGCGCACGAACCAGCCACGGTTCAGCCCTTCCGGGCGGCCGGGACCACCGGCGGCGACACGCGCGCCTTCCTTGATGGCAATCTCCATCAGGTCCTGAATTTTGTTCCACTGATTGCCCGATATGACCGGGCCCATCACCATACCATCGGCGTTGGGGTCGGCGACCTCCACCCCGTTGGCCACGGCAGCAGCAATCCCGGCGGCCTCGTCCATACGAGACGCGGGCACCAGCATACGCGAGGGGGCATTACAGCTCTGTCCGGAATTGATGCACATGCTTTGCATGCCGCCCGATACCGCCTTGGAAAAATCTTCGCCCTCAAGGTCATCCAGTATGATATTGGCGGATTTTCCGCCCAGTTCCTGGGCCACCCGCTTGATTGTGGGCGCGGCGGCCTGGGCCACCGCAATGCCGGCGCGGGTCGAACCGGTGAACGACACCATATCAATGTCGGGGTGGGCACTGATGGCGGCACCCACGGTGGGGCCATCGCCATGCACCATATTGACCACCCCGGCGGGCACGCCCGCCTCATGCAGGATTTCCATAAACACCTGCGCGCTATAGGGGGCCATTTCAGAGGGTTTCCACACGCTGGTGCAACCAACGGCCAGTGCCGGGGCCAGCTTGCAGGCGATCTGGTTGACCGGCCAGTTCCACGGCGTGATCAGGCCGCAAACACCAATGGGCTCGCGGCGCAGGGTGTAATTGCCTTGTTGGCGCTCAAATTCAAAATTCTCCAGCACTTTAGCTGCTTCGGCAAAATGGCCCAGCGCCGAACCGGCCTGGGCGGTACTGGACAGCCATTTGGGCACACCCATTTCCAGGGTCATGGCCTCGGCCAGATCATTCATGCGCCCCTGATAGACGGCGATAATGGCGTGCAGAAGCGCCAGGCGGTCTTTTTGTGAAGTGGTGCTGAACGACTCAAAGGCGGCTTTGGCGGCAGAGACGGCGCGGTTCACATCTTCGCCATCCCCCAGAGCCACCTGACCGCTTACCTCTTCATTGGCGGGGTTGATCACATCCATGGTGCGGCTTGTAGACGGGTTTACCCACTCACCATTGATATAAAACTTTGTGATTTCACGCATTTGTCGCACTCCGCTCTCTGATTTGTCTGTTGATCTGGAGCACAGATTAACGCCGAATTGGCGCGGCGCAAGCGCGGCTGTACTGATCGCGCCAAAGCGCGTTGACTTGGGGGTCTGCATGGCTATAGTGCGCCGCTCGCTGCCGGGGGCTTTGCCTTTCGGTACGCATTGCTATGAGATTTATAAAAACCCGATACGGCTTGCAACACCTTGCCGTTAGAGAAACGAGATAAATATGTTTGCGGTGATTAAAACCGGTGGCAAGCAGTACAAAGTCGCCAAGGGCGACGTGCTGATCATCGAAAGACTGGACACTTTGGACGGCGAAGCGGTTGTTTTTGATCAGGTTCTGATGCTTGGTGATGGTGATGATATCACCGTAGGCTCGCCGGTCATTGAGGGCGCACAGGTTCGTGCCGAGCTTTTGGAAACCCGTAAAGGTGCCAAAATTATCGTCTTCAAGAAAAGACGTCGCAAGAATTATCGTCGTACCCACGGCCATCGTCAGATTGAAACGGTGGTACGGGTAACGGAGATTCTGGCCAAGGGTGCCAAGCCGGCTGCCAAAAAGGCAACGGCCAAGCCTGCGGCTAAACCGGCTGCTGAGAAAAAGGTTGAAGCCAAACCCGCAGCGGCCAAAAAGGCTCCGGCCAAAAAAGCAGCTGCCAAGCCCGCCGCCGCCAAGAAACCAGCGGCGGCCAAAAAGCCTGCTGCTGCCAAGAAACCCGCAGCCGCTAAAAAAGTAACGGCTGAGCCTGTGGCAAAAAAAGCCGCTGCCGCTAAGAAGGACTAACAGAAATGGCACACAAAAAAGCTGGCGGTTCATCCCGCAATGGTCGCGACAGTGCTGGCCGTCGTCTTGGCGTAAAGAAATTTGGTGGCGAAAACGTCATTCCGGGCAATATCATTATCCGTCAACGGGGCACCAAAGTGTATCCGGGCGATAATGTTGGCATGGGCAAGGATCAYACCCTTTTCGCGCTCGAAGAAGGCAAAATTCAGTTTACCCGCAAAAAGAATGACCGTTCTTATGTCTCGGTTGTTCCGGCAGCGAAAAAATAAAGCGGCTTTGCATGCCGCCCAGAAGGTGGCCTAAAAGTTTCAAAGGGGAGATGGCTGGGCCGTCTCCCTTTTTTTTGCATTTTCCTTGTCCCCGCAGGAGGTGATGATGGACTATAAAATTGAAACCGAACGGCTGATACTGGCACCTTTTGAAGATGCCGATATTGATCGCCGTGTTGCGCTGGCCAATGATATTGACGTGGCCCGTATGGTGACCAGCATGCCGCACCCCTATACCCGCAAAGATGCCATAGAATGGGTGACTAAACATGATGCGGGCCGGGCGGCGGGCACAGATTTTCCTTTTGCCATAACCCTGAAAGGCGAGGGTCTGGTGGGGGCCGTGGGGCTGCATAAAAAAGATGGCCCGGCGTATGAGCTGGGCTATTGGATCGGTAAGCCATACTGGGGTATGGGCATTGCCAGCGAAGCGGCAAAGGCGGTGGTCAAATGGGCCATTGAATCGCGCGGTATTGCTCAGATTGTGGCCTGTTATTTTGAGGATAATCCGGTTTCTTGCCGGGTACTGGAAAAAATTGGCTTTGTCCATGACGGCACCGAAGGGGCCTGCCACAGCATTGGCCGGGGTGAAAAGGCGCGCAGTTTGAATATGATCTGGCGCGACACTAATGCCTAAGGCGGTATATTGTAGCGACGTCATTCCGACGAAAGTCGGAATCCAGTGGAAAATTTTATCTGGATACCGGTTTTCACCGGTATGACGGCAGTGGATAAATATGGCAAAAGGTGACACTAAAGTCTCATGAAATTTCTTGATCAGGCCAAAATATATTTGCGCTCCGGCAATGGCGGGGCGGGGTGTATCTCGTTTCGCCGCGAAAAAAATGTAGAACGCGGCGGCCCTGATGGCGGTGATGGCGGGCGCGGCGGCGATATCTGGGTGGAAGCGGTTGAGGGGCTGAACACCCTGATTGACTATCGTTATCATCAGCATTTCAAGGCCGGCACCGGCGTGCATGGCATGGGACGCAATCGATCTGGCGCGGCGGGCGAGGATGTGGTCCTCAGAGTGCCCGTCGGCACCCAGGTGCTGGACGAAGACCGCGAAGGTGTGCTGGCCGATCTGACCGCTGAGGGCGATAAGGTGTTGCTGCTCAAAGGCGGCAATGGCGGCTGGGGCAATGCGCGCTTTAAATCTTCGGTCAATCAGGCCCCGCGCCGGGCCAATCCCGGCGAGGACTATGAAGAACGCTGGATATGGCTGCGCCTGAAACTGATTGCCGATGCAGGCCTTGTGGGCCTGCCCAATGCAGGTAAATCCACCTGGCTGGCGGCGGTTAGCGCCGCACGGCCCAAAACCGCAGCCTATCCCTTTACCACCTTGCACCCGAGCCTCGGTGTGGTCGATCTTGGCCCGAACGAGCGCTTTGTGCTGGCCGATATTCCGGGCCTGATCGAAGGGGCCTCTGAGGGGGCAGGACTGGGCGCGCGCTTTTTGGGCCATGTGGAACGGGCCGGGGTGCTGATCCATCTGGTCGATGGCACTGCCGAAGACCCGGCGGGGGATTATGCGAAAATCCGCAATGAATTACTGACCTATGGCGATATACTGGCGACAAAAACCGAACTCGTGGTGCTGAATAAAATCGACGCGCTGGACGAATATATGCTGGTCGAGAAGAAAGCCGCGCTGGCCAAGGCTTGCGGCTGTGCGCCCATGCTGGCCTCCGGGGTATCGGGCACCGGGGTGAAAGAGGTGATGCACAAGGCGCTGCGACTGATCCGCCCCGAGATAAGTGAAAATCCGCTGGAACAGGAAGATGCGCCGTGGCAACCCTAGGCGCGCATTCCTCGGCTGGTGATATTCTTGGCCAGGCCAAACGCGTGGTGGTCAAGGCTGGCTCATCCCTGCTTAGCGAAGCGCATAGCGGCGCGCTGCGCCATGGCTGGATGGCCTCAGTCGCGCAAGATCTGGCACAGCTGCGTGATACTGGCGCCGAAGTGCTGATGGTGTCATCTGGCGCGGTGGCGCTGGGCCGCCGGGCATTAAAGCTTTCCGATGGGGCGCTGGCGCTGGAACAAAAACAAGCCGCCGCCGCCGTAGGCCAGCCCATGCTGGCCGGGGCCTGGAAAGAGGCGTTTGCGCCGCTGGGGATTGTAACCGCGCAGGCTCTGCTGACCCTGGAAGATACCGAACAACGCCGCCGCTGGCTCAATTCTCGTGCGACGCTGGAAGCGCTCCTGAGCATGGGGGCCATGGCCGTGGTCAATGAAAATGATACCGTGGCCACCGATGAAATCCGCTATGGAGACAATGACCGGCTGGCCGCCCGCGTCGCCCAGATGAGCGGCGCCGATGTGTTGGTGCTGCTTTCCGATATTGATGGTCTGTGGACCGCCGATCCCCATCGCCATACCGATGCCAGCCCCATTCCCTTTGTGGCCGATATGAATGCAGAGATTATGGCCATGGCCGAAGGGCCAAACCCGCAAAGCAATCAGGGGTCCGGCGGGATGGTGACCAAATTGTTGGCGGCGCGCATGGCAGTGCGGGGTGGCTGTACGGTGATTTTGGCCTCGGGCGTGTGTGATCACCCGTTGGGGGCATTGGCAGATGGCGCACGGGCTACGGTGTTTGCGCCCTCTGCCGCGATCATTGATGCGCGCAAGGGCTGGATTGCCGGCACCATCAAACCCGCTGGTCAAGTGCATATTGACCAAGGAGCGGTGCGCGCCCTTGGCAATGGGGCCAGCCTGTTGCCTGCGGGCATGACCGGCTGCACCGGTGATTTCATCCGTGGTGATGTGTTGGCCATACTGGACGTTAACGGTAAGGAAGTGGGGCGGGGACTGGCGTCTTATGAAGCCGGGGAAGCGAAGAAAATTTGCGGCCTGCGCAGTGAAGAAATTGCAAATGCGCTGGGCTATAGTGCCCGCGCTGCGATGATCCACCGCGATAATCTGGTGCTGTTGCACAAGGAAAAGAGCTCATGAACCAGGCAAAGAAAAGCGATATGGCGGCCACCATGCTGGCCATGGGCCACTTGGCGCGCGCGGCGTCCAAGGCGCTGG
The DNA here is from genome assembly GCA_002733485.1 of Robiginitomaculum sp. Classification (GTDB taxonomy): domain Bacteria; phylum Pseudomonadota; class Alphaproteobacteria; order Caulobacterales; family Maricaulaceae; genus Robiginitomaculum_B. Next base: position 32,858 of record NVVU01000012.1, read on the forward strand.
CACATCTGGGTGCCGATCAAAAATCTGCGGCGCTGCATGCGGCGGCGGATGCCATTCGCGCAGCGGCACCGCAAATTCTGGCCGCTAATGTTACGGATATGCAGGGGGCACGGATGCGCGGTCTGGCTTCGGCACGCCTTGACCGTCTGATGCTGGATGAGGCCCGTATCGAGGCCATGGCATCGGGCGTGGACGAAGTTGCCGATCTGCCTGATCCCATCGGCGAAGTGGATCAGAACTGGACCCCCGCCAATGGCCTGAACATTTCGCGCGTGCGCACGCCGTTGGGGGTGATAGGCATGATTTATGAAAGTCGCCCCAATGTCACCGCCGATGCCGGGGCGATCTGCGTCAAGGCCGGCAATGCAGTGATTTTGCGCGGCGGGGCGGATGGATTTTTCTCCTCTATGGCCATCGCAAAGGCATTTCGCGCCGGCCTGGCTGCCAGGGACGTGCCTGAAAATGCGGTGCAATTGGTGCCAGATACCGATCGCGCCGCCGTGGGGGCCATGCTGGGCGGGCTGGATGGCACGATAGACCTGATCATTCCGCGCGGCGGCAAAAGCCTGATCGCCCGGGTACAGGCCGAGGCCCGCGTGCCGGTGCTCTCGCATCTGGAAGGGTTGTGCCATGTTTATGTGCACAAGGATGCCGATGCAGATATGGCTCGCGCCATTGCGCTGAACGCTAAAATGCGCCGCACCGGCGTTTGCGGCTCCGCCGAAACCCTGCTGATAGATCGGGACTGCGCCAAAGATTTATTGCCGCTGATTGCCAAAGATTTGAGCGCCGCCGGGTGTGAGCTGCGCGGTGATGAGGCGGCCCGTGCACTGGCCCCGGCTATGAAAGCAGCGACCGAAGAAGATTGGGCCACCGAATACCTCGATGCCATCCTCAGTGTCCGCGTGGTGGACGGGCTGGACGCGGCCATGGCGCATATTGCCAAATATGGGTCGGCCCATACCGACAGCATTGTCACCAATGATGCCGAGGCCGCCACAAGGTTCCTGAATGGGGTCGATTCGGCCATTGTGCTGCACAATGCCTCCACCCAATATGCCGATGGTGGCGAATTTGGTTTTGGGGCTGAAATCGGCATTGCTACCGGCAAATTGCATGCGCGTGGTCCGGTGGGCGCGGCGCAATTGACCAGCTATCATTATGTGGTGCGTGGGCATGGCCATATCCGCCCGTAATCTTTTCCCCCCGGTCTCAAAGGGCTTGCGCGTGGGGCTTTATGGCGGCTCGTTCAATCCTCTGCATGCGGGGCATATCCATGTGGCCAAAAGCGCCAAAACACGCTTGCAACTGGATGCCATCTGGTGGCTGGTCTCACCGGGTAATCCGCTAAAAGGCGAGGTCGGAAAAGCCGATTATGAGGGGCGCCTTACCGGGGTGAGGCAGGCATTAAAGGGTTTGCACGGCCATTATGTCTGCACCGCTGAGGCGGCGATGAAAACGCGCTATTCTGTGGATTTGATTCATGCAGTGCGCGCCATCCGCCCGGCCATCCGCCCGGTCTGGGTGATGGGCGGGGATAATCTGGCCAATTTTCATTTATGGAAAGACTGGCAGAGGATGGCATTTTCCATCCCCATGGCAGTGATTGCCCGGCCCCAGGATCCGGTGCGGGCGCGTTTTTCACCTATGGCACGCTTCTTTGCCTCCGCACGTTTGCCGGCGGCGGCGGCGAACATACTGGCCGATCAATCTGCGCCAGCCTGGGTCTATCTGCCGGCGCCCATGCATCATCATTCCTCGACCCAAATGCGTGCCGAACCGGGCCGTTAAGCGGGCTGCATTTGCACAGCATTTCGGGCATGGCGCGATGCCTTCAGGCGTGTTATTAGAGAAATCCGAAAAATTGGAGAGAAAGGAATCCTCCCCTGAGTACCGAAACGGCCAACCAGCGCCTTGAGGAAAATGCAAATGCACCTCAGCCTGGCCAAATGGAACTTTCAACGCAGCAATTGCAGTCGTTGATGGTATCCACACTGGATGCAGACAAAGCCGAAGACATTGTCTGTATAGATTTGCGCGAAAAATCTTCTGTTACCGACATTATGATTATAGCCAGCGGACGTTCACAAAGGCACGTCAGTGCGCTTGCCGATCATATGTTGCGTACCCTGAAAGCCGAAGGGCTTGGCCGTGTCGAGGTCGAAGGCCAGCCGGCCTGTGACTGGGTGCTGATTGATGCCGGTGATGTGATCCTGCATTTGTTTCGCCCTGAAGTGCGCGAATTCTATAATCTTGAAAAAATGTGGTCTGCCGCTCTGGACCCTCAATGAAGCTAACGCTGGGTGTGGTTGGGCGTTTGCGCGCCGGGCCTGAAAAAAATCTGGCAGATGATTATATCACCCGCGCGGCCACTCTTGGCCGTGGTCTGGGTTTTCCCGGCATTGATCTGGTGGAATATCACCCCGGGGGAAAACCCGACAAGGGCGCGATCAGCACCCAGGTTTTGTCCGCACTGCCCGCAGGCACCATGCGCATTGTGCTGGATGAACGGGGCAAGGATATCAGCTCCGCCGCGTTTAGCCGTCTTTTGGCCCGCTGGCGCGATGAGGGGAACGCCCATGCCAGTTTACTGATCGGCGGGGCCGATGGCTGGAGCCATGACATGCGAAATGGCGCGGCGGCGGTGTTGCGTTTTGGGGCATGGACCTGGCCACACCGGCTGGTGCGCATTATGGCCGCCGAACAGATTTACCGCGCCCTTTCCATATTGGCACAATCGCCCTATCACCGGGAGGGGTAGGAGCTAGACGTGAAGCGCAGCATTTCTGTCATTTTGTTTCTGGCCATGGCGGCACCGATTTTGGCTCAGGAGGCCCCGGGCCGCGATACCGCCGAACGGCTGGACAAACAACATGAACGGGCAGAGCAGCGTGCCAGCAATTTGCGCAAAAGCTCGGCACAGGTGCGCGCCGAAATTGCGGGCCTGCAACAACAACTCATTGCACTGGGTGCCAAACGGGAGGCGCACAGGCAGGCGCTGAACGATACCGAGGCACGGCTGGAAACCCTTACCTTTCAGGAAAAGGCCATTTTGAGCAAGCTGGACGGGGAGCGGGCCGCCCTGATGGATTTGCTGGCAGCGCTGGAGCGCACMGGCATGAACCACCCGCCGGCACTGGCCGTGTCCCCCCATGATGTGACCGAGGCGGCGCGAGCGGCATTATTGCTTTCCAGCGCCGCGCCAGAGCTGAAAGCGCGTGCCGACAGATTATCGCAAACCCTGGCAAAGCTGGATAATGTGCGAACCGGCATTAACGAGGAAAAGATACGCCTGCGCACGCAAGGCGAAGCCTTGAAAGTCAGCACCAAGGCCCTGAAAAACCTGCTCGATCAACGTCAAAGGCTGGAGCGTTCTTTACGCAAAGATGCCCGCAATGCCGACCGCGAGGCAAAGGCATTGGCGGCGCAGGCATCAAACTTACGTGAACTGATCGGTCAGCTGGAAGCCGCAGCCAGCCGCTTTTCACCGCGCAAAAAACCGGCACGTTTGTCGCCGGATAATTCCGCTGAGCGTCTTGGCCCACGGCGCAAACCCAGACCGGACACAGTGTTGCCTGAGGGCCCGTTTATCGCGCCAACGGCACGTTTTGCGGACAGTCGCGGGCTGTTGCGATTGCCCGTGAAAGGCAAAATTGCCTATGCTTTTGGCAAGGCAAAGGACAAGCCGCGCCGGTCCGGTCTGGTCATCCAGGCACGCCGGGGTGCCCAGGTTACGGTGCCTTTTGACGGGCGTATTTTATATTCCGGGCTGTTTAGAAATCTGGGTCGTCTCTTGATCCTTAGCGTCGGGAATGGTTACCATATCATTATCGCAGGATTAGAGCGCTCTTACGTAGTATCTGATCAGCTTGTTCTTGCGGGTGAGCCAGTGGGTGAACTGGCGGATCGATCCAGGCCGGTGCCGGAGCTTTATCTTGAGTTCCAGAAAGATGGCCGATCCATTGATCCGGCACCTTGGCTTGAGAAAAATGCTGATGGAGGCCATAGTGTCCCATAACGAGTGGCCCAGGTCTTGAATAGAACCGGTCAGCTTATGAGAAGGTGAATAATATGCGGTATATCTCTTTGGTGTTGGTAGCAGCAGCAGGCTTGCTGGCCGGTGGTGTGGGGCTGACCTTTACGATGGCCTCAGCCGAATCGGGCAATCGGGCAACATTTCAGGAACTGGGCCTGATGGGCGACATCCTGAATCGGGTCAAAGCCGACTATGTTACCGAAACCGATGGCCCGGATCTGGTCGAAGCGGCCATTCAGGGCATGCTCAGTTCGCTGGATCCGCATTCAAGCTATATGCCACCGGAAAGCTTTCGCGATATGCAGGTGCAATCCAGCGGCGAATATGGTGGTCTTGGCATTGAGGTCACCACCGAGCGCGGCGTGGTCAAAGTGGTGTCCCCCATTGATGATACACCGGCACAAAAAGCTGGCATCAAGCCCGGTGATTACATTACCGGCATTAACGGCAAATCCATTATCGGCGAATCGCTGGACGATTCCATCGATAAGATGCGTGGCCCTGCCGGGGCACCCATTACGCTAAGCATTGCACGAAAAGGCGTTGATGAGCCGCTGGAAATTGAAATTGTACGGGCGGTTATCACTGTGCGTTCCGTCACCTGGCGGGTCGAGGGCGATGATCTGGGTTATATCCGTGTCGCCACGTTTAACGAGAATACCGATGATCTGCTGGACAAGGCCTTTGATGGCTTGAACGACGAACTGGGCGATAATCTGCGTGGCATCATTCTGGATCTGCGCAATGATCCCGGTGGTCTGCTGGATCAGGCCATTGCCGTATCCGACGCCTTTCTGGATGGCGGCGAGGTGGTTTCCACTCGTGGCCGTGATCCCGATGATATCGAGCGTTATAACGCTCGGCGCGGCTCGCGCGTAACCAACATGCCTGTGGTGGTTCTGATCAATGGCGGCAGCGCCTCAGCTTCGGAAATTGTGGCCGGTGCCTTGCAGGACCGTARACGGGCCACGCTGATTGGCACCACCTCCTTTGGTAAAGGTTCAGTACAAACTGTTATTCCGCTGAACGGTGGCCGCAATGGTGCCTTGCGCCTGACTACGGCGCGGTATTACACCCCGTCCGGGCGTTCCATTCAGGCGACTGGCATCAAACCGGACATCGAAATCGCCGCCGAGCGCCGTGAAAAACCGGTGGACCGGATCACCGAAGCCGATCTTCCTCATGCCTTGAAAAATGAGCTGGAAATTCACAAGAAAGAAGAAGCCCTGAAAGACGGCAAGACGGAAGAAAAAGAGGTTACTGCCGTTGAAATGCCCCCGGAGGACTATCCAAAGGACAAGGATTATCAGTTGGAGCGGGCCAAGGAAATTCTTGGTAAAATGGTGCTGAGCGGTAAGTTGCTGGCCAACGCTGGCTAGCCATTTCTTTCTGGCCGCTGTTACCGCTTTCTTAACCGCCTATAGCTATTCGTTAACCATGTTTTGGTGAGCGGATCGTTATGGCAATCAGCATTAGTCTTTTGAATAAACTTTCAATGCCCGACCTGCCCCGGGTTAATCCCCATGTTTTGGGCACGGGGATATTGGGCAGCGTTCTTTTGTTAGGCCTGTTGCGGGTGCTGGTGTTTGGCGATGCCAGTGCCGGTCAGGTTAATTATGTGCTGGCCATTCCGCCGGTTGGCCAAACGGCCTCATTGGCAGAGAATTTACGTGCAGAAAACAGCCATGGTGAAACGCCAGAACCCATTATACAAATCGCCGGGCATGAACCAAGATTGCCGGGGGTGGACGACCCGGGGGTGGGTCATAATGCTCATGGTATAAAAAAGCCCGCAGCCATTACTCTGGCCTCCAGCAGCCATGGACCTGCGCCCGATGCGGCACTGGTCGAACCCGGCCCGGGCGGAATGTTACCAATGATCGCTGCTGATGGCCGACGTCCGGCCGACGTCTATGCGCGGCCTTTCAAATTGCCGGCAAAGTCGCCCGCCATTGCGTTGATTGTTGGAGGGCTGGGCTTGAAAAAATCTACCACACTGGCTGCCATCAATGATCTGCCGCCCCAGGTGACGCTATCTTTTGTGCCCTATACTCGTGATTTGCAGGACTGGATCAATCAGGCCCGCGCTGCGGGTCATGAGGTGATGCTGGAACTGCCGATGGAGCCTTTTGATTATCCGCAAAATGATCCGGGGCCGCAAACCTTGCTGGCAACGGTCAGCGCCGCAGAAAACACCCGCCGCCTGGAATGGCTGCTCAGTCGCGCATGGGGGTATTTTGCCGTGACCAACTATATGGGGTCCAAATTTACCGCCTCCGAATCCGCTCTGGCCCCGGTTTTACGACAATTGCGCCAGCGCGGCGTGGATTTTATTTATGATGGCGAGGCCCGGCGTTCCTCGCTTAGCAATGTTGCCAATACAGAGCATTTGCGCTGGACCACAGCAGACCGGATTATAGATACCGAGCCTTCATCCACCGCCATAGATGAACAGTTATTGCATCTGGAGGCGATTGCCATTCAAAACGGCACGGCTCTGGGTGCCGGGTTCTCCTGGCCCATTACCATGGAACGGCTGAAAGTCTGGACCGAGACGGTAGATATGAAAGGCTATGTGCTGGTTCCCGCATCGGCGGTGCTGCGCGCTCGCAATGGCAATGCGCGCATAGAGCGCCCCGCCGAAGACGCCGCTAAAATGGTTGCCAGTTCCGGTCATTAGAAACATAGCGTGACGATGATCAAACGTAAGAAAAAAGAATTACAGCAACACCGGCCCAATGCGGCGGTAGTGTTGTTCAACCGGCAAGGCAGGGTATGGATGGGCCGCCGTGCCAACAGCCAGGGCAGGCATGTCTGGCAATTTCCCCAAGGTGGCATTGATGAGGGCGAAAAGCCGCTGGCCGCCGCCATTAGAGAGATGGCTGAAGAAACCGGTGTGTCCCCGGATCTGGTCAAGAAAATAGGTAAAATCAAAGGCTGGCTGGCCTATGACTTTCCCGAAGATGTGGGGCAGGCCCCCAATAAGCGTCTCTTGTGGAATGGCCAAAAGCAAAAATGGTTTGCCTTTAAATTTTTGGGCAAGGATACAGATTTTCATCTGGATGCGCATCAGCCACCCGAGTTTGATGCCTGGAAATGGGTCAAACTGGAAGACGCGCCGCAAAAAATAATTCCATGGAAGCGTSATGTTTATGACGAGGTGGTGCAGAAATTTTTGCGGTTTTCCAGCAGGAAAAAATAGCCATCTCTGCCGTGTGAGTAATCCCGGCAAAGATGACTTGTCAATTTCGCTTAAGCAGCGCAGTTTTTACCGGCGTTGAGGGCCTGTAGCTCTTTCAGGCGATCATTTGCCGTTCTGCGGGCGGCGTGCTTTTCCTGCGTATTGCCAATACCCAGATCACCAATAACACCAGCGATAGATTTGGTGTTGGTCTTGGTGCCATCAGTGATTTGTTTTTGAAATGACTCGACCTTGCTGATCTCAATAGCAATTTCACGGCAGGTATAGTTTTGCTTTTCAACCTCGGAAAGCGGCTGCATCCGGCCATAGCGCTTGGTGGCACAGGCCGAAAGTGCCAAGCCGCCAACTAGTAGAATAATAACGGAATTTTTGATCATAATCTGTTCCTGCATTTGTGCAATGCCCCACCCGAAACTCTGTTTTAACGAGGAACATGGCCAAAATGAGATAAGGAGCAATATTGGCCTTATTCATCAAAAAGAGCGGTTTGAATGATAGCATTTCCATTAATGCTCAAAAAGAGCATATAAAGCTGAAATGCATATTGCTGAAGATACGGAATATGCCTACACGCTAAGGATCTGTTTACCATATTTGCACCAGATTGGGTGCACCATTTTGATTTGCTGTCATTCGCATTACTCCGAGAGGCTCCATGAACATTCATGAATATCAGGCTAAAGCTGTCCTAAGCGGTTTTGGTGCGCCGGTACCGCAAGGCCACCCCGTTTTTTCCGTTGATGAAGCCGTAGAGGCGGCCAAAAAACTGCCCGGACCCATTTATGTGGTCAAGGCACAGATCCACGCCGGTGGACGAGGCAAGGGCGGCGGCGTCAAAATCGCCAAAAGTATTGATGAAGTGCGAGAACATGCCGAAGCTATTTTGGGCATGACACTGATCACACACCAGACCGGCCCGGCGGGTAAATTAGTACGCCGTCTTTATATCGAAGATGGTGCCGATATCGCCTTGGAATTTTATCTTTCCATGCTGGTGGACCGGGAAAAATCCCAAGTGGCCTTTGTGGTCTCCACCGAAGGCGGCATGAATATCGAAGATGTGGCGGCAAAAACACCGGAAAAAATCATCACCTTCAGCATCGACCCGGCCACCGGGATTATGCCCCATCATGGCCGTGCCGTGGCGCGGGCGCTGAAGCTTTCGGGCGGTGCCGCCAAACAGGCTGGCAAGCTGGCCGGTATTCTCTATAAGGCGTTCACCGACAAGGATATGAGCCTGCTGGAAATTAATCCGCTGGTGCTCACCGGGGCAGATGATCTGATCTGCCTGGACGCTAAAATGGGTTTTGATGGCAATGCGCTTTATCGCCATCCGGACATACTGGAGCTGCGCGACGAAAGCGAAGAAGACCCCAAAGAGCTGGAAGCGGCCAAATACGACCTCTCTTATATCGCGCTGGACGGGCAAATTGGCTGTATGGTCAATGGCGCAGGACTGGCCATGTCGACCATGGACATTATCAAGCTTTATGGCTCCGAGCCGGCAAATTTTCTGGATGTGGGCGGTGGCGCGACGGCGGAAAAAGTCACCGCCGCCTTTAAAATTATTACCTCTGACCCTCAAGTGAAGGGCATATTGGTCAACATTTTTGGCGGCATTATGCGCTGTGACGTGATCGCCGAGGGCGTCATCACCGCCGTGCAGGAGGTGGGCCTGAAGGTGCCTCTGGTGGTGCGCCTTGAAGGCACAAATGTTAAACGCGGCAAAGAGATCATTGCCAATTCCGGGCTGAATGTGATCTCTGCCGATGATCTTGATGATGCTGCGAAAAAAATTGTCGCCGCCGTAAAGGAGGCTGCATAAATGTCTGTTCTCGTTGATAAAAACACCAAAGTCATTGTGCAGGGCCTTACGGGCAAAAACGGCACTTTTCATACCGAGCAGGCGTTGGCCTATGGCACGCAAATGGTTGGCGGGGTTACGCCCGGTAAAGGCGGCTCCGAACATATCGGTCTGCCAGTGTTCAACACGGTCTTGGGCGCAAAAGAGGCCACCGGCGCTACTGCCAGCGTGATTTATGTGCCGCCGCCCTTTGCCGCCGATGCCATTGCCGAGGCTATTGCCGCCGAGATCGCACTGGTGGTGTGTATTACCGAAGGCATTCCGGTGCTGGATATGGTCAAGGTCAAGCGCGCTTTATGTGGCTCTTCCACCCGCCTTGTCGGGCCAAACTGCCCGGGTGTGATCACGCCGGGTGAATGTAAAATCGGCATTATGCCGGGCCATATTCATATGCGCGGCTCCGTGGGTGTGGTTTCGCGCTCGGGCACGCTGACCTATGAGGCTGTGGGCCAGACCACTGCGGTGGGGTTGGGGCAAAGCACCTGTATCGGTATTGGTGGGGACCCGGTGAACGGCACCAACTTTATTGATTGCCTGGAAATGTTCCTGGCTGATCCGGAGACTGAATCCATCGTCATGATTGGCGAGATTGGCGGCTCAGCCGAAGAAGACGCGGCGGACTTTTTGAAGCACTCCAAAATTAAAAAACCTGTGGTTGGCTTTATTGCTGGTAGCACGGCCCCTCCCGGGCGGACCATGGGCCATGCCGGTGCCATTGTTTCGGGCGGTAAAGGCGGTGCCGAGGACAAGATCGAGGCGTTAAAATCTGCCGGCGTTACGGTTTCACCCTCACCGGCGGCGCTCGGCTCGACCCTGGTTGAGGTCCTCAAAGGCTAGAAAAGGTAATCTGCCATGGCTGATCCCGATTTTCTATCCGGTACCAACACGCATTATCTGGAAATGATGGCGGCGCGTTTTGCCGCCGACCCGATGAGTGTGCCCGAGGACTGGCAGGCCTATTTTCGCACCCATGGGGAGAACGCGGCGGCGCGCCCTTCATGGGAGCGCAAGGATTGGCCGGTCGAGTCTAATGGTGAGCTGACTTCTGCCCTGACCTCTGACTGGTCGGACGAAGCGGTGGTTGCGGACAAGATTAAATCGCGCAGACCCGGCGCCAGCGAAGCCGATATCCGCGCTGCCACACTGGACAGTATCCGGGCGTTGATGATGATCCGTGCCTATCGGATCCGTGGGCATTTGGCCGCCGATCTTGATCCCTTGCATCTGGAGAAACGCGGGCCCTGGCCTGAGCTGGACCCGGTCAGTTATGGCTTTGACGAAGGTGATATGGATCGGGAAATTTTTATCGACCATGTGATGGGGCTGGAAACCGCCACGCCGCGCCAGATGCTGGAGATTTTGCGCCGCACCTATTGCGGCACCTTTGCCATTGAATTCATGCATATTTCCAACCCGGAGCAAAAGTCATGGGTGCAACAACGCATTGAGGGCAAAGATAAGGAAATTCACTTTACCCCTGAAGGGCGCAAAGCAATTTTGCACAAACTGATCGAAACCGAAAGCTTTGAGAAGTTTTTGCACAAACGCTACCCCGGCACCAAGCGTTTTGGCATCGATGGCGGTGAATCGCTGGTTCCGGCCATGGAACAGATCATAAAACGCGGCGGCGCGCTGGGCGTGAACGAAATAGTGCTGGGCATGCCGCACCGGGGCCGCCTTAATGTGCTGACGGCGGTAATGGGCAAGCCCTATCATCAGGTGTTCAACGAATTTGCCGGCGGCCATAGCTGGGGCGCAGATGATTATGCTTCGGGCGATGTGAAATACCATTTGGGGGCGTCTTCAGATCGTGCCTTTGATGGTAATACGGTGCATTTGTCGCTAACCGCCAATCCATCTCATCTGGAGGCCGTAAACCCGGTTGTGCTGGGCAAGGCTCGCGCCAAGCAGGAACCCACCGCCCCCGATGATGGCCATACTGATCGCACCCATGTGATGCCTATTCTGTTGCATGGCGATGCCGCCTTTGCCGGCCAGGGCATTGTAGCCGAATGTTTTGCCATGTCGGGCCTGGTCGGTCATTGCACCGGCGGTACTATTCATATTGTGGTCAATAACCAGATCGGCTTTACCACAGCGCCGCATTTCTCGCGCTCGTCGCCCTATCCCACCGACATTGCCCTGATGGTGCAACCGCCGGTGTTTCATGTAAACGGTGATGATCCCGAAGCCGTAGTTTATGCRGCYAAAATCGCGACGGAGTTTCGCCAGAAATTTGGTGTCGATGCGGTTATTGATATGTTCTGTTATCGTCGCTTTGGCCATAATGAGGGCGATGATCCCTCTTTTACCCAACCGATCATGTATCGCCATATCAAGAACCATCCGACCACGCGCACCTTGTACGAGAAGCGCCTGATTGAGGAAGGCGTGATCACGCCTGAGGAAATAGCGAACTGGGTTTCTGAATTTGAGACCTTTCTGGATGCCGAATTCGAACGCGGCAAAACYCATGARCCTAAAAAGGCAGACTGGCTGGATGGGGAATGGTCAGGCCTGGGGGTTGCCCCGGACGGCGAGGAACGCCGTGGCCGCACCGGGGTGTCGCAACAGCGTTTAAAAAAACTGGGCGACAAGGTTACTGGTTTTCCAGAGAATTTTGCGGTTCATAAAACCCTGGCCCGGGTTATTGGCGCGCGCCGCAAGGCGATTGATACCGGCAAGGGGCTGGACTGGGCCAGTGCTGAAATGATGGCCTTTGCCACTTTGGTTGATGAGGGTTTTCCAGTGCGCCTTTCCGGCCAGGACAGCGGCCGGGGCACATTTAGCCAGCGCCACAGCCGCGCCATCGATCAAAATACCGAAGAGCGCTATACTTTTTTGCACCATATCAGTGAAGATCAAGGCAGTTTCGAGGTGATCGATTCGCTTCTGTCCGAAGAGGCGGTGCTGGGCTTTGAATATGGGTATTCGCTGACCGTACCAAACACGCTGACCCTGTGGGAGGCGCAATTTGGCGACTTTGCCAATGGCGCGCAGATGATTGTGGATCAGTTTATCTCGGCGGGGGAGCGTAAATGGCTGCGCATGTCCGGTCTGGTTATGCTATTGCCGCACGGCTATGAGGGGCAGGGGCCAGAGCACTCTTCGGCGCGGCTGGAACGCTATCTGCAATTGTGCGCGCAGGATAATATGCAGGTGGCCAATTGCACCACGCCGGCAAACTATTTTCATATTTTACGCCGACAAATCCATCGCAAGTTTCGCAAACCGCTGATCCTGATGACGCCCAAATCCTTGCTGCGCCATAAACGCTGTGTTTCAGACCTTGGCGAGCTGGGTGCGCGGTCATCCTTTCACAGGGTGCTCTGGGATGATGCGCAGATCAAGGCGCGCCGCGCCGAGGTGAACCTCTGTGCGGACAAGGATATCAAGCGCGTGGTTCTGTGTTCGGGCAAGGTTTATTATGACCTGTTCGAGGAACGCGAAAAACGTGTGCTGGATAATATTTACCTGATGCGCGTGGAACAGCTCTACCCCTTTCCCGCCAAATCCCTGATTACCGAGCTTTCGCGCTTTAAAAACGCCGACATGGTCTGGTGTCAGGAAGAACCCAAAAATATGGGGGCCTGGAACTTTATGGAACCCAATCTGGAATGGGTTTTAAACAAGATCAAGGCCCGCGTGCGTCGCCCCCATTATGCGGGTCGACATGCTTCGGCCTCCACCGCAACCGGCACTATGGGCCAGCATCTGGCCGAACTTGCCGCCTTTATGGATGAAGCCCTAACACTGGAAAAAACATCATGACCGATATTGTTGTCCCCGTTCTGGGCGAAAGCGTGAGCGAAGCCATTGTCGCCGACTGGAAAGTTAGCGAAGGCGATGCGGTTAAAAAAGATGACCTTCTGGTGGAGCTGGAAACCGACAAGGTTTCGCTGGAGATCAGCGCCCCTGCCGATGGGGTAATTAGCAAAATTGCTGCCGCCGAAGGCGATGAAGTGGAAATCGGCGTTGTGCTGGCGGTACTGGAAGAAGGCGCAAGCGCCAAGGCAGCAAGCAAAGCCCCCGCATCTGCACCAACGCCTGAACCGGCACCATCAGCACCGGCTGCGGCCCCATCATCGAATGCCCCCATGGCCATGCCATCGGCGACGCGCGTGATGGCGGAAAAAGGTGTGGACCCGGCACAGGTTACGGGCACAGGCAAAGGCGGACGGATCACCAAGGGCGATGCCCTGGCGGCTTCGGCGGCCCCGGCCCCGGCCCCAGCCGCAGCGCCGCGCGATACTGGCCCTCGCGAAGAGCGCGTGCGCATGTCCCGCTTGCGTCAGACCATCGCCAAGCGTCTGAAAGAGGCCCAGAACACGGCGGCCATGCTAACCACCTTTAACGAGGTGGACATGAGCGCCATTATGGCGTCGCGGGCCAAATACAAAGATCTTTTTGCTAAAAAACACGGCATTAAACTGGGCTTTATGTCGTTTTTCGTCAAAGCCTGCGTAACGGCACTTAAAGACGTGCCCGAGGTTAATGCCGAGCTGGATGGCCAGGACCTGATATATAAAAACCATTACGATATTGGCGTTGCCGTAGGTATCGACAAGGGGCTGGTGGTGCCGGTCATTCGTGATTGCGATATACTGAGCATGGACCAGATCGAGCTGGGCATTGCCACCATGGGTAAAAAGGCCCGTAGCGGTAAAATTACCATGGCTGATATGATGGGCGCGACATTTACCATCACCAATGGCGGGGTTTATGGCTCGCTCATGTCTACGCCGATCCTGAATGCGCCGCAAAGCGGCATTTTGGGTATGCACGCCATCAAGGAACGCCCGATGGCGGTGAATGGCGAAGTGGTTATCCGGCCGATGATGTATCTGGCGCTGTCTTATGATCACCGCGTGGTGGATGGCAAAGGCGCCGTGACCTTCCTTGTGCGGGTCAAGGAATGCCTGGAAGACCCCGAACGCCTGCTGTTTGATTTATAAGCGCACCGATTAGCACTTTTATTGCCCTCATCCTGAGCTTGTCGAAGGATGGAGTTAGGCGAATTGCCCCTGTCAGAAACTTATGTTATACTTTGTGCAACATAGTTATCTGCGAGAACCACAATGGCAAGCACAACGGTTGGCCTGCGCCTTGATGAACCAACACAAGAACGGCTGAAAAAGCTTGGTCAGGCCCGTGATCGCTCACCGCATTATCT